>DATEGZ010000300.1:0-37449 GCA_035279905.1 Vicinamibacterales bacterium
CTCCCAGATGAGAATCCGCACGCGATCGGGCGCCTCGACGGCGGCCAGCTCCACGTTCGTGCCCTGCGGAAAGAACGGGTGCACGGCGAGGCCGGCGGCCACGGTGTGGAGCCGCTCGACGGTCGGCGGCTCGAGCACGACGCACTGCGGGTTGCCGACGCGCATGACGACTGCCGTCACGCGCTCCCCCGCCACGTCGAGCGTGACTTGCCGCACGCCGTCCGGCGCGCCCATGGACGCGCGAAAGGTCGTCACGCGCAACCTCGCGCCGAGAAAGGTGAGCGCCTTCGATCCGGCGTCGGTCTCGATGGTCACGCCATCGCCCGCCGACAGGTTGCGCTCGAACGCGAGCCACGCGCCGACGCACCGGACGCCGTTGCCCGAAAGCTCGGACACGCTCCCGTCTGCGTTGAACAGTCGCGTGGACGCGCCGGCCCGGGTCTTGGTGACGAGCATCACGCCATCGGCGCCGATGCCTCGATGGCGATCGCAAGCCTGCCGGACGATCGCCGCCACGTCGCTCCGCCCCGACACGTCGGCTTCGGGCACGACGAGAAAATCGTTGCCGTACGCGTGCACCTTCGTGAAGTTGACGGCGGGCATCGGACGAAATGATACCGGGAGTGATTTTACGTTTTGCGTAAAATCACTCCCGGTATCATTTCGACTTACTTCCGGCAGAACGCGAGCAGATGCCAGCCCAGCCGGCCGGTCACCGTGCGCGGCAGTGCGTTGAACGTCCCGACGAACAACGTGTTGTACATCGTGCCCTTCCAGCCCTTGTGCAACCGGCTCTTGACGGGAAACCGCTCGGTGACGACCTCCACGGACGAGAACCCGCCGAGCAGGGCGCGGAACTCGGCAATGGTGTACCGCTTGAGGACCGGGGCGTCCTCGTGCTCGAGCGGCACTTTCATGACCTTCGACAGGACATGGAGCCACGAGCGCCGGTGATAGACCTGAAACATCGCCAGGCCTCCGGGCCGGAGCACCCGCCGGCACTCCCGGACGAGCCGGCCGTCGTCGCCCGTGTACTGCGCGACGCCGTGGGCGTACACGAAATCCACGGAGGCGTCGCGAAAGGGCAAGGCCTCGCCGTCGGCCACCGCCACGGCGGCCTGGACGCCCTGCTGGCGCACGTTCTCGCGCGTCAGGGCCGCGGCGCTCTCCGTGAGGTCGATCCCGACCACGCGCGCGCCCCCGCGGGCAAAGCGCACGACCTCAACTCCCGCTCCGCAACCGACGTCTAATACGTCGCGCCCGCGCCAGGCGGTGAAATCCACCAGGCGGAGCAAGTGGTGCAGCTTCTCGAAGTGGTAGGCGTCAAGGTCGGCGAAGAACCCCGGGCTGCCGACCGGATGCGTCGTGATCTCGAGGTCGTGAATGTGCGCGTTCCAGTAGGCTCGGACGCGCGCATTCGAAGATGTCGTCATCGACGAAATACTATAGGGGACGCTGAGACCTATGCCGAGGAACGTCGAGGATCTCGCGCGCGGCCGGTACGATCTGCTGGTCGTGGGCGGCGGGATTCACGGGTTGTTTGCCGCCTACGATGCCGCGCTGCGCGGGCTGTCGGTCGCGCTCGTCGAGCGCGCGGACTTCGGCAGCGGCTTGTCGTTCAACCATCAGCGCACGATCCACGGCGGGCTGCGCGCGCTCGAAGGCGGCCATCTTCAGAAGAGCCGGCGGCAAATCGCCGAGCGCCGCGTCTGGGCGCGGATCGCGCCGCATCTGCTCCGGCCGCTGCCCTTCCTCATCGGTACCTACCGGTGGACCCGCCGGTCGCGCTGGCTGCTCAAGGCCGGCTTCTCCGTCTACGACCAGATCGGGCGGCGCCGCAACGTCGACGTCTCGCCGGAGCTGCACCTGCCGAAGGGCAAGCTCGAATCGGCGGCCGCGACCAAGCGGCTCTTCCCCGGCGTGGCCCCGGCCGGGCTCACCGGCGGCGCCGTCTGGTACGACTACCAGACGCGGCATCCCGATCGACTGACGTGGACGGTCGCGCTGGCGGCGCAACACGCCGGCGCGCAGCTGGTCAACTACGTCTCTGCCGTCAAACCCGTGAAGTCTGGCGATCGGGTGACCGGCGCCGAAGTTCGCGATGAGCTGACCGGCCGCACGCACACGATCGAGGCCTCGGCGACGCTGCTCGCCGTGGGCGGCCGTCTGCCGATCGTCATGTCCGCGTTCGGCGTCGACCAGGCGCCGCCAATGCTGCGGGCGATGAACATGCTGCTCAATCGGCCCGCGAAGGACATCGCCACGGCGGCGCCGGGCCCGTTCGGCCGGATGCTCACGTCGGTCCCCTGGAGCGGCTTCGTGCTGGTGGGCACGCATCAGTCGGTGACGGCCGTCGCGGCCGATGAGACCGAGCCGCCGGCTGAAGCCGTCGACGCGTTTCTCGCGGACGCCAACGCGACGTTCCCGACACTCGCCGCCGAGCGCAAGGACATCCGGATGATCCACCACGGCCTCACGCCCGCTGCCACCCGCGGCGGCCGGCTGGACTTGATGCCGGAATCCCAAATCGTCGACCACGGGCGCCGGGGCGCGGCAGGACTGTTCTCGATGATCGGCGTGAAGTACACGACCGCGCGCGAGACCGCCGAGCGCGCTGTGACGGAGATTGCGCGCGCCATCGGGCGGCCGGCCAAGCCGTGTCGCACGGCCGCCACCGTGCTGCCGCATGCCGGCATCGCCGACGCCGAGGGACGCCTCATCGAAACGCTCCGCGAGCTGCGGCGCGATCTCGACCGCGACATCATCGATCACATGACGAGTTGGTACGGCACGGAGGCCACGGAGATCGTGCGGTTCGCCGAGTCGATCGATTCGCTGGAGCGCGTCTCGCCGCACTCCCCAGTCCTCGCGGCCGAGATCGCCTACGCCGCGACGCACGCCCAGGCCCATCACCTGGGCGACGCGGTGCTGCGGCGGACGGCGCTTGGATCGGCCGGCCATCCCGGCCGCGGCGCGCTCGAATGCGCCGCCAGCGTGATGGCGCGCATCCTCGGGTGGACCGAGGAGCAGCGCGCCGCCGAGCTTGCGGCGATCGAAACGATCTACCCGGCTACTGCACGTCGAACGCCTTGAACACCCACGTCAGCCCGGTCGTGAAGCCCCACGTCGGATCGAACGTCGTGATGCCGAGGATCAACCCCGCGTCGACGCGCACCGGGCCGTGAGTGAAGCGCCCGCCGATTCGCACCGCGGAACGCGTTTCGGTGCCCGGCGGCGGCGTGCCGGCGCGCGTGCTCGCGCGCCCGTTGATCTCGAACACGATCTCGACGTCCTGCCGCATCGCCCGCGCGAGCGACACGCCGTAGTTGAGCACGTCGTTCTGGCTGTCGCCCCGAACGGCATCCCCGAGGATGCCGAAGCCGATGTTGCCCACGACTCTCACCGATCGCACGGTCTTGCCGATGTTGAGATCGAAGTTGAAGTCGGTCGTGTCGAGCCCGAGGCCGCTCTCGTTGCTCGCGTTCGGCAGCTTCGTCCAGAAGCGAACCGCCATCGCCGGCCGGCCGGCCGTTTCTTTCATGAACCGGACCTTGGTCCCGATCGTCAGGTCCTCGAAGTCACCGGTGCTGGTGCCGGTCACGGTGAGCATCGACGACAGCGGCGCCGGCTCGAACTTCGTGATCGACAAGTGGTTGCGGATGCCGCCATCGAGCTGGATTTCCGCGATCGGACTCACGCCGAAGCTCAGCCCGAGCGTGCCGATGCGCCAGAGATTACCGGTCAACCCCGACGCGGGATAGAAGACCTGATGCTGATAGTCCACGCCGGTCTCGACGAGCATGTGGCCGGACGGCACGGTCTCGGGATCTTCCGTGACGAGCGGCCGTGACTGCGCACGGGCCGACTGCGCAATCAATACACCGCCAATCATCGTCACTGCGATCGCAATTCGTCTCACGATGACTCCTCTCACTCGCTAGTGCCTAGTGCCTGGGGCCTGGTGCCTAAAACAGCTTTTTACTATCGATCAGGATCGTGACCGGGCCGTCGTTCACGAGCGCGACAGCCATGTGCGCTTGAAACACGCCGGTCGCGATGGGGAGACCGTCGGACCGAAGCCGCTCGACCAGCTGGTCGTACAGCGTCTTGGCCAGGTCGGGCGAGGCGGCCGCGTCGAATCCGGGCCGGCGCCCCCGCCGCACGTCGCCGAGCAGCGTGAACTGGGACACGACCAGGACGGACCCACCGACTTCGACGACCGATCGGTTCATGCGGCCTTCGTCGTCCGGAAAAATGCGCAGCTCGCGGACCTTGGCCGCCGTGTAATCGATATCGGCGGCAGCGTCGCCCTCCGCCACCCCGACGAGCACGAGGAGGCCGCGACCGATTTGAGCCACGACCTGCGAGTCGACGGAAACCGAGGCGGATGAAACGCGCTGGATGACGGATCGCACGGCAGCGAGGCTCTCTATCGAAGGTTTCGCATCGAACGCGCCGAAGGGGGTCAGACCCGGCTTACGCCAGCATGGGTCAGACCCCTGCTCATCTCGGTGACGGGGTTGAGCCGTGTGTCCAACAGATGACTCGGCACCACGTGACCGAGTGCCTTGATCATCGAGTTCTTGATGTCGGGGTGTTCGAGCTCGAGCTCGGCGATGAGGCGCTTGATGCGCTGGCGCTTCAAGCTCAAGTCACCGCAGGCCGGGCAGCAGCAGCCGATCACCGGCAGCGCGCACTCGCGCGTGTAGGTGCGCGCTTCGGCCTCGGTCACGAACACCAGCGGCCGGATGACGATGTGCTTCTTGTTGTCGGAGACGAGCCGCGCGGGCATTGCCTTGAGCGAGCCCTGAAAGAAGAGATTCAGGAGCACGGTCTCGACGAAGTCGTCCATGTGGTGGCCAAGCGCGATTTTGGTCGCGCCGACTTCGGCAGCCACGCGATACAGGACGCCGCGGCGCAACCGAGCGCATAGCGAGCACGGCGTGTCCCCATCGTCGAGCAGGTCGTCCATGACCGCGCCGATCGTCGTGTGCTCGACCCGGCACTCCCAGCCGCGCTCGGCGCAGGCCTGCGTCACCTGGTTGTGCTGAAAGTCCGCGTAGCCGGAGTTCACGTTGACGCCGACGATCGTGAAGTCGATCGGCGCGCGCTCGCGCAGCACGTGCAGGATCTGCATGAGCGCCCAGCTGTCCTTGCCGCCCGAGAGGCCGACCATCACGCGGTCGCCGTCCTCGATCAGCCCGAACTCGGTGATCGCGCGCGTGGTCTTCTTGGCGAGCCGGGCCTCGAGCGGCGTGCTGTACCCCATTTACCGTCCTCGCTCGTTAGGATACTCCACGAATCGCGCGCGTAACTCCGGTGTCGGCACCATGCAGGCCTCCCGCCGGCCAAACCAGCGGTATCGACGGCGCGCAACGATGTCGTAGGCCCAATCGCGCAGAGGCCGTGGCACGACGATGAACGCGTACAACAACGGCCACGGCGCGCGCAGCCGCCGCGCGATGCGCAGGACCGCATCCGATCGGACGTACTTCCGGCCGTCTTCGACGAGCACGAGCGTGTCGTCTTCGAACGACGTCATCGCGGCGAACTTGAACCGCGCGTGCGGATCGCGGCGGATGATGAACTGGACGAGACCGTTGCAGAGGTTGCAGACGCCGTCGAACAAGACCACGCGCTCGACGGGAGCGGGATCCATTGCCTTAGACGATCACGAGCTTCTTGACGGTGGCGGCCCACGTCAGACCCGCGACGTCCTGCCTGGCCTGCGTGCCGAGCCGCCGTGCGAGATCCACGCTGGCCTGGACCTGCGAAATGGCCCGCGCCAGACCGGGACCGTCAGGCGTCGCGACGAGGCCGTTTTCGCCCGAGCGCACGAACTCGAGCGGGCCGCCGCTGTCGGTGGCCGTGATGACGGCCTTCGCCGACGCGAACGCTTCGACGGTGACGAACCCGTAGTCTTCGTTCTTCGGCGGGAAAATCACGGCGCGGCACCGCGCGAGGTGCATGACGAGGTCGTCCTCGCTCAACCGGCCGGCAAACTCCACGCGGTCGCCGACGCCGAGCTCGCGCGCGAGCTTGCGCAGCCGCGGCTCGTCCTCCCCTTCCCCGCCGATCACGCATCGGGCCGCGCGCGCTTCCGGCTGCGCCAGCGCCTGGAGGATCAGATCCGCGCGCTTGAGCGGTGAGAGCCGCGACGTGAAGAAGAAGTAGTCGCCGTAGTCGTCGCACCGATACGCCCGCTGCGGCGGCGGAGGATGCAGCACTTCGCCCTTTGCGCCATTCCACTTCGCCAGCCGATCGCGGACGCCGCCGGAGATCGTGTAGAGCTTCGTGACGTGGCTTTTGAAGAAGTACGAGTCGGCCGCGCGAATCATCGTGCGGCGCGCGGTCTCTTTGATCTTTGCCTGAGGCGAGAGCCGGCTCGAGAAATCACCCCAGAGGTCGTAGTACTCGCGCATCGTGTGCACGAGCCAGCACACGTGCTTCGGGTGCCGCACGGCGTAGGCGGGAAATCGCAACGAGATCACCTGATCGACGCGCTCGCCGGTGCCCGTCATGCCGACGTCAGTGAGCCAGTTCGCGAGATAGGCCGGACCTTGCCGGCCGAATCGATTCGACGGCGTGGTCACGATGCCCGCACGGTGACCGGCGTCGTTGAGCGCGCGCTCGAGCGATCGCGCGAGGACCAGGTGGCCACCCTCGGTCAGCGGCGGCGCCGACGTCACGATCGTGATGACGGCCAACGCGTCAGCTCTCGCGCGGCTCGCCGACGAGCCGCGCCGGGATGCCGACCGCCGTCGCCCCCGGCGGCACGGGATCGCGCACCACCGCACCGGCGCCGACGACCGCGCGATCCCCAATCATTACGCCGTCGAGGACTTTGGCGCCCGCGCCCAGCCACGCGCCGTCGCCGATGCTGATGCCGGCGGACACGCGCCGTTGATCGAGCACGGCCTTGTCACGGTCGGCGAACTCGTGATCTCCGCCGATCAGGTAGACGTACGCCGCGATCAACGTGCCGCGCCCGACGCGCACGCGGCTCGCCGAGAAGATCTCGCAGTTGAAGCCCACGTTGGCCTCGTCGGCCAGCTCGATGTCGCCGTTCTTGCAGGAAAGGATCGTGTTGCGGCCGACGAAGACGCCGCTCCCGATCCTGATGCCGGCGTTCGCCTCGCCTTTCGCGTCGAGCAGGCAGTTGTCGTCAATCACAACGCGATCGCCGATGTGGATCTTGTGCGGGTGGCGCAGGACGACGTTCTGACCGAAGACGACGTTCCGGCCGCAGCTGCCGAGCAGCCACGGATACATCCACTTGCGCAACGCGAGCCCGAGCGCGCCCGGCGCGGCTTGCGCGAGGAGCACGACCAGCTCGTGCTTCAGGAGCGCGCCCCAGCCGGGCTTGCCGACCACGAGCTGGCTGTACTTGGCGCGCGCGCCGCCGGACTCTTTGAACAGCTGGTCCTGCGCGCGGGGGATGTCGCGTGACGTCATGTCGTCAGATCCACCCTTGCTCACGGTACCACTCCAGCGTGCGCCCGATGCCTTCGCGGACGCCCACGCGCGGCCGGAACCCGAGCTCCTGCTCCGCGCGGCTGATGTCGAACGCCCGGCTCTTGCGGAAGAAGTCTACACGCCGCCGGTAGAGCGGCGGCGAGATCCCGAACGGCACGCACACCGCCTCGCAGAGCGCGCCGGCCACCCAGACCGGCCAGACCGGGAACCGGGACGGAGGCGGCGGCACCTTTGCCACGTCCGCGGTGATGTCGACGAGCTGCCGCAGCGTCGTGACCTCGGCGCCGGCGAGGATGTACGTCCGCCCCGCCGCGGCCGGCACGGACCCGCACAGCATGAACCCCTCGCACAGGTCGTCGATGTAGGTCACGTGGTAGTAGTTCGTCCCCGTGCCCAGCATGACGAACCGGCGCTGCGCGATCTTGCCGAACACCTTGAAGAGGCGCCGATCGTGCGGGCCGTAGATGCCGGACGGACGCGCGATCACGAGGTCCATGCCGACGCGCGCCGCGGTCTCGCGGCCAAGTGTCTCGCCTTCGAGTTTGGTGTCCTGGTAGACGTCACCGGGACGAAGCGGCGCGTCCTCGTTGGCCGGCGGATGCTCGATGTCGCCGTGAACGCCGACCGTGCTGCAATGCACCACGCGCTTCGCGCCGGCGGCCTTCGCGAGCTCGACGATCTGGCCCACCGCGAGCGCGTTGACCGCCCGATACTCCGAGGCCGGCCGCCCGGCCTCGCGGTACAACGCGGCGATGTTGTAGACAACGTCCACGCCCTCGACCGCGCGCTTGAGGCTCTCGGCGTCGAGTAAGTCCCCGACGACCGGCTCCGCTCGCACATGCTTCATCCACGGGGCGTTGGCCGCGGCGGGCCGAACGAGCGCTTTGACGTCGTGGCCGGCTCGCGCCAGGTGCCGCACGAGATGACTGCCGGTAAATCCCGTCGCTCCCGTGACCAGCACCCTCACCGCTCGGCCACCATCGTCACGGGCGACCCGAGCAGCCGCAGGAACCCCAGGTTGCGGAACGTGCGCTCCATGCCCTTGGTGAAACCGATCTGGCCCACGGCCTTGTGCAGCGCGATAGGCAGCACGAATTGGCGGCGGACGTCGACGATCCGGAAGCCCTGCGCCGCGAACGTGCGCGTCACGTCGGCTTCGGCCATCACGCGATAGGCTTCGGTTTTGGCGCCGAGCGCGTTGGCGAGGCGGCGGCTGCCGCTTTCGAGCGCGGCGAAGCTTCCAAGCGCCGGAAAATCGACGATCACGCGCCAGCGTGAGACGCGGCAGAGCTCGGCGACGCATTTCTTCCAGTCGATCGCGTGCATCAACACGCGCAGGCACACTGTCGCGTCGACGCTCCGCTCTGCGACCGGGATCGCGTGCGCGTCGCCCCGCTCGAACGTCACGTGCACGCCCGCCGCGGCCGATCGCGCGGCGGCGACCGTCAACATCTCGGCCGAGGCGTCGATGCCGGTGACAATCGCTCCGGCTTGCGCGAGGCCGATCGCCGCGCGTCCGGTGCCCGTCCCAACGTCGATCACTCGCTTGCCGGCGATGGGCGCGAGCGCGTCGAGCAGGATCGATTGCTGACTCTCGAGCAGGTATCGTCCGATGGGCCCGCCAAAGCGCAGTTCGTCGAAGCCTTCGGCGACGTTCGGATCCGCGTAGTGCTTGTAGCTGTAGTGCTCCGGGCTCGCGCTCACGCGACGCCTCCGGCCACTTGGGGGCGCTCGTCCTCGGCGAGCAGGCCGAGCGCGATGCGCGTCTTCGCGATGAACGCCTCGTCGCTGTACTTGGTCTCGGCCACCTCGCGCGCCCGACGGCCTTTCTCGGCGGCAAGGTCCGGCGTGCTGATCGCTCGCAGGATCTCGGCGCCAAACGGCTCAGGCTGCGGATCGGCGAGGAACGACGTCTCGTCGGTGAGCACCTGCGTGTGCGTGCGCAGGTTGGTGGCGACGATCGGCCGTCCGGATCGCAGGTACTGGTAGATCTTCAACGGCGTGTTCGTGCCGGTCGAGCGCGGCGACGCGAGGACGGTCGCCGCGTCGAGGTACGCCGGTACCTCTTCGGCGGGCCGCTGCCCGGTGAACATCACCGCGTTCGAGAGGCCCAGCGCGTCGATCTCACGCTTCGCGGCGGCGACCTGTGCGGGCTCGCCGCCCACCATCACGAGCCGCGCGTCCGGACGCGTGCGCACGACCGCGGCCATCGCGCGGTAGAGCAAATCGAGCCCCTGGTAGTTCTCGAATGTTCCGGTGTAGAGGACGACGGGCGTGTCTTTCGCGAGCCCGAGCCCTGCGCGAATCGCATCGCCCCGGCCCACCGCCGAGACGTCCCCCGACCCGGGCGCGTTTTCGATCAACACCGTCGGCACGTCGGTATCGACGGTGCGCACGGTCGTCTCGAGGTCCTGGCAAATCACGATGACGACGCGCGACCGGCGGATCATGAGCTTCTCGAACCAGCCCAGCATCCGCGTGAGCCACGTCGCCTTCGCGTAGCCGAAATTACTGACCTGCTGCGGCAGGCTCGAGTGCATGTCGTAGAGGTGCGGCACGCCGAGCCACCACGCCAGGATGACGCCGATGACGCCGCCCTCTTCGTGCGAGTGGACCGCGTCGTACTTGTGCGTGAGCGCGAGCCGCGTCGCCGACAGCGCGAGCGAGATGTCGAGCGGCACCTTGGCCCATGACGGGCCGATGCGCACGTGCTTGACGAAGGGCGGCCGCAAACAACGACGGATGGTCAGACCGCGCATCTCGACGTCGCGTCCGAACGGATAGGTCACCAGATCGACGGTATGACCCAACGTCACGAGCGCCCGGATGCGGTGAAACTCGGAGAAGGGCGTGCCCCGGGGCTCGAAGAACGGCTCCGGCGCGATCATCAGAATGTGCATGCTGGCCGGCCACCCGGTCGCGCGGGCGGCGTCACGAAGCCTACATGCTACACTACGCCGCGCCTGGTTCGGCCCGTCTCCGGCCGCTGCTGATGTCCGATTCATCACCCCCGACGCGCCCGCACTACGCGCGCACCGCGCTCATCTGGATCCTCAAGATCGTCGTCAGCGGCGGGTTGCTGTACGTGTTGCTGTCGCGCGTGGACGTTTCACGGCTGTGGACGCTGGCGCGCGCGGCGTCGATTCCGTGGCTGCTCGTCGCGCTCGCGCTGTACCTGGTGATGATCCTGATCAGCGCGTGGCGGTGGACGCTGCTGCTCGGCGCGCAGCACGTAAACGTGCCGTTCGGCACGCTGGTCCAGTCGTATCTCGTCGCCACGTTCTTCAACAACTTTCTGCCGTCGAACATCGGCGGGGACGTCGTCCGCATTCGCGATACCGCGCCCCACGCCGGGTCGAAGACGCTCGCGACGACGATCGTGCTCGTCGATCGCGGGATCGGACTGCTCGGCCTGATTTTCGTGGCCGCGGTCGGCGCGACCTTCACCGCGCGCAGCAGCGAGAACATCGGGCCGGTTGGGCCGAGCGTGCTCTGGGGGCTGCTCGCGGGCGCGCTGGTCGTGGCCATTCCGGCGATGCTCTTCCCGCACGGTGTGGCGGCGATGCTGCGGCCGCTGCGCCTCATCCACCAGGAGTGGGTCGAGGTCCGAATCGAGCGGCTGACCACCGCCCTCGCGAAATTCCGCGACGGCAAGGGCGCGCTCCTCGAAGGCTTCATCGCGTCGGTGCTCGTGCAGGCGATCCTCGTCGGCTTCTACGCGTCGATCGCGCAGGCGCTGCACGTAAGAGCGCCGGTCGAACACATCGCCGTGGTCGTGCCGCTGTCCTTCATCGTGCAGATGCTGCCGGTGTCCGTGAACGGGTTTGGCGTGCGCGAGGCGACGTTCGGCTACTACTTCACGCGCTTTGGCGAGCCGCTCGAAACGGCGCTCGCGCTCTCGTTCATCGGCGCGGCGCTGATCATGCTCTTCTCGGTGTCTGGCGCCGTCGTCAACCTCACCCGCCGCCGCGTCCACCCGGCGGAGGCGCCGCGGGAAGCTCCGCACGCGGGGCGTACGTGAACGTGAACCGGATGAGCGCCCCGAGATAGCGAAGGTCCTTCGAGTCCGGCTCGACGTCCCGCGGAAAGAACCCGTTGGTGGTCGTCACGTGCAGCACGTACGGGTAGCTGCGATGAACGTCGAGCGGCGGGTCCGGCGCGATCCGAATCTGCGCGACGCCGTCCTGACCGAGCACCACGGTCTGCGTGTGCCCGCCGAATGAGATCGTCACCGTGTTGGGGACTCTGCTCCGAACGTCGAACTCGATGCGCGTGAGCGGATGCTCAGTGCGCAGGACCACATCGGTCGAGGCCTTGCCCTTGACCCAGAACGCCGGCCCGTCCGCTTCCGCGTCGTAGGCATCGGCGTCCATGAAGTACGTGAACACCGTCGGGTCGTGGACGAAGATGATGCGTCCGCGATCCCACCTCAGGCGGACCGGCAGGTCGTCGAGGATCGTGAGCTCGACAGGCAGATAGCGCAGCGGCGCGCGCGTGATGTTGCGCCACGTATCGTTGGCGGCGGCAAACGGTCGGGCGACCATCGCGCCGGTGAACGCCACGCCCACGACGAGCGCCACCAGCGCGGCGCCCAGCCCCACGCCCGACGGCAGCAAAAACAGCATCGTCGGGTAGACGGCGAGGAAGTAGCGATTGCCGGGCGGCCCGCCTGCGCCATTCCACGTGAACGGAAAGTACACGAGCAGCACCCCGATCGACCCGACGATCGCGGCGAGCGTCGCCCACTGCCAGAGCGTCGATTGTCGAATGCGCAGCAGCCAGAGCGCGACGATCGCGACGCCGGGAAAGTAGAACGGCACGAGGCCGGCATCGCGGCCCATCAGGAAGTACCACGCGTTGACGGGCAGCAGGCGCAAGGTCTCTGGCGCGAGCACCATGCCCGTGTCCGCGTCGTTGGTCGACATTTCGCCGCCCAGCGACTCGAACGTCTTTGTCGCGTCCTGGAAGGGATAGACGTCGTAGAAGGACTTGCGAGAATCGCCGCCCTGATAGTTCCACTCGCCTGTCACCAGCTTGTTGGCGAAGAAGAACCCGCCGACCGTGAGGAAGAACGCGGCCATCACCGCGACCCAGTGCTTGCGCGGCCACTGGAACAGGCCTGCCAGCGCCATTGGCGCGATCAGGATGCCGGGCTTCGAGTACGTCGCGACGCCGATGAGGATCGCGGCCGCGACATCGGTCCAAGAGCCGAAGAGTGGGGTCTGACCCCGGTCTGGCCCCACCGCCTTGTACAGCCACAAAAAATACGCGAACAACACGATCGAGAAATTGAAGATCTCGGACGTGAGAAACACGCCGAACACCGGCACGACGGACGCGACGACGAACGCGACACCGAGCACGAGGCCGGGCCACTTGCCGAGTCGCGCCTGGCAGAAGCGCACGGCGCACCAAATGCAGCCGCCAAGGAGCATGACGTTCAGCATCAGCATGCCGCCTAAGCCGCCGATCAGCTCGAACGGCGCCGCGAGCAGCGGATACGCGAAGGCCTTCGCGTACGACAGCCGCTCCGCTGATGACACCGGCGTGTGATCGAACACGATCGGCGGCCACGCCAGCTGGAGGCGCGGGCTCAGCGTGTGCGTTCGCTTGAGGAACACGCCCGACGGCCCCTGCCGGTAGACGGCCTCGAAGCGCGTGAGATCTTTCGGCTCGTAGCGGAGATCACCGTCGTGCGCGAGGCTCAACGTCATCGCGACGTAGGTCGCCTCGTCGCCCTTCACCTTGCCGGCGAGACTCGGCACGTCGATCAGCCGCCCGGCCAGGGCGAGCACAATCGCCGCCGCGATGAGGATCGCGGCGGTGCGGCTGCGTCCGGCGTTGACGCTCATTCCCCGCCTCGCTCCGGCCACGAGACGATCTCGTAGAGCCAGACATTCTGATCCGTCGTCAGCCGCCGCAGGTTGGACGCGTACGGCGGAAACCGCGCGAGCAGGCGATCGCGCGCCTCGCCCTGGTAGTCGTCCAGATGAAACACGACGTAGCGCACCTGCAGCTTCCGGAGCAGCTCGAACGACGCGGGATCCGGAAAATCGTTGATGGGCACGGCCAGCGCTTCGAAATCCGGCGGGATCAGATCGCTGTAGCCGTTGACGAGCGGGTGCCAATGATAAGTCGAGTTGAACATCGCGTGCGTCTGATTGTGATAGTCAGACGACTTGTAGTTGAACAAGTACTCGACGACCGGGCCCGGCGGCAGGCTGGCCAGCTTCGTGAACGCCTCCGGGACCGGGCCGGGGTCGCGCAGCGGCCACGGCACGGCCGCCAGCTCGAGCGCGAGGGCCGCCACCAACGCCGGCGCCAGCCAACGGCGCGATACCGCGAGGTGCCGCACGCCAAAGCCCGCGAGCACCGCGACGGCAAACATCACGATCGCGCCCAGGCGCACGGGCGCGCGCAGCAGCGCCGCGCCGGGAATGAGGCTGATCAGCTTGTACAGCCAGGCGGCAGCACCGAACGACGCCCACATCGCAAGCGCGGCTAACGCCATGTACCCCCAGACGAGACGGCGCGTCTCACGTTCCGCCCGCCGCACCGAAACGACCGCAGTGACCGCGAGTCCGAGCGCGATCAACCCGGGGAACGTCGAGTCCGCTCCGTTCTGATTGAGCCACGCGTGCGCCCGCGCCGGCGACGTGACGTAGTCACTCAGGGTCGCCGAGTAGGCGCGCGTGTCGGCGCGGGCAACGTCCGAGGCGCCCGACGCCGCGCGTGCACGCAGGTACGGCACGAGCACCGGCAAGGTGAACGCCGCCGTCACCGCCATCGCCACGCCAAGCGCAATCCAGTACCTCCGCTCGGCGCGTCGGAAGACCACGGCCGCGACGCCCAGCGCTGCCCCGCCGTAGATGCCGTAGTAGGCGCACGACAGCCCCATCACGGTGACCGCCACGCCGAGCTCGACCGCGCGTCGCAGCGTCGGCTGTTCACGCACGCGATCGAGCGCGAGAAAGCTCAGCGGAATCCCGAACGTCATCAGCAGCTGAATGTGCGGCGTGTGACTCTGCACGAACGGACAGAACGTGAACGCGGTCGCCGCGACCAGGCCCGCGCCATCCGATCCGGTGATGCGGCGCACGAACGCCCACATGCACACGAACGTGAGCACGAATCCCACGGCCACCGCGAAGTTGTGCGCCGCGATCGCGTTCCTCGTGATCACGAACGCGGGCAGCCCGAGCACGCCGGCCACCAGATTGAGCTCCGAGTACGCGAGCGTCCCGGTGTGCGGATAGAAGATGTTCGCGTCCAGCAGACGCGCGGGATCCGTCGTGAGCGCGTGATCGATCCAGCCGACGTTCCAGATGCTGAACCGGCCGTCACCGGTGTCCAGCCGTCCCATCGTGCCGAGGCCGGGCACGGTCGGATACGTGAGGACGGTGACGAGCACCGCGGCCAGTCCGACAACACGCGCCCACGCAAGCATGCGCGCAGGGATTTTAACAGCACCCAGCACCCGGCACTGCGCACTTCGCACCCTGTAGTGCTAGCCTGTGTGCGCCCTCGTGAGTTCTCCGGACTCGCCACCGCTCCGTCGCAACCTCCTGTTCTCCGCGTTGTCTTCGGCGAGCGCTGCTCTGCTGCTCCTGCTCATGGCAGCCGCGACGCGGTCGCTCAGCGCCGACGCGTTCGGACAGTTTCAGTGGGCGCTGACCTTCGCGACGATGGGCGAGACGCTGATGGATCTGGGGCTGCAGCAGCTGACGATGCGCGCGATCGCGCGCGATCGGACGCAGGCGCCGCGGTTGCTGCACAACTCACTCGCGCTCAAGGCGCTCACCGGCCTGGGCATGTTCGTGGTGATGAGCGGCATCGCGTTCCTGCTGCGGCCGGAGCCCGAGGTCCGTGTCGCCTGCCTGGTCATGCTCGCGTCGGCGATCTGCCGCTCGTATCTGCTCACGATGCGTGGCGTGCTG
The DNA here is from genome assembly GCA_035279905.1 of Vicinamibacterales bacterium. Classification (GTDB taxonomy): domain Bacteria; phylum Acidobacteriota; class Vicinamibacteria; order Vicinamibacterales; family SCN-69-37; genus DATEGZ01. Next base: position 15,414 of record DATEGZ010000300.1, read on the forward strand.
ACGGGCCTCGAGCGCTTCGGACGCGACAGTGTCATCGTCATCGGCGATCGCGTGCTGGTGCTGGCGTGTGGCGCCTACGCGCTGTTCCAGGGATGGGGACTGTTCGGCCTGTGCGCGGCCTTCGTCGTCGCGCGCGTGATTGCGGTCGCGGGCGCGCTCGTTCTCACGCGTCCGGTGGTGGGCGGCCTGACGCTGGCCTTCGACACCGCGCTGTGGCGAACCCTGCAGCGCCAGGCGCTGCCGATGGGCGCGTTCCTCATCGTGCTCAACTTCTACTCGTACATCGACACCGTGATGCTGGGTGTCCTGAGCACGGACGCCGACACCGGGGCGTACGGCGCGGCGTACCGCATTTACGAAGGCTTGAGCTATCTGCCTGCCATCCTCTCGGCCGCCCTCACGCCGCGGCTGGCGAGACTCTGGAGCGTCGATCGCGCCGCGCACCTTCGGCTGTCCTGGCGCGGCATCGGCGCGGCCGCGGGCCTCGCGGTGATCGCGGCCGTGCCCGTCTGGCTGCTCGCGCAGCCCTTGCTCACGCTCGTCTTCACGGGGCACTCGAGCGTCGACTACGGCGCGGCGGCGCAGACGCTGCGGATCCTCGTGGCGGGCCTGCCGTTCATCTTCGTGATGTGGATGCTGCAGGCCATCGCGACCGCCGTCTTCCTCGAGCGGCTGATGCTCAAGACGACGGCGATTGGCGCGGTCCTGAACATCGTGCTGAATCTGTTTCTGATTCCCCGGTACGGCCGCGACGGCGCCGCGTTCGCGACGCTCGTCGGCGAAGCGTTCACGATGACGCTGCTCTTCTGGGGCTTGCGCGGCGTGCTCCGGAGATGACGATGACGCCGGGAGTAGTTTTTACAATTTCCCTGAGCGTGCGGAAATTGTAAAAACTACTCCCGGCGTCATCGTCACAGCAGCCCGCGAACCAGCACCCAGTACCCGTTGAGAAACGCGTTCATCGTCCGGTAGCCGAGGACCAGCAGCTTCGAGTCCATGTACTCCGCGGCGATGAAGATCGTGCCGCTCGTCATCAGATCGCGGTCCCGCATCACTCGCCGGCGCTGGATGTCGCGACGGACCCGCCGAATGTCCCGGCGGTTCGCCCAGATGAATGCCATGCCCGTGCGGTACTGGCGGAACTCGCGCTTCTTCAGCAGAAACAGGATCAGCGACAACTCGTAGACCGCCAGCGCCGGCACGCACAGCACGAGCGTGCGCGCCTGGTAGAACTCCAGCATGAACCGCCAGCGGTTCCTCACCGACGCGAGGTACCGCTTCGCGCCCGTCACGCGCTTGTGGAACACGACGGCTGCCGGGATGTGGTAGCAGAAGTGTTGCAGCAGGTTCATCTTGTGGTTGAACTCGGCGTCGTCGCCCCACCCGATGATGTAGCCCTCGTTGAAGTTGCCGACCGCGGCGGCTTGCGCCTTGTCGATCAGCTGCACGCCCCAGCCAATCGTGAGGCGCGGTGTGTTGTCCGCGTTGGCCAGCGGGAAGTTGCGATTCTTCGCCAGGCTCGTGCCGACGTAGTGCAGCACCTGCCCGTCCTGATAGATCATCGCCGGATCGCGCTCGTAGACCGTGCGCGGCAGACACACGGCGGCGTGCGGCAGCGTCGCGAGACCGTTGAGCAGCTGGTCGAGGCAGTCGGGCGCGAGCGTCACGTCGTTGTCGACGAGAAAGACGAAGTCGGTGCGCGCCTCGGCCAGCGCGCGATTGCGCAGCTTGTTGAGGATGCCGCCGCTGTTGACGCCCATCTCGATCACACGCACGGACGGAAAGTGCTCGCGCAGGTACGCCACGCTTCCGTCGGTCGATCCGTCGTCGAGCACGATGATTTCCGCTGGCGCGCCGTGCAATCGCCCAACCGACACGAGACAGCTGCCGACGATGGCGATGCCGTTGTAGTTGAAGACGGCGACCGTGACGTTCGACGCGCTGAACCGTGAGGCCACCTAGCGGCCTCCCAGTGTGACGAACACCTTGCGGCCGCGGCCCGGCAGCGCGAAGAGATGACGGGAGTGCAGGCGTTTGATGAAGAAGGGATCGTCGCCGCGGGCCGGCGCGAGGCGGCCGGGCCAGCGGTTGGCGACCGCGGTCGAAAACCCGAGCTTCTCGAGCGCGCGGTACGCGGACGCGCTCGTCACGCCCCACGGCAGGCATACGTGCTTGACGGGCTGGCTCAGCCGTTGCTCCAGTGTCGCGCGCGACAGCGCCAGCTCGGCTTCAATCGCGCGATCGCGATCGGTTTCGGTCTCCGACGTGCCCCCGACCTCCGCGAGCATCGGCGCGAGCGTTTCGAGCGCGCCGGGCTCACCGAAGAACGCCGCGCCGCCGCGCTCGCGGACGAACGCTTCGAGCCGCGCGCACGCCGCCGGATTCGGAGTGAACGCCAACGCGTCGCTCATCCGCGAGCGACACGGAAACAGCGGATACCCGAGTCGCGACGGTTCGATGGGCAGAAACCCGCCCGCGCTCTGCACCCACGGGCGGACCAGGATCGGGTCACGCCCGAACTCCGGACCGAGGACGCCGAGCGCCTTCGCCTCGCTGAACACCATGGCGTGCGTCTGGGTGTGCGTCTGGACGTCGACGCGGCCCGACGCGACCAGCGCGCGCAGCTCCGGCCACGTGCAGAACGGCTGCGGGCCCGTGTCCGCGCGCTCAGCATCCACAGCGCCGTTGTCGATCGTCGGCCGGACGGCCGCGGCGTCCTCCACGAGCGCGGGAATCGCGTACACGACTGCGCGCATGTCGTACCGCGCGAGCAGCGGCCCCACCACCATCCACAGGCTCGCCCACGCGTCGTCGAACGTCAGCACGACCGTGCGAGGGCCGGGATGCCGCCCGCCGCGCACAAAAACGCCGAGCTCGTCGGCGCCGACCGTGCGGTAGCCGTTGTCGCGGAGGTACCCGAGCGCCGGCTCAAGCGCGCTCGCCGTCGTCTCGTGAAAATGAAAGACCGGCAGGATGTCACCCACCGGCAGGCCGAACAGAAAGGACGGATAGTGCCCCGCGATCAGGTCGAGGACGCCGCGAAATCTGCCGCCTCGCTCGTCGAATCGTGCGCCCTGGGGCACGTACTGCATCGGACTCGACGAATGATATCAGCGGCGCACGCGCGTCATCGCCGTCGCGGTCGTGCCTGGCGGCACCTCGAAGTTCGCCTGGATCGCCGCGAAGAACGCTTGCGCCATCATCTGCTGCCCTTCCGCCGTCGGATGAATGCCGTCCATGCCGATGAGCGTCGACGACTCACCGCCGAGCACGGCGTAGCTGTCGACGAGCACGACGCCTTCGCTCATGGCGAGAGTGCGAATCGCGTCGTTCATCGCAGGGATCCGTGCAGCGCCCAGAACGAACTCCGGCGGCAGCGTGGACAGAAACACCTGCAGCACGCCCGCGCTCTTGGCGTTGCGGATGTCCGTCTTCAGCGCCTCTCGCACGTCGCTGATGCTGATGTTGTCGTCGTTCATGTCGTTGGTGCCCTCGAGCAGGAGCAACACGTCGAAGTTGCCCGTAGCGAGCTTGCGAGCGCCGTCGAGAGCGATGAGCGGACCGCAGTCCCCGCCGTTGAGCACGCTCTTCAGACGGCTGACGCCCTCGTCTTTCGCGTGCTCGCCATATCGGCCGCAGTTGCGCATCGTGAGCGTCTGCGACGTGTACCGCGGCGGCATCAGCTGCATCAGCAGCGACGGGTAGACGAGCAGGGTGTTCGTGAAGAACAGCGAAGGCGCACCGATCTCCCCGCCGGTGATGCTGTCGCCGAACGCGAGGAAGCGCGTGCCCTTGAGCTTCGGCGTGAACGTGACCTGCACCTGAAAGACGCAGGACGCCTGCCGCGAGGCGGAATCGGTGCCGGTGCAAATCACGTCCGTCGAGCCGATCGGAAACGGGCTCCCGGAGGCGATCGTGCAGTGCGTCGTGATCGGCGGCGAGCCGCCGGCCGTGACCGGCGCCGGATAGTCGACGACCGTTGGCCCGCCGGTCGTCGACTCGACCGTCATGTTGGCGGGACAGGTAATCGTCGGGTTCTCAACCGGCGGCGGAGGCGGCGTGCAGCAGTTGTCATTGTGCCCGCACGCAGCAAGGGCAAACGTGCCCGCCAAGACGAGCACCCTGGGGAGGGGGGAGGACACGAACAGACTTTTCAGAGTACGTCATGTTCGCGGGGTTCGACAAGTTCCACGCGTTCGACAGGTTCCGCCGGTTCAGTGACTGCGTGCGCCGCCGAACCCGCGGAACGTGCCGAACCCGTCGAACCTGCCGAACCCGAAAGTTACTGCCACTTCACGAGGACAACGTTCGTTCGCTGGTCCACCGTGCGCATGTCCGGATACAGCCGCGCGGGCGTGGAGTCCATCACCCCGAACGTCTCGCCCGGCGCCGGCGACCACGACCGGAGCGGTTCCCAGTTGTAGAAGCCGTCGGAGCCGATGTTCTGACGGGTCACGTCCTTGCACGCCTGACCTGGGCGATACCAGTCCGCGGCACCGCCGTACCACTTGCCGCCGATGTTGGCGAACACCCACTGGTTGCCCTCGAGCGGCGTGCTCGGATCGCCGAAGAACGGCGTCGTCGGCCAGCTCCCGAGCATCGTGTGGTTGATGCAGAAATTGTGGTCCTGCGTCGTCGTGCTCGTCACGGTGGACGTCACCGGCCAATCCGCGATGCCGGCCGCGCCCAGGACGATCGTGACCTGGTGGAGGTCGAGCTGGTCACCGGGGCCCAGCTGGCCACCGGACGAGGGCGGCGGCGCGGAGGGCGGCGCCGGGGCCGGCGCGGGCGCCGGCGTGACGAACGTCAACGTCGCCGACCACGGGCTCTCGTGCCCCGGGTCGGTGGCCTTGACGTGCCAGTAGAACCGCGTGTTTGCCGCGAGCGGCGCGCTGGGCGTCATGCTCGTCGTGCCGGCCGTCTCGCCGTACTCGACCGCGAGGACCTTGTTGGCGAACGCGGCGTCGGTCGCGATCTCGAGCACATACGAGATTTGGGTCACCGGACCCGTGCGCGTCGAGTTGTTGACCGTGAACTTGGGTTGCAGCGTCGAGAGCGTCGAGCCATCCGCCGGCGCCGTCGGCGTCGGCGGGTTGATCACGACGGGCGTGAACACCTTGAAGCTCGTGGGCGCCGCGAAATCGCCGGTGTTCGCGCCGTCTTCGGCGCGCGCGCGCCAGTAGTACGTCCGGTCCGCGCTGAGCGGCTGCGGCAGCCGGAAGCTCGTCTGGCCGCCGCTACCCGCCGCCACCCCGGTCTGCGTGAAGACCTTCGACGCGAACGCCGAGTCCGAGGCGATCTCGAACACGTAGGACAGCGTCCGGACCCCGGTCGACGTCGAGTTCCCCACCATCAGCGTGATGGGCTGCTGCTCGAACGACACCTGAGCGCCGGACGCGGGTTGCAGAAGCTTGGGCGCTGAGATCGTGACCCCGGAAATGGGTCCAGCCACCGAGGGGCTGGTGGGATTTGAGCTCTTCTCCTGCGCACACGCCGCCAGAAGCAGCGCGGGCAGCACAACCGTGGTCAGGCGAACGTAGTGATGACGCGACATCGATAGAACCTCAGAGCCAGGGCTGCCGGGACGGAATGTCCCCGGCTCAGAGGCTTATCGGCAGTGACGGAATATGTAATTAGTGGAAAAAAGATGACGCCGGCGAGCGATAGTCGCTCGCCGGCGTCCTGGCCTACAGAAGCTTGCAAACGGCGTCTACCAGACGATCATGACGACGTTGCTGCGGTGATTCAGGGAACCTGGCGTGAATGCTCGCGCCGGCGTGCTCAGTGCAACGGCCCACTGGTCACCCGGGCGCAGCCTGACCGCCCCAAGGATGGGATTGCCCGGAAAGCCGTCAGAGAAGTAATCCGCGCCGCCCTCGGTCTTGCATTCCTGACCAGGCCTGTACCAGGAATTCGCGCCGCCGTACCATTTGCCGTCAATCTGGACGAAGCTCCACTGGTTGCCCTCGACTTGCACAGAATCGTCGCCCAGGAACGGCATTGCCGGCCAGTTCTCGCCGTCCGCGGAGATGCAGAGCTGGCCGGCGTCATGGTCGAAGCTCACACTCGTGATCGTCTTCGTCTCCGGCCCGCTGGAGATGTTTGGATAGCCTTGGTAGTCCACCTGCGCGAGGTCGATCCCGGCCTTGCGCTCGAACGCAGACGATGACGGGAACGGGCTGTCGACGCTGTTGGTCAGGTCGCGCGCCCGCGCGCGCCAGAAGATCGTGCCGACCGGGAGATCGGCGGTCGGCGTCCACGACGTCTGGTTTGTCTGCTGGGCCACCGACGCCGACGCAAGGAGCGACGAGAAGTTCGATGTCGTCGACACCTGGAACTCGTAGGTGATCGCCCCCGGCTGCCCCTGGAACGTCGAGTTCACAATGGTGAACGTCGGACGCGGCGCCGTGATCGAGGCGGCGCTCGCCGGCGAGAGCAGCTGCGGCGGGTTCAGCACGATGTTCGGTTTCAGGAAGAAGCTCTGGGCGTTCGACGGCTCGCCCGCGATGCCGTTGACGACGGCCTTCCAGCGCCAGTAGTAGCTCGAGTTGCCCGTGAGCGGATCCAGCGTCACGGTCGTCGTGCCCGACGGGTTCTCGGCCACGCCGTCGCGGGTGAAGACCTTGTTGGAAAACCCGGAATCGCGCGCGACCTCGACCGAGTACGTCACGGGATCCGACCCGGTGCGCACCACGTTGGTGATCGCCAGCGTGATCGGCTGCTGATTGAAGTTGTAGGTGACGCCGTTGGCGGGCTGCGACGCCAGCGGCGCGGTGAAGCTCATCGTCGGCCGGTTAGGATTCTGAGTCGTGCACGCCACCACGAACGACGTGAACACGGAAACCGCCACGAGAAGACTGCCTGGCTTTACTTTCATCGTCCTGATCCCTTGTCCTTTTTCTGACCTGTGTCTCTTGTTTCGATCCAACTAGAAGCGATACCCGCCGCCGACGACCAGTCGGAAGACGTTGGTTCGCTGATCCTGTCCGCCGATGCTCACGAGGCGGACGCCGAAGTCGGTGTACCACGCGCCGGTCGCCCACACGGCGCCCCCGCCGGTGTCCGTCGCGAAATGATTCGACTTGCCCGCCAGATCGGACCCGAGCGTCACACCGTACTGCGGGAGCGACCCGGTGATGTCTGCCCCACCGAGCGTAAACGTCGATTTGATGTTGGTGTAGCCCGAGCCGAACGTCGCGATCACGTACGGGCGAAACTGCTTCAGGTTCACCTGCTCGAACACCCAGCGGCCGCCGAAGCCCCAATACGTGGCGGGCACCTCGACGTTCGAGGTCGCCGCCTGGCCCTGCGACGTGCTCAGGTAGTTGGCGATCGTGGTGGCCTTGTCGAGCTGGGCGCGCGTCACCACGTTCTGCATCCACACGACTTCGCCGACCAGGTCGAGGTTCTTCCACACTCGGAACCCGCCCTCACCGCCGACAATCCCACCCGTCTTCTCGACCACAGCTACGCCGGTATTGGCGCCGATGTACCAGAGATTCACGGAAGGTCCCGACGGCTGCTGGGGGGGCTTTGCGGGGGTTTGGGCAACCGCGGGAAGGGGAACGAGGGTCAGCACGCCAACCAGGGCAGCTCTCAACCAATGCTTCATCAATTGTCCTCCGCCCTCACATGGCGCTTGCGCCGCCCAGGGCAACACACGACCGATCCGAACGATTGTACCAGACTCTCGGCAGGAACTCGCCTGAGGATGAGCCCCGATCGCGCAAATTTGCGGGGATGTTGCGAGGCGCTAGGCCTCGGGGGGCAGCACCTGGCGGATGACGTAGACGGGCTTGCCTTGTGACTCGTGGTACGTCCGCGCCTGCATTTCAGCGAGCAAACCGAGCGTCACGAGCTGCAGACCTGTAAAAACCAACAGGATCCCGAAGAGCACCGTCGCCGTTCGCTCCGTCAACGACGAATGGCCCAGCAGCCGGCTGATCGCCAGGTAGCCCAGCAGCGCCGTGCCGGCCGCGCCGAAGGTGAGGCCGAACAGTCCGAAGATCTGCAGCGGGCGCGTCGAGTAGCTGACGAGAAACTTCACGGTCAGCAGGTCGAGCACCACGCGCACCGTGCGGGAGATCCCGTACTTCGAGCGGCCGTGCACGCGCGCGCGATGGTTGACGGGCACCTCGGCGATCCGCACCCCCATCTCGCTCGCGAGCGCGGGAAGAAAGCGATGCATCTCGCCGTACAGACGGAGCGGTTTGACGACCTCCGCGCGGAATACTTTCAGAGAGCATCCGTAGTCGTTGAGGCGAACGCCGGTCGCCCACGAGATGAGCCGGTTGGCGAGCTGGGACGGCAGGCGGCGCGTGAGCCAGGGATCTTTGCGCACCTTCCGCCACCCGCACACGATGTCGTACCCCTGATCGATGCGGGCGACGAGCGCGGGGATGTCGTGCGGATCGTTCTGGAGATCGCCGTCAGCCGTCGCGATGAGCCGTCCGCGCGCGAGCGCAAATCCCGCGGCGAACGCCGCCGTCTGTCCGAAGTTGCGGCGGAACTGCACGACACGCACGTTTCGATCCCGTGCCTGCAGCTTCTCGAGGATCCCAAACGACTCGTCGCTGCTGCCATCGTCGACGAAGATCAGCTCGTACGGATGGCCCCACCCGGTGAGCGTGTCGGCGAGCTCGCGGTACAGCGGCTCCAGGTTCGGCGCTTCGTTGTAGATCGGGATGACGACCGAGAGCTCGGGGGCAGCGGCCACGGGTGGCGTCAATTCTACGCTGGAGGCGCGCTCCGACGCCGCCACCAGAAGAACACGACGCTCGCGGCCACCAGCGCGACCGCCAGCCAGATCGAGACCTGGACGAGGTTGCGGCGGATGAACTCAATCGCCTGCTGCCCGTAGAAATAGGCGAGCAGCGCTTCTCCGAAGTATCGAAATCCGCGGCCGAAGCCCAGCGCGCCGAGAAACGTCGCCGGGGGCACGTCCGCGATCCCGGCCAGCAGCACGAAGATCTTGAACGGCATCGGCGGCGGCAGGAGCGACGGCACGATGAGCGCGAGCAGGCCGTGGCGCCGGAACGCGCCCAACCCCCAGTCGATGTGCCGCTCTTTGAAGCGGCGGCGCAGGAACGCTTCCCCACCCTTCCGCGCCAGGGCGTACAACACGTAACAGCCCGCGACCGATCCAACCGTCGACATGAGCGCGTAGTACCACCACAGCGACGGCCGCTGGATGACCAGGTACACGATCGCGAGATCGGCGATTTCGGGCAGCGAGAGGAACGACGAATCGAGGAACGTGACGACGAGGAGGCCAATCCCGCCGGAACCTTGCGCGACGGATTGGAAAAACGCGAGCAGGCGACGCATTCAGGGGGAAATGATACCGGGAGTCGGCGAAATGACTCCCGGTATCATTTCCCCTACCCTGCTTGCTCAGAACCGAATCAGAAACGCGAAGTTCAGCGTGCCGCCCGACAAGTCAATCTTCGGCCCGAGGAACCCGGCATTGATGCCGCCGGTGTTGCCCGACGCCCACTGATAGCGGTACTCCGTCGAGAACGCGTAGATATCGCCGTTGATCGGAATGCGCAGGCCGCCGAGTACGATCGGCCCGACCGGCGTGCCCGTCACCGTGTACGGCGGATTCGGCGTGAAGACGCTGAAGTCCGACGGGTCGACGAACTGCCCGACCTCGCTGTAGCGGAAGTTGAACGCCCCGACCCCGACGCCGACATACGGCTGCAGCTCGCCCTGCTTGCCAAACGGCAGGAAGCGGACGACGCCCGTGATCGGCGTGATGCGGAGGCGAAGATCCTGCCGAATCTCGGAGCCGTCGGCGTTGACGAGATCGCGATAGACGCTGTGCACCGTCTGCTTGTAGTAGCCGATGCCGGCGCCCGCCTCAATGTGCGGGCCGAACGAGATCGTCCACTCGCCGAAGACCGTGGCGCCGGTGAAATTGCTGATTTCGAACAACAGCGGATTGGCGTCCGCGAGATCGGCGACGAGCGTGTCGCCCGGGACGCGCGTGTCGAACCCGCGCGGGAAGAACACGCCGGCGCCGAGCTGCACGGCCTGAACCACCTGCGCGGACGCGGCGCGCGCGCCGCACAACAGCATCATCAGGACCGCGGCTGCCGACACCCACCCTCGCGTGCTCGCTCTCGCGCGCCACATAGATCCCCCCTTTTCCGGCAGCCGATCTGCCGGAGGCCCGTGTCCGCGGGCCGCGTGATTGCTATGACCTCAAATGAGCAGGAACGATGCCAAGCCGCAAATGCGTCAATGTGCGCCGGAAATCCTGACGCACCTCCGGAGTGTCCACAGTCGAGTGCACTGCGTGCCTACGCCCGAGGTGCGCTACGACGATCGGGGCACCGACGCGATCGTCTCGAGCATCCGCGCGTGCAGCGCCGCGTTGGACGCGACGATCTGGCCGCGCGTGAGCTCGACCGGCGCGCCGGTGTAGTCGGTGACGCGCCCGCCCGCCTCGGTCACGATCACCGCGCCCGCCGCGATGTCCCACGCGTGCAGCTGATCTTCCCAGAACGCGTCGAAGCGTCCGGCCGCGACGTAGCAGAGATCCAGCGCCGCGGAGCCGAGCCGCCGCACGGCACGCGAGCGCTCGAGAAACGCGCCAAACACCCCGACCTGGTGCTGCCGGCCGCCGCGCGGGTCGTACGGAAACCCGGTGACCAGCAGCGCGTCGATCAACTGGTCGCGCGAGGTCACGTTCAGCCGCTGCCCGTTGAGCCGCGCGCCTTCGCCGCGCTCGGCCGTGAACAACTCCTCGGCCATCGGGTCGTACACCACGCCGAGGTCGACGCGGCCGTCCACTTCGAGCGCGATCGACACGCAGAAGAGCGCGAGCCCGTGCACGAAGTTCGTCGTGCCGTCCACCGGATCGATGATCCAGCGATGGCCCGACGCCCTGCGCTCGAGCGCGCCCGCCTGCTCTTCGCCCAGCACGACGTGCGACGGAAACCGGGCGGCAACGAGCGCGCGGAACGCCTGCTCGACCTCGAGGTCGGCCGCCGTCACGAGATCAATCGGGCCTTTTTTGAGGACGTCGAGCGGCCGGCGGAAGTACTTGCGCTGGATGCGGCCGGCAGCGAGCGCCGCCTCGATGGCCGTGGCGAGAAACCGGGGGTCGAGCGCCAATCAGGACAATCTCTTGCTCATCCGCACGGCCATGCCGCCCTCCGGCCGCCGCGCGATCGTCACGTCGTCCATGAAGCTCTTCATGAAGAAAATCCCGCGGCCGCTCGCCTTGAGCACGTTCTCCGGATCGAGCGGATTGGCGACGTGATCGGGATCGAACCCCTCGCCCTCGTCGAGGACGCGGACCTCGAACTCCTCCGGCTTGACGCGCGGACGCAGCACGAACTCGACGATCACGTGCTTGCGGAGGTCTTCGTGATTGCCGTGTTTGATCGCGTTGATGACCGATTCGCGCACGGCGACGCTGACCCAATGCGTCGAGTCCTCGTCGAGACCCGCGAGCGACGACAATCGATCGCTCAGCAGCTGGACGAGATCGAGCAACTCAAAAGAACTCGGCAGAACGAGCCGAATCACGTGACCGTCGGCAACCATGGGCGCGGAGTAAGTAACATATAAGGCAGACGTGAAGCAACGTCAGCTCGTGATCAAGCCCGCCCGGCGCGTGCACGGCACGCTCCAAGTACCGGGCGACAAATCCATCGCACATCGTTACGCGATGCTCGGCGCGATTGCCGAGGGAACGACCGACATCGCACACCTTGCGCCCGGCGAGGACGTGGCGACGTCGCTCGCCTGCATGCAGGCACTCGGGGCCACGATCGACCGCCGCGGCCCGCTGGCCGTCCGCGTGACGGGACGCGGCGCGCGTGGCCTCACGGCCGCCGCGGCCCCGCTCGACGCCGGCAACTCCGGCACGACGATGCGGCTGCTCGCCGGGATCGTCGCGAGCTATCCGATCGCGACCGTGATGACCGGCGATGCGTCCCTCAGCCGCCGGCCGATGACTCGCGTGATCGAACCGCTCACGGCCATGGGCGCGACCATCCGTTCGAATAACGGACGCGCGCCGCTCGAGATTCAGGGCGGCCTGCTCACCGGCATCGCCTGGACGCCGCCGGTGGCCAGCGCGCAAATCAAGAGCGCGCTGCTCCTGGCCGGCCTGCGCGCCCACGGCGTCACGACCGTCGAGGAACCGCTGCCGACACGGGATCATACGGAGCGTGCGTTTCCCGCGTTCGGGATCGACATTTCCGTGATCGACCGGCGGGTCTCCGTGCGGGGCGGCCAGGTGCCCGTGGGCCCGTCCGGCCTGCTGACGGTGCCGGGCGACCCCTCGACCGGCGCTGTCTGGGCCGCCGCGGCGGCGGCGCTGCCGGGCTCCTCAGTCCGCCTGGAGGGCTGCGGGCTCAATCCCCACCGCCTGGGCTATCTGGCGGCGCTCGAGCGGCTGGGCGCCCGCGTCGACGTCCGGCAGACCGGCGAGACGGCCGGCGAGCCGGTCGGCGTCATCGAGGTCGCCTACGGCGACCACGGCGCGATGGTGATCCAGGCGCCGGACGTGCCCGCGCTCATCGACGAGCTGCCGGTGCTCGCGGCGCGCGCGGCGCTCGGTGGTAGGCTCGACGTCTCCGGCGCCGCCGAGTTGCGCGTCAAGGAGAGCGACCGCATCTCGGCGCTCGTCTCCGGGCTGCGCACGCTGGGCGTCGAGGCGGAGGAGCGGCCCGACGGCTTCCGGATCGAGGGGGCGCGCCAGCCGCACGGCGGCACCGTCCACGCGCATGGCGATCACCGTCTCGTCATGGCCTTCGCGCTCGTCGGGCTCGGCTCGAGCGCGCCGACGATCATCGACGGCGCCGAGGCCGTGAGCGTGTCGTACCCGGGCTTCGAGCGGGACATGGCGGATCTGATCACGTGACGACCGACAAGATCTACCTCGTCGGGTTCATGGCGAGCGGCAAGAGCACGATCGCCCGCGCGCTCGCGGCACGTCTGCGCTGGCGCGTCGAGGACGTGGACGATCTGATCGAAGCGCGCGAGCGCCGGACGATCTCGGAAATCTTCGCGCAGCAGGGCGAACCGCATTTCCGGATGGTCGAGCGCGAGATCCTGCGCATCCTCCAGCCGATGCGCACGCTCGTCGTCGCGACCGGCGGCGGCACGTTTGCCGACGCCGAGAACCGCGGCTTCATCAACCTCGACGGCGTCTCGGTGTGGATCGATCTGCCGCTGGCGGATCTCATCCCCCGCATTCCGCTCGACGGACGCCGCCCGCTCGCGGCCAACCGCGCGCAGCTCGAGCGGCTCTACAACGCGCGCGTCGACGCCTACCGCCTGGCGCACGTCCGTGTGTGCGCCGCGCGCGTGCCGGTGTCGGCCGTGGTCGATCGCATCCTGCAGGCGATCCACGAGCTGCCGCCGATCTTCGAGCAGTCGACGCCGGACGCCTGACGCGTGCGCTATCTCATCCTGAGCGACCTGCACGGAAACATCCACGCGCTCGAGGCGGTCCTCGCCGACGCGAGCGCGATCGGCTACGACGCGGTCCTCGTGCTCGGCGATCTGGTCGGCTACGGCGCCGATCCCTCCGCGGTGATGGCGCGCACGCTCGCGCTCGAGCCGGTGGCGATCGTGCGCGGCAATCACGACAAGGTGGCCGCCGGCCTCGAGCCCGCGTCGCTCTTCAACGACATCGCGCGCCGGTCGATCGAGTGGACGGCCGCCGTACTCTCGACCGAAGAGCTCCAGATGCTGGCCGAGCTGCCGAAGGGCCCGTGTCAGCTGACGAGCGAGCTGGAGATCTGCCACGGCGCGCCGTTCGACGAGGACTACTACGTGTTCGAGGCCGGCGAGGCCGCGCGCGCGCTCGAAGCCGCGCAGTCGCGCCTCTGCTTCTTCGGGCACACCCACCTGCCGGCGCTGTTTGCGACGGCCCAGGATCCCGTCCGCGAAGCGGTGGACCCGGCCGGCGACGAGCTCGCGCTGCCCCGCTCCGGCCCCGCGCTCATCAACGTCGGATCCGTCGGCCAGCCGCGCGACGGCGATCCGCGCGCCGCCTACGGCATCCTCGACATGACGCGGCACACGCTGCGCCTGCGGCGGGTGACGTACGACATCGCCGGCGCGCAGGCGCGCATCCGGGACGCGGGACTGCCGGTGTGGCTCGCGATCAGACTGGAGCGGGGACAGTAACGCGGGGTTCCTGGGGGTTCCCAGGGGTTCCTGAGGGTTCCTGAGGGTTCCTCGGGGTTCCGCGGGGTTCGACAGCGGGATCCGAACCTCAGGGAACCTCTAGGAACCTCCAGGAACCCCAGACTTCGCGGCGGCCCTCGCGGCTCTTTCCTCCCGCCGCTTGAGCTCCGCCGCGTACGCGTCTCTTGCCGCGCGCGCGCCGAGGATCCAGCCGATCACGACCCCCACCATCAGCACGCCCGGAATGAAGATGAAGTGACTCGACGGCATGCCGTCACGACCGCCTGGCCGCACCCAGGCGCCGGTTGAGATCGCCGAGCTCGCGTTCGACGTTCGCGATGCGGCGCCACAACACCACGACGTACACAGCGAGCGCGACCCACACGAAGCCGTAGGCGACGAACACCAGCGGCGCGGCGGGGATCGACTCCTGGAGCGCGCCGGGTTGAACCGGCACGAACTCTTTTTGCGGGTTCTGCGCCAGCAACGACGTCGCGGCGGTCGCGACCAGCCAGACGGTGCCGAGGATGCTCACGAGGCGTCGTGTCATGGTCATGGCTCGTTCAATCTTCAAAGGCGATCACAGCCTGCTCCAGCGCCGCGCGCGACACTTCGAGCCGCACGCGCAGCATGAGCAGGACGAAATAGAGCAGCAGAAACCCGATCGCGCACCAGCCGAACACCGCGAGCATGTCGGGCGGCAGCGTGATCACGACGTCGGTCGTCGGGTGCAGCGTGCGCCAGACGTTGACCGACCAGTAGACGAACGGCACGAGCGCCATGCCGAACAGGCCGACCGCGGCCGCGAGCACTTCCGCGCCCGCGCCGCCGAAACGACGGAGCAGCAGGTAGGCGACGAAGATCATCCACATGATGAGCGTCGCCATCAGGCGGGCTTCCCACTGCCACCAGACGCCCCACGCCTTGCGCGCCCAGATGGGCCCGGTCACGAGCACGATGAGCCCGAACACCACGGCGAGCTCCGCGGCCGCCAGCGCGAAGTGGTCCGCGAGCGGCCGGCGGCGCACCAGGTAGATCACGCTCGCAATGCCGCACACGAACGCGGACGCGAACGTCGTGATCGCCGCAGGCACATGGAAGTAGAAAATCTTCTGAATCAGCCCCATCGTCGACTCGTAGCGGACGCCGTCGATCATGAACGGCGCGCGCACGAAGAACACCACGGCGGCGAGGAGGACGATGGGAACGAGACGGTTGAGGAACTTCATGTGCGCTATTCGCTCATGACCGGACCGAACGTCCAGAGCGCGAGCGTGACGAAGACCGCATCAAAGAATACCAGCATCGCGAGCCATGCCCGAGCGAGCGCGAGATTCGGCTCGGGCGAGAAGATCGCGGCCGTGCCGACCGCGCCGGCAATCACGACGGGCACCGCGATGGGATAGAGCAAAACCGGGAGCAGCACGTCGCGCGAGTGGACGCGCACGAGCATCGCCGCGAACAGCGTGCCGACCGACGCCAGACCGATCGTGCCGGTCACGAGCAGGCCCGCCAGCAGCCACGGCGCGCGTCCGAGCGGGACGTCGAACAGGAGGCCGACGATCGGCACGACGATCGCTTCCACGCCGAACATCAGCAGCACGAGCCCGAGCAGCTTGCCGAGGTACACCGCGGGCCGCTCGACCGGCGCGAGCAGCAACGCGCGCAGCGTCTCGCCCTGCCGCTCACGCTCGAACGCGCGGCTGAGCGCGAGCGTGCCAGAGAAGGTCACCGTGACCCAGAGGATGCCGGCGGCGGAGCCGTCGAGCACCCGCCCTTCCCGCACGAAGCTGAACGCGAAGATGAGCACGCACGCGAGCGCGAAGAACACCGTCGTGTAGGCCAGCTCGCGGCTGCGCGCCTCGACGATCAGATCCTTCCGGGCGATGAGCCAGGCCGCGCCGAGGAGACTCATGACGCCGCCGCTCCGCCCAGCGCCGCGCGGTACCGTTCGCGCAGCGTGCCGCCCGCCGTCGGAATGACGACGGCCTTCCCCTGGCTGAGGCAAATTGCGCGGTCGATCACGCCCTCCGCGCTCTCGAAATCGTGCGTCGCCATGACGACGATCGCGCCCCGGGCCCGAAGCGATCGCAACCGGGACACGAGCAGCGCGGACGACGCGTCGTCGAGCCCGGTGAACGGCTCGTCGAGCAGCACGAGCCTCGGCGAGTGCACGAGCGCGCGCTCGAGCGCCAGCCGCTGGCGAAGGCCGCGCGAGAAGCCCGACACGCGATCGCTCGCGCGATCGGTCAGGCGCGCCGCCGCGAGCGCCTCGTCGACGCGCGCCTCGGCGGACGCCACGCCGTACAGGCGTCCGAAGAACAGCAGGTTCTCGCGCGCCGTCAGGTCCGCGTAGAGAAAGAGATCGTGACCCAGGACGCCGATGCGGCCGCGCACTGCATCGCCAGCCTCACGCGCTGGGCGATCGCCGTACCGCACGTCCCCGCCGGTGGGCCGGACGAGCGTCGCGAGGACGCCGAGGAGCGTCGACTTGCCCGCGCCGTTGGGACCGAGCAGCCCGACGATTTCTCCGGACGCGATCGTGCACGTAACGTGCGACAACGCGCGCCGCCGCCCGTACAGACGGGAGACGTCGTTGACCTCGACGCGATCGAAATCCCACCCGGGATCGGCCGCCACGCTCGGGCTCACGCCACGCGTCGGCGCGAGGCGGGACCGAACGCCGCCCAGAGCCCTGCTGAGAGAATCAGACCGGAAAGCGTGAGGGCGACGTAGCGCGGCCAGCGCGCGTGGTGCGGCAGCCCCGTGATCTCGAACGTCAGCGCCTTGCCCGCCTGGAGCGCCGGGCCGCTGCCGAAGATCACCGGCTGATTCTGATCGTTCATCACCTGCTTGGCCGAGAGCTGCGTGGACTGCAGATCGAGCCCGCCCGTCTGCGCGACGAGCACCGTCACCGCCGACAACGCGGCCGGCCACAGCTGTTCGACGCGGGCCGTGTCGCCGCTGTACGGCAGCGAGAAGGCCACCTGCGCGGACGTGCTGCCCGGCGGGAACGGACCGGTGACCGTGAGACGCGATCCTTTGACCGTCGCCGACGGCGCCGATCCCTCCATCAGCGCCGCGCCGCGCGCGTCGTGCGGCAGATCGACGATGATCGGCGCGCCCGGATCCACCGGCGTCCGCGCCGTGTTGAGGATGTCGAGGATGTAGTAGACGTTGAGCTGATCGTCGGACAACTCGGCAATGACGCGCGACTCCGGCCCGAAGACGACCACGCCTTTCACCGCCGGCCCGGCCGCGAGCGCGCGATCCTCCGCGGCGCGCTTCTCCGCTTCGGGATCGACCGCGACCAGCACGACGCGAATTCCGGTCGCGCCGATCGTGATCTCCTGCGACTCGAGGCGAGCGCCGTCCACGACGGTCACCGCGCGCACTTTGGCGCCGGCCTTGAGGCCCGCCAGCTGCACGCGCCCTGTGTCGTCCGTCT
The DNA here is from genome assembly GCA_035279905.1 of Vicinamibacterales bacterium. GTDB lineage: Bacteria > Acidobacteriota > Vicinamibacteria > Vicinamibacterales > SCN-69-37 > DATEGZ01. The sequence continues at coordinate 33,016 of DATEGZ010000300.1, forward strand.
TCTTCGTCTGCGCCTTGCCGTCAACGGTGATCTCGACCGGCTGATTGTTCACGTTGCTCGTGAATGCGCCGCGGACCACGCGCACCGAGAGGGTCCCCGCCGGAAGATCCTGCGCCGGCAGCGGCACGCCGGAGATTTCTTTCGGGTTCGGCATCTGCTGCGCCGCGGCGGGCATCGCCGCGAGGCCGAGACACATCGCGATCAGGATCGCGCGGATCACAAGCGCGCTCCGCAGTGCTTGCAGAAGCGCGCGTCGTCGTCGTTCGGCTTGCCGCACGCGCTGCACGATGTCCCCGACTCCGTGCGCGCGCCGGCGCGAGCGGAGGTCTCGCGCGCGTGCGCGGCGCGCTCGATGTCCTGCATCAACGCGAGCGCCCGCGTGCGCAGCCGGCCGCCGATGTCCTTGAAATCCGCGTCCGACACCTTGCCCATCGCGTGGTCGAACTCGAGCTCCTTGATCGATCGCAGGACGAGCCCTTTTTCGCGCTGAAGGACCTCGACCGCGCGCTCGCTCGGCGGCGCGGACTGCTGTCCAAGGCTGAAGAATCCCGCCACGCTGGCGTGCAGCGCCAGGCCGACGAGCCCGGCCGCGAGCGCCGCGGCGCTCAGCAGGAGCAGCGCGAGCGGATGCGTGTTGCGCGACGTCATGACAGCGGCCGTGGCCGCCACCATCGACGCGATCAGGTAGAAGTGCGATGGCTGGAACGTGCCCGCGGCGTCGGAGCGGCGCTCAGTCGAGGTCCCGGAGCTCATCGTCGAGTTGCTGCTGAAGTGCGGTCGAGGCCACGGGCTGCAGCGGCGCGGGCGCTTCGGGTTGATGAGCGCGCCGGGACCACCGCAGCGCGACGCCTCCTGCGATGACGACGCCCGCCAGGCCCGCGGCGTACGGGAGGAGCCACGCCAGCCGGTTGAATCCGCGGTCGATCGGCTCGGCAAGCGGTTCCTGGCTGCCGTACTTCTTCACGAAGTACTGAATCACCTCGTCGCGGCTCATGCCCTGCTTGACGAGCTTCGCGATCTCGTCACGCTCGGCGGCGGCGACCGGACAGAGACACTCGCCCACGCGCTTGCGGCCGCAATCGCCGCACATGCAGATGATCGCGCTGCGCAGTTCCTTCTCGACGGGCGATTGCGACGGCGCGACGACGGTCTGCGCGTCTTCGGCGTGCTGCGCGCGCGCGGTCGACACGCTGCCGGCGACCAGGGCCAGCACCAGCAACGACGTCGTGGCGGCGCCGGCCGGGATCTTGCTCGTCGCGAACGCGAACGCGCGCTCCGGCAGCAGCGCGATGAACGTGCCGATCAGGATCACTCCGACGCCCACCCAGATCCAGTTGACGAGCGGATTGACGATCAGGCGGAACTGCGCGGCCTGCGTGCCGGCGTCGTAGCCGATGAGCGCGACATAGAGATCTTCGGCCGCCGTCCGGCGCAGCGCGATTTCGGTCGTCGGCTCGGTCTCGTGATTGCGGAAGAACCAGCGCGCCGGGAACATGCCCGGCAGCGGGCTCGCGTCCCGCGTCACGTTCATCTCGGCCGTCACCATCTGCTTCTGGCCGTCGTCGGTGACGCTCAGGCGCTGATAGCGAATGACATACGACCCGAGCTCGGCCTGCTGGCCCGGATGCAGGCTGATCTCCAGCTCGCGCTGAAACGCGTTGCCTGCGAAGCCGAGGAACACGAGGACGATGCCGAGGTGGATCACGTAGCCGCCGTAGCGGCGGCGCGACCGCGCGAAAAGACCGATGAGCGCCGTCAAGAGATCGGTGCCCGTCGCCTCACGCCGCACGCGGGCGCCGCGGATGAACTCCTGGGCAATCGTCACCGTCACGAACGCGCACAGTGCGAAGCACAGCCCCGCGGGCCACACCCGGATGCCGAACGCGCGCGTCACGCTGGCCGTTACCACCGCGCCGAGCGTGGGCCACAGGAACTGATCGCGGAGATTGGCCAGCGACGACTTGCGCCACGCGAGCAGCGGGCCGACGCCGGTCAGGAACAGCAGCACGAGGCCGACCGGCGCCATCCACTTGTTGTAGAAGGGCGCGGCCACGGTGAGCCGCTCGCCTTTGATCGCCTCACTCAGCGTCGGAAACATCGTCACGAACAGGACGAAGAACGCTGAAAACAACAGCACCCAGTTGTTCGCGAGAAAGGCCGCTTCGCGCGAGACCCACGAGTCGAGCTCGTTGCGCGCGCGCAGCAGCGGCAGCCGGTAGATCACGAGGCCGAAGCTCGCGATGAGCGTCACGACCATGAACGACGTGAAAAGCCACGCGAGCTCGCGATCCTCGCCGAACGCGTGGACCGACTGCACGACGCCGGACCGGGTCATGAACGTGCCGAAGATCGTGAGGAAGAACGTCACGATGACGAGCGAGACGTTCCAGACCTTCAACATCCCGCGCCGCTCCTGCACCATCACGGAGTGCAGAAACGCCGTCGCGGTGAACCACGGCAGCAGGCCGGCGTTTTCGACCGGATCCCAGCCCCAGTAGCCGCCCCAGCCGAGCTCTTCGTAGGCCCACAGCGCGCCGAGCGTGAGACCGACCGTGAGGAACAGCCACGCGATCATCGTCCACACGCGCACCGCGCGCAGCCACGAGTCGTCGAGCTGGCCGGAGGCGAGCGCCGCGATCCCGAACGCGAACGGGATCGTCATCCCCGTGAAGCCGAGGTACAGCATCGGCGGGTGGATCGCCATGTAGAAGTTCTGGAGCAGCGGGTTCAGCCCCTGCCCCTTCGCCGGCACCACGGTGAGGAACGTCTCGAACGGGTTGTTGTGGATGACCATCAGGAAGAGGAAGAACATCTCCGTGACGGCGATCGACACGACGACCCAGGGAATCAGCAGGCGGTGACGCTCGCGGTTGATGATCACGGCCACGCTGCCGAAGATCGCGAGCAGCATCACCCAGAACATGATCGAGCCGTCGAGTCCGCCCCAGTACGACGCGAGCTTGTAGAAGAGCGGCTGCGCCTGGTCCGCGTGGTGCTGGACGTACTTGATCGAGTAATCCTCGGTGACGAACGCGTGGATCATGATCGCGGACGCCATGATCGTCATCGCCGTCACGGCGTGGAACAACCCGACGCCGCCCTCAACGAGCGCGCGCCTGCCGCGGCGGGCGCCCGCGAGCGATGCGGCGCACGCGCCGCTCGCCGTCACGAACGCCGCGAGGATGAGAAAAGTCCCGAGGGAGGCCATGCCCTACTTGCCGTCTTTGCCGCCGACGCCTTGGGCTTCGTAGCGTGAGGGGCACTTCGCCATCACGCCGTTGGGCTCGACCTGAAAACCGTCGGGCCCGAGCTTGCCCTTGAGCACGACCTCCGACCCGTCTTTGAACGTGTCGGGCAGCGTGCCCGTGTAAGTGGCGAGTACGGCCGCGTCGCCGTTCTTGATCTTGAACCGGTAATCCATGCTGTCCGGCCGCTTCTCAATCGTGCCGTCGACGACAAATCCGTGCAGCTGCAGGCCCTTGCCGTACCACTGCGCCGGCTGGCCCATGACCTCGTCGACGTGCTTGTAGTACTGAGTGTCGGTCGAGGAAACGGTGACAAAGAACAGCAACGTCAACGCCCCCGTCAGAACGATGACGGTCGCGAGGACGCGCGCGGTGGTCTTGGCCATGAGCGGGACTCCCGGGCGCCGGAGCGGGCGCCGCAATTGCCAGAATACTCCTGATGAAATCATACCGGGAGTGTTTTTACGTTTTGCGTAAAAACACTCCCGGTATCACTTCGCGGCGCGGGCGCGGTCGAGCAGCTGCACGACCAGCGCCACGGGCAAACCGACCACGTTCGAGTACGAGCCTTCAATCCTTGGAATGAAGCGCGAGGCCCAGCCCTGGATGCCGTAGGCGCCGGCCTTGTCGAACGGCTCGCCCGTCGCCAGGTACGACGCGATGTCGGTTTCCGTCAGCGCGTTCATCCACACGCGCGTGCGATCGACGTCCGCCACGATGCCGCCCGGCCACGCCAGCGCGACGCCCGTGAACACGTCGTGCGCGCGTCCCGACAGCCGGCGCAGCATCGCCGCCGCGTTCTCCGCGTCGGCGGGCTTGCCGAACACCTCGCTGCCCTGCACGACGACGGTGTCGGCGCCGAGCACGAACGCTTCCGGCGCCCGCGCCGCGGCCGCCGCGGCTTTCTGTCGCGCGAGCCGTTCCACGTACTGCGCGGGCTGCTCCGCCTCGAGCCGGCGCTCATCGATCGGCACCGGAAGGATTTCGCATTCGAAACCGGCCGCGAGCAAGAGCTCACGGCGACGCGGCGAGGCGGACGCGAGAAGAAGACGCACGCGCGGATGATACACTGCGAAGGTTCGGCACGCCGCCAGGATCAGCTTCCATGCAACCCGTTCGCGACACGGCCTCGGAAGTCTTGCGCACGCTTCTCGCCAGTCAACCGACGACTGCGGCGAAAGTGCTGTTC
>DATEGZ010000301.1:0-4082 GCA_035279905.1 Vicinamibacterales bacterium
CTGCCCGCGTGGCAGGCGGGCCGCGCGCGGCCGGTCGACGCGCTGCGCTCCAGCGAGCGCGTCGTCGCCGGCACGTGGGTGATGAAGTGGCGCAGCGCGCTGATGGTCGTCGAAGTGGCGCTCTCCGCGATCCTGCTCACCGGCGCCGGCTTGATGCTCAAGAGTCTGGTCATTCTCAACGGCGTCGAGCTGGGGTTCCAGCCGGAGCGCGTGCTGACCGCGAACGTCAACTTACCGGAGACGCGGTATCCGTCGGGCGCGGATCGATTCCGGTTCTTCGACGCGCTCGCCGCTCGGCTCTCGACGGTGCCGGGCGTCGAGTCGGTGGCTTTCGCGAACCGCTTTCCGCTGCGCGGCGGCTGGGAGACGGGCGTGCAGATCGACGGCGTTGCCGCGCCGGGCGACGGATTCGTCGACGCCGCCAGCCAGGCCGTCAGCTCCGGGTACTTTCAGACGCTCGGGATCCCGCTGGTTCGCGGGCGGCTGCTCACGCCGGCGGACACGGCGACGAGCGAGGCCGTGGCGGTGGTGAGCGACGAGTTCAGCCGCCGCTATCTGTCGGGTGGAGATCCCATCGGCCACCGCATCCGCCGCAGCGAGAAACTGCCGTGGATCACGATCGTCGGCGTCGTCCACGACGTGCGGCGCGACGGCCGGGACACCGCGATGAAGCCGCAGATGTACCTGCCGGCCGCGCAGACGAGCCTGTACCCGGTGCGGCTCGCCGACCTGGCGGTCCGCACGTCCGGCGAGCCGGCCGCGATGGCCGGCGCGATTCGAAGCGCGGTGCTCGATCTCGATCCGAATCAACCGATCACGGCCGTCCGCACGCTCGACGCGATTCTCTCGGCGCGCGCGGCGGAGCGCCGGTTCGAAACGCTGCTCTTCTTTCTGTTCGCCGTGCTCGCGGTCGTGCTCGCGGTGGTCGGAATCTTCGGGGTCGTGTCTTACGCAGTGTCGCAGCGGACACCGGAGATCGGCGTCCGCATGGCCCTCGGCGCCGACGGCGGCCGCATCCTCCGCTGGCTCCTCGGGCGCACGGCGATCGTCGTGCTCACCGGCGCGGCCGTCGGTGTCGTCGCGTCGCTGCTGCTCTCGAAGTTCGTCGCGGCGTTGCTGTTCCAGGTGCAGCCGCGAGACGCAGCGGTGTACACGATGGCTGCGTTGTTGCTGGCGGTCGTCGCGCTGGGAACGAGCGCGCTTGCGGCGCGCGCGGCGACGAAGGTGAATCCGACGACCGCGCTACGCGCGGATTGAGGTTCCCGGGGGTTCCTGAGGGTTCCAAGGGGTTCCCAAGGGTTCGTGCGCGGGCGTCCGCGTAAGGATGTGCACTCCGTGAACCTCAAGGAACCCCCGGGAACCTCAAGGAACCCCTAGGAACCCCGGTCTATTTCACTCCGGGTGCTTGCTTCGCGACGTCCCTGATATCCGCGCCCGGCAGTACGCCCGGGGACGCGGTCCCGCGCGATCCGGTGTTTCTCAACACGATGACGCCCACGAAGTGTCCGGCGAGATCGAAGACCGGCGATCCGAGCCCCGTGCCGCCGACCGTCGGCATCGCCACCTGGTAGTACGTCCGCGGCTTGTCGATGACGAGCTGGATGCTGCCGATCGACGCAGCGGCGAGCCAGCCCGTGGCTTCGCTCGTGCGCTGGAGGAGCATGACGGGATCGAGGATCGCGGGCGCCGCGCCCGCGGCGTCGACGAACGTCAACGGCGACGCGGGCGGCTCGGTCGGGCGAATGAACGCAAGATCGAGATCCTCATCGCGCAGCACGAGCTTGGCCGCCAGCTCCCGCCCGTCGGCCAGGTGCATGCGGATGTCGGACGGCTCGCTCGTGACGTCCACCTTCGTGCCGGCCGCGACGCGCTGGCTGAGCGACCGCGTCATGACGTCGTCGGGCTGGAGCGACGACAGCGACAGCACCGTCAGTCCCGTGCCGTCGAGGATGGTGGCGTTGGCCTGCGTCGCCTGATCGGTCGATTGCTCGCGGCCGCCGATGTTGATGCGCAGCTTGATTGTGGCGAGCACCATGATCACGGCGTCGCCGCGCTTCTTGACGACCTCGCGCGCCGTCGCGCGTTCGTCGGCGGTTTGCGCCGCAGCGGGCACGACGCCGGCCACCAGAGCCGCGAGCAGAAGGACACTACCGAGTCGCATACTCATCCTCCGAACTTCGAACTTCTGACTTCGAACTTCGAACTTCTTATTTCCACGCCGGCTGGATTTCGATGAACATCGTGCGGATGCCGCGCCGGATCTCGAAGACGATCGACGCGGGCTTGCGGGTCTCGATGTCGGTCATGCGCCTCTTGAGCGCTTCGACGTCCGCCACCGGCTGACCGTCGATCGACAGAATCAGATCGCCGCCGTTGAGGCGCCCGAGCGACGCCCAGCCGCGCACGGCGACGGACTCGACGAGCACGCCCTTCGCGTCGGCGACACGCGGGTCCTCGCGATCGGCTTCCGCCACGTCGCGCGCGCGGAACTCGAACACCGGATCCGCGTACCACTTCATTTCACGCGGCTGCGTCGGCGTCTGGCCGAGCGTCACCGGCAGCGGCATCTCGGTGCCGCTGCGGTTGATCGTGAGCTTGACCGACGCGCCCACGCGGTATCGTCGGATCTCCGAGGCAAACAGATCGTCGTCGGTCGGCGCCGTCGCGCGGACGGGATCGCCGTCGATGGCGAGAATGACGTCGCCCAGCTGCAGCGGCGTCGCGGCCGGGTCGAGCAGGCGCGTGACGCGCACGCCGGTCTTGCCCTTGAGTCCGAGCCGCTCGGCAAGCGGCGGCGTGAGCACCTGCACTTCGACCGGAATCCACGCCTTGCGGGCTTCGCGCGGCGGGTCGTCCGCCGTGAGCGTGCCGATCTCGACGACCGTCAGCATCCGCTCGGGGCTGCGCTCGAACTCGACGAGCGCCTTGACGCGATCCTTCGAGCCGAGCGCCGCCTTCGTCTCGCGATCGACGTCGGCCACCGACTTCACGGCGTGGCCCTCGACGGACAGAATGACGTCGCCGGGCCGAAGCGGCGGCTTCGCCTGATCGGCGGGACCGTTGGGTTTGAGGCTGATGACGAGCGCGCCGTCGGTCGAATCGCGGGCGAGCTCGCGCCGTTCGCGATCGGTGAGGTTGGCGGCCATCAGTCCCCACGCGGCGAGCTCGGACGGGATCGAGATCGCCGCGGATCGTTCGATCGGCGTCGCCGTGAGCGCGAGCTCCTTGCCGTCTCGCACGACGGTCAGCTTCGCCGGTTGTCCGATCGGCAGCGTGAGCAGCGTGAGGTTGACCTGCGGCAGCTCCTCCGCGAACTTCGCGGCAATCGCGGACGCGTTGACCTTCGTGAGCAAGTCGCCAGGCTTGACGCCCGCGGTCTCCGCGGGTGACTGCGTGGCAACCCACGACACGAGCGCGCCCGTGCGGGCGGCGGCGCCAATCCGCGGCTGCACTTCGATCCCGAGCCAGCTGCGCTTGACGCGCCCGTCCTTGATCAACGCGTCGACGACCGACCGCGCGAGGTTGCTCGGAATCGCGCCGCCCAGGCCGAAGCTGATCTCGTTGACGCCGACCAGCTCGCCCGCGAGATTCACGAGCGGCCCGCCGGAATTCCCCGGATAGATCGCCGCGTCGTGCCCGATCCACCGCACGATTGTGCCGACGTCCTCGCCGTCCAGCGAGTCGGACGCGCCGAACGCCTGCGGCATGATCATCTGCGTGTTGCTGACGATGCCCTCCGTGATCGACTGCGACAGCGCGAGCGGACTGCCCATCGCGAGCACGGGCTGCCCGGCCCGCAGCTTCGACGAGTCGCCGAACTTCGCCGCCGGAAACGTCCGCGGCGTCTCAGGATGCAGCTTGACGACGGCGATGTCCGACAGCGGATCGGTGCCCACGAGATCCGCGGGCACTTCTTCCTTCGTCGACAGTGTGCAGATGATCTTGCGGGGCCGTCCCGCGACGTGATGGTTCGTGACGACGTAGCCGTCCGTGGAGATGATGGTGCCGCTGCCCGAGAGCTGGCCCTTCACTTCGCGGCCGGCCTGCTGATCGAGATACACGACGGAGAGACGCACGAGGCT
>DATEGZ010000302.1:0-7407 GCA_035279905.1 Vicinamibacterales bacterium
CATCGACGCTCGCGCTGCCCGCGCACTCCGGTGCGCCCGGCGCGCAGACCTGACGCGTCTTCTTCACGGCGTCCACCACAATCGCTTCCGTCGTGCCGTCCGCGCGGGTGTTGCGATAGGTGAAGCGGTCGTCGAGCGTGCCGATCCACGTGGGCGTCACGCTGCCGCCGACGACGAGTCCCGTCAGGTTCTGCGCAAGAAACTTTTCGGCTCGCGCGTAATCGGCCGCGGTGATCGCGCGCGCCGGCTGCTGCGCGCCCACGGAGATGCCGACGGCCAGGATCATCAGCAGCGTCACGTGAAACCAGCGAGTTTTGCGCATGGCGCGAGTATACTGCGCTCGTCCGGCACCCATGATCGGCAGGACGCTCACCCACTACGCGATCGACGACAAGCTGGGGCAAGGCGGCATGGGCACGGTCTACCGCGCCCGCGACACCGTGCTCGGCCGTGTCGTGGCGATCAAGGTCCTGTCCGCCGAAGTCGCGAACGATGCCGAGCTCGGTCCGCGCATCCTTCGCGAGGCGAAGGCGGCCTCGAAGCTCAACCATCCGAACATCGTCACGGTCTACGAGCTCGGTCGCAGTGACGACACCGAGTTCCTCGTCATGGAGTACGTCGAGGGTCAGTCGCTGGCGACGCAGATCGCGGCCGGCGGCTTGCCGATGGATCGGATCGTCGACTACGCGTGGCAGATCGCGGACGCGCTGGCGGCAGCGCACGAGGCCGGACTCGTCCACCGCGACATGAAGCCGGGCAACGTGATGGTGACGCCCGCCGGCCGCGTGAAGATCCTCGACTTCGGACTCGCGCGTCATTTGCCTGCCGCGCCGGCCGCGGAAACGCGCGAGGTCACGACGGAATTCGTCACGCGGCACGGCATCGCCGGCACGATCGGCTACATGGCGCCGGAGCAGATCGAAGGTCAGCCCGCCGACGCGCGCAGCGACGTGTTCGCTCTTGGCGTGATCATGTTCGAGCTTTTGACCGGCCGGCGGCCGTTCACGGGCGATACGGCGTGGAAGACGATGCACGCGACGGTGAGCACGGAGGCGCCGGAGGTGAGCCGGCTGCGACCGGACATCCCGCCTGCGCTCGCGCGCATCGTCGCGCGCGCGCTTGCGCGCAAGCCTGAAGATCGCTATCCATCGGCCCGCGAGCTCGCGAACGATCTTGCAGCGCTTCGCGCGCCCGCCGCGCCAGTCAGCCGGTCATCGCCGCGCCGGTGGATCGCGATCGCCGCCGCCGTGATCGTCGCCGCCGGCGCCGTGAGCGCGGCGGTCATCCTCTGGCGCAAGTCCTCCCGGGTGCAATGGGCACGCACCGTGGCTATTCCGGAGATTACGCGACACGCCGACAACGGCGACTACGACGCCGCGTATCGTCTGGCGCGTCAGGCCCTCGAGGTCATTCCTGACGATCCGCAGTTGAAGCAGCTCTGGGTGAACGTCGCGGTCGATGCGTCACCGAAGAGCGATCCCCCGGGCGCGGACATCGCGGTAAGGGGCTACCTATCGAAGGGCGATTGGATTCCGCTCGGCGTGGCGCCGCTGCAATCGGTGAGAGTCCCGTTTGGGCCGCTTCGCTGGCGGATCACGAAGTCCGGCTACGAGCCACTCGAAGTCTCGGGCGCGGGCCACGAAATCTCGACGTTCGCGCTCGTGCCTGCGGACAAGGCGTCGCGTCAGATGGCGCTCGTGTCGGCAGGCACCGTCGGTCTCGACACCGGTTCGGTCGACCTGCCCGCGTACTGGATCGACAAGTACGAAGTCACGAATCGCCAATTCAAGCAGTTCATCGATGCCGGCGGCTACCGTACGCGCGACCTCTGGCGTGAGCCCTTCGTCAAGGACGGCCGGCCGCTCGACTGGGAACACGCGATCGCCGAGTTTCACGATCAAACCGGCCGGCCGGGCCCTTCAACCTGGGAAATTGGCACCTACCCCGACGACCAGAGCGACTTCCCCGTCAGCGGCGTGAGTTGGTACGAGGCCGCAGCCTACGCGGTGTTCGCGCACAAGCAGCTGCCGACGCTCTACCACTGGTACGGCGCGTCGGGAGCCTTCTCGGTGTTCTCCGACATTCTGTCGATGAGCAACTTCTCCGGCAAAGGGCCCGTTCGCGTCGGGCAAAGCGGCGGCGTCGGTCCGTTCGGAACGTACGACATGGCCGGCAACGTCAAGGAATGGTGCTGGAACAGCACGAACAGCGGCCGGCGTTTCGTGCTGGGCGGCGCGTTCAACGACGCCGACTATCAGTTTCACGACCAGGACGCGCAGCTGCCGTTCGAGCGGCGCGCGGGATTCGGCTTTCGCCTGATGGAACAGACGGCGCCGCTCGAGGCGCGGCTCACGAATCCGATCGCGACGGTCGAGCGCGATCCGGCTTCCCTCAAGCCCGTCTCCGACGCCGTCTATCAGGTGTACCTCAGGCAATTCGACTACGACCAGAAGCCGCTCGCAGCGGCGATCGAGGCCACGCAAGAGATGCCCGCCTGGCGACGCGAGAAGGTCACCGTCGCTGCGGCGTACGGCAGCGAGCGCGTGCCGCTCTACGTCTTCATTCCGACGTCGAGCGCGCCTCCCTACCAGGCGGTCGTGTTCTTCCCGGGATCCAACGCCGTAATGAGCAGCTCGAGCAGCGAGCTGGACGTCGTCTGGACCGACTTCTTCATCCGCAGCGGGCGCGTGCTGGTCTATCCGGTGTATCAAGGCACGTACGAACGGCGCACCACGCGCGAGAAGACGCCGACGTTCCTCCGCGACCTGACGATTCAGCGGGGCAAGGACTTGCGCCGGGCGGTCGACTACCTCGAGTCCCGTCCGGATATCGACCGATCGAAGATCGCGTTCTATGGACTAAGCCTCGGCGCGCAGCTCGGCCCGGAGTGGCTCGCCATCGAGCCCCGATTCAAGACCGGCGTGTTCATGTCGGGCGGCTTCGAGACCTGGACGCTGCTGCCGGAAATCGATCCCGTCAACTACACGCCGCACGTCACGGTGCCCGTGCTGATGGTGAACGGCCGCGAGGACTTCGATCTGCCGTTTGCGACGGCGCAGGTGCCGATGTTCAAGATGCTGGGCACGCCCGCGGCCGACAAGAAGCACGCGGTCTTCGAAGGCGGCCACATTCCGGCCAAGCGCCAGGAGCCGATCAAGGAGATGCTCGACTGGCTCGACAAGTATCTCGGGCCGGTCAAGCGCTGACCCGCCGAGCCTGTGTATGATGCTGCGCGATGAGTGACCGGGTGATCGTCGTGGCAGGAGCGAGTGCGGGCATCGGCGCGTCCCTGGCGGACGCGCTGGCGCGCAAGGGCGGCAAGCTCGTGCTCGTCGCGCGCCGCAAGGGGCCGCTGACCGACCTGGTGTCGCGCTGCGGCGCGAATTCGGTCGGGCTGGTCGCCGACATGACCAAGCGGGAGGACGTCAAGCGCGTGGTCGACGAAGCGATCTCGCGCCACGGGCGCATCGACGTCTGGATCAACAACGTCGGCCGCGGGATCTCGCGCGTGCCCACCGAGCTCTCCGACGAGGACGTCGACTTGATGATGCTGATCAACGTCAAGTCGGCGCTCTACGGAATGCAGGAGGTGCTGCCGCACTTCAAGTCGCGCGGCGCCGGACAGATCATCAACATCTCGTCGATGCTCGGCCGCCGGCCGGACGCGCTCGCGCGATCGGCCTACAGCGCGTCGAAGGCTTTTCTCAACTCGCTGACCGCGAATTTCCGGATGGAAGTGCAGGCGACGCACCCCGGCATTCAGATCACGCTCGTCTCACCCGGCGTGGTCGCGACCGAGTTCGGCAACAACGCGGTCTACGGCGGCGTGGACTCGCGGACGCTCCCCGGCGCGCAGTCGGCCGAGGAAGTCGCCGACGTGATCGCCGGCGCCATCGACACGCGGCCCGCCGACGTCTACACCCGCCCCGACGGCCGCCAGACAATCGTGAAGTATTACGAAGAGCTGTAGGGACGGGGCCTTTTTCCACAGCTCGGGCCAGTTTGGGGACGGAGGTGCCCGCTAGGGACCTCCGTCCCCCGGATGGCCCGAGTTGTGGAAAAAAGCCCCGTCCCTACGCGAAGCGCGTCAGCGCGACGCTGATCTCGCGTGTCGTGTTGTGGGCCGGGCGCCATTGGACGAGAATCGGCGCCTGATACGTGCCTTCCGCGATGGCGCCGCGGCCGGACTGGCCGGCGTCCGAGACCAGCAGATCCACCGAGCGCCGCATGCGCAGGAAGCGTGACGCCGGCACTTCGAGCGTGCGCGCGACCAGCCGCTCGATGCGCGTCGCCCCGAGCCCGAGCGCGTCCATGAACTGATTGAGCGCGCGCACGAGATCGTACTTCGCGTAGCCGAGCGCCTTGGCCGGCACCGCGCGAGGATCGTTCCACGCGTGGCGCGCGCGCTCGGCGGCGAACCGCAGCGGGTTGCGCAACACCTCCGCCAGGTCGTGCTGCATCAACAGCGATTCGTATTCGTTCACCGTCAGGCTGGCGTACTGCTCGCCGTGCCCGAGCTCGAGCCGGACGCGCCCTTTGGTCACGTCGTGCGCCTTGATGAGATCGGCGACCTGCTCGTAGAGCCCGAACTTCGTGTCCTTCAGATTCACCGCGTCGATCGGGTGCGGCGACACCGGCACGCGCAGCGTTGCGCGCGCCACGATCGTCTCCTTGTGATACCCCACGATCGTCGTCTGCCGCTTGCGCGGCACGCCCTCATGCGTCCCGTCGAGATCGATCAGATACACCGGCCCGGGCTTGCTCGCGTTGTAGGACACGCACGGCCGCAGCCCGCCGCCGATGAACGCCAGATGCGAGTGCGCGTTCACCGGCTCGACGAGCTTCTGGTCCGGCGCCAGCTCGTGCCGCAGCTCGAGCTGGTCGTGGAGGTAGCCCGCCGACTCCGGAAACACCGTGCGGAAGAGCTCCAGGTAGCGCCCGATGCCGTCGGGCCTGGCGTTCAGGCGCGCGGCCAGACCCTGCGGGAGAAATCCCGCGGTCGTGTGGCGCGACGCATACAGGCACCGGGGGTAGGCCGCCAGCACGTCGCCGTGGGTCCGGGCGGCAAGTCCGCGCACGTCGATGACGTCCAGACGAGCACGGGGTCGAATCTCGAGGCCGAGCTCGAGGGGCGGCACGCTCATACTTTGTATCGCAAAGCAACCGTTTGTCCAGCCGGCTACCTGGGCGGGTGCAGCACGAGCTTCTGCAGGCGCCAGTTCAGCAGCTCACCCACGTACAACTCGTTTTCGGACGGACACGCGATTTCGTGTATCCACCCGAATTGCTTGGGCTGCTTGCCGAATGACCCGAAGGTGCCGAGCAGGGTGCCGTTCAGGTCCAGCTTGAAGATCTTGCCAGAGTTTGCGTCAGAACTGTAGAGGACCTGGTTCGGCCCCGGCGTAATGCAAATCGCCCATGGCTGGAGCACGTTGTCGAACTGCTTCAGAAACGTGCCCTCCCCGTCGAACACCTGGATCCGGCGGTTCGTCCGGTCGCCGACGTAGATGTTGCCCTTGGCGTCGGACGCGATCGTGTGCGGGATGTTGAACTGGCCCTGCGCGTTGCCGCGCTCGCCCCACGCCTTCACCCAGTTGCCGAACTTGTCGAACTTGGCCACGCGCGAGTTGTTGTAGCCGTCGGCGACGAAGATGTTCCCCGCCGGATCCCACGTCACGTCCGTCGGCCGGTTGAAGTTGTTGACCGTCGCGCGCGGCGGCGGCGATCCGGCCGGCGGCTGCTCCGGCCGGCCCTCGGGCACTTCCCACTTGCGCCCGAGCAGCATCGTGACGCGGCCCTCCGGGTTGAACTTGATCACCATGTTCGACCCTTCGTCCACGCACCAGATGTTGTCGTCCTTGTCGATGCGGACGACGTGCGCGAACTCGAAGCCGTAGAGGTCCTTGCCAATCTCGCGCAGGAACTTGCCGTCCTTGTCGAACTCGAAGAGCTGCGTGTTCCGGCTGCGGGAATAGATGAAGATGTGGCCCTTGGAGTTGAGCGCCACGCCCGCCACCTCGCCGAAGTTCATGTCGGCCGGCAGCTTGACCGCGTCCATCACCGAGTCGAACGGGATCTCGCGCGCCGCCTGCTGCGGCGCCTGCGCGGACGCGTTCGCCGTGACACACACGACGCCAGCGATCAGCAGCGACTTCAGATGCGCTCTTGTCACTTCTTCACCCCCGCGGCAAGTTGTGCCTTCAACACTTCCACTGCCTTCTCGACTTGCGCGTCCCGTCCCTTGACGTGATCGGCCGGCGTGTTGTCGATGAGCACGTCGGGCGGCACGCCGTAGTTTTCCATGTTCTGGCCCGTGCTCGTCCACACGCCCGATCCCGGCGTGCGAATCGCCGAGCCGTCGAGCAGCGTGTACGACCCGGTCCCGATCACCGCCGCCATCGTCGGCACGCCGACGACCTTGCCGAGGCCGAGCGCCTTGAAGCCCGCCGGGAACATTTCGGCGTCCGACGCGGACCGCTCGTTCTGCATCACGACCATCGGCCCGTAGAAATTCTGCGGGCGCGACTGCCGCACGCCGGCGTCGCGGCCGACGGTGTACTGGTACTCGCGTCCCGCGAGAATCCCGAGCAGCTCCTGATCGATCCCGCCGCCACCGTTGAAGCGCTGGTCGATGATGAGCGCCCGCTTCGTCCGGTTGGCCGCGAGGTCGAGCTGGAACTGCCGCAGCGACGGCGCGTCCATCGCGCGGATGTGCAGGTAGCCGATCTCGCCGTTGCTGAGCTTCGTTACCATGTCGCGGCGATCGCTCACCCACTTCTGATACTGCAGGTCGCCGAACGCGCCGCCGGCGATCGGCTCGACCGCCAGCTCCCAAGCTCCGTCCTTCGCCGGTTTGTCGTTCAGCATGAAATGGAACTTGCTGCCCGACGCGAGTGTGAAGTACTGCCAGTAGTTGTCCGTGGTCCTCAGATCGTGATCGTCGATCGAGATCACGAAGTCGCCCGGCTTGATCTTCATGTAGTCGTGGTCAGCCGGTCCCGTCTTGTAGATGTCGCCGACCTTGTAGAAGCCGGACGGATCGGGCACCAGCGTGAAGCCCGGATGACGCGTCTGCGCCGGCGACGGCGTCGTGTCCGACGGCCCTCCGCTCACGCCCGTGTGCGACGCGTTGAGCTGGCCGATCATCATCATCATGACCGTGTGCAGCTCTTCCTCGTCGACGAGGTAGTTGAGCAGCGGCTCGTACATCGCCTTCGCCGCGTTCCAATCGGCGCCGTGCATCTCGGCGTCGTAGAAGCGGTTCTTCATGATGCGCCAGCCTTCACCGAACACCTGCGATCGCAGCGCGCGATGATCGACCTGGATGTTGGCGGTGTAGGTGATCTGCCGCGCGGTCGCGTTGCCGGCCGCGGGCTCCGGCGTGGCCGCCGCGGCGCCGCCCGCGCC
>DATEGZ010000303.1:0-3259 GCA_035279905.1 Vicinamibacterales bacterium
CGCGATCGAGGCTGTCCACGGCGTCGACGGCCGCGAGCAGCCGCGCGGCCGACGCCGTGTCGGTGAGCTCGAGCGTGCCGCCACGCTCGAACCAGCTGACGACCGGCCGCGTATCCACTTGCGTCGCGTAGCCGTCGAAGACGGTCGCGATCGCCGCGCGCACGAGCTCGCGCGCGACGTCCTCCGCGCCCTTCAGCTCGCCCTCGTATTCGAGCTCGATCTTGCCGGTGAGCGCGGGCAGCGCGGCATACAAATCGCTCACGCGCGGCACGGCCACCGGCTCGTTGTTGGCAAACGCGCGCCGTTCGGCGTTCGAGACGACGTGCTCGAGCGTCGTGATGGGCAGGCGTTGGCTGACGCCGGACCGGCGATCGACCTTCTGATCCGCGCGCGCGTGAAACGCGATTTCCTCGACGACCTCGCGCACGAACTGCGGGACCTCGATCGGCACGCCGTTCGTGCGGCGGTCCGTCCACGCTTCCTGCGCGGTGATTGCGAGCGCGTCCTGGCGGCTCTTCGGATAGTGCGTGCGGATTTCCGATCCGATGCGGTCCTTGAGCGGCGTGATGATCTTGCCGCGCGCCGTGTAGTCCTCGGGATTCGCGCTGAACACGAGCAGCACGTCGAGCCGCAGGCGCACCGGGTAGCCTTTGATCTGAACGTCCCCCTCCTGGAGGATGTTGAACAGCCCGACCTGGACCTTGCTCGCCAGGTCCGGCAGCTCGTTGATCGCGAAGATGCCGCGGTGCGCGCGCGGCAAGAGACCGTAATGCATCGTGAGCTCGTCGCCGATCTCGCGCGCCGCCCGCGCGGCTTTGATCGGATCGAGGTCGCCGATCATGTCGGCGATCGTCACGTCCGGCGTCGCCAGCTTCTCGACATACCGGCGGTCGCGCGGCAGCCACGCGATGGGCAGGCTGTCGCCCTCGGCCGCGACGCGCGCTCTGCACGCCGCGCACAACGGCGCCAGCGGGTCGTCGTGGATCTCGCAGCCCGGCACGACCGGAATCTGCTCGTCGAGCAGATCGACCAGGGCGCGCAGCATCCGCGTCTTCGCCTGGCCGCGCAGTCCCAGCAGGATGAAATTGTGTTTCGCGAGCACCGCGTTGACGATTTGCGGGACGACCGACTCGCCGTAGCCCACGATGCCGGGGAAGAGCGGATCGCCCTTGCGCAGCTTGGCGATCAGATTCTCGCGCAGCTCGTCCTTGATCGGCCGATGCGGCACGCGTCCCGCCGCGACGGCTGCGCGCAGTTCACTCAATGTGGTTGGTAACGCCATGACTCCATACTATTGGAGTTTGCTGACGCGATGATCCGCGATCTTCTCTCCCTGTCGAGGCCATCCGCGATCGCGCACCGCGGCGGCGCGAAGCTGCGGCCGGAAAACACGCTCGCCGCGTTCGAGCACGCCGTGTCGCTCGGCGTGGCCGCCTGCGAGTGCGACGTGCACGTGTCGGCGGACGGCGAGGTCGTCGTGATCCACGACGCCACGCTTGATCGAACGACCAATGCCCACGGACCGGTGGAGCAAATGACCGCGCGCGAGCTCGCGCGGGTCGACGCCGCGCACGGGTTTGGCGCCGACGCGGGCTTCCCGTTCCGCGATCGCGGCGTCGGCGTGCCGCGGCTGGCCGATCTCCTCGACCGCTTCCGCGGCCTGCCGTGGATCGTCGAGATCAAAGGCGATCGCCCGGACGTCGCCGCGCGCGTCGTCAAGGTCGTCCGCGATCTCCGGGCTTTCGAACGCGTCCTCATCGGGTCGTTCAGCCAGGACGTGCTCCACGCGGTGCGAACGCTGGCGCCGCGACTGCCCACCGGCGCGTCGAGTCTCGAGGCGCGCGCGGCCGTCCGCCGCGCGTATTTCAGGCTGCCGATCGGCCGCCCCCGCTTCGACGTGCTGCAGATGCCGCTCCGGATCAAAGGACACGAAGTCTTCGGCGAGACGTTCGTCCGTTTTGCGCGCCGTGCCGGGACGCCGGTTCAGGTCTGGGTCGTCGACGAGCCGGGGGACATGCGCCGTCTGCTCGACTGGGGCGTGACGGGTCTGATTTCGGCTCGGCCCGACCTGGCGCTCGCGGCCGTCAGGACGCCAGCAGCGCCTTGATCTCGGCTTCGATGAAGGCGTTGTCCGCGGGGTTGAAGCCGCCGCCCGCCAGATGGCCCCACACCGACGGAATCACCCGGAACCTGGCGCCGGGAACGTGTGACGCGTCGGCCGCGATGTCCTCCGGAGTGAAATACAAGTCGGTCTCGGAGGCCATCACGGTGGCTTTGGCGGTGATCGCGCGCAACGCGCGCTCATGACTGCCGCCGGCGCCCGGCGTCTGGCCCAGATCGTTCAGCGTCCACGTCCGCAGCATTGACAGCAGGTTGTTCGCGTCCCGGCGCAGGTAGCGCCGCTCCCAGAAGCCCGTGAGAAAGTCGTCGAGCGACGCGAAGTCCATCGCACGGTAGAGCTCGCGCTTGTAGAACGGCTGCGAGAGCCCCCAGCCGGCGTACACCCGTGCGAGCGCGCGCAGTCCTCGCACCGGCGGCTCGACGTAGTCGCCTTCCGCCCACGCCGCGTCTGTCGTCAGCGCCGCGCGCACGCCTTCCAGAAACACGACGTTGTGCGGCGTGGTCTTCGCCGTCCCGCAGAACGGCGCGATGCGTTCGACCATGGCCGGATGGCTCGCGGCCCACTGGAACGTCTGCCCCGCGCCCATCGAGTAGCCGGTGACGAGCGCGACGCGATCAATGCCGAAGCCTTTCGTCACCAGCCGGTGCTGCGCAGCAACATCGTCGAGGATCGTGATGGTGGGGAAGCGCATGCGATCCTGCGGCGGCGCGCTGTTGCTGGGCGACGAGGAGAGACCGTTGCCGAGCTGGTCGAGGACGATGATGAAGTGCGTGGCCGGATCGAGCGCGCGGCCCGGGCCGATGATCCACTCGACGTCGTTGTGCTGCGCGCCGAACTGCGTCGGATAGAGGATGACGTTCGTCTTCTCGCGATTGAGCGTGCCGTGCGTCTTGTACGCGAGTCTTGCCTGGCGAAGCACTGTGCCGGAGTGGAGCGCCATGTCGCCGAGGTCGAAGAGCCCTTCACCGGACTGTGCGGACATGCCCGAGACGCTAGCATCGAGGACGGGCGAGGCGCTACACTTCGGCCCGGATGGCGGAGGGCCTGGGCATGCGACGGACGAATCATCTGATCGTGGTTGGCTGTGCGGTTGCGTTGGGAGTCGGCAGCTGGACGGCCGTGCGTGTGTTCGCGCAG
>DATEGZ010000304.1:0-2564 GCA_035279905.1 Vicinamibacterales bacterium
CGCGCCGTGGCCCGCCAGCTCAGCGGCCGCACCTGCCGCCGCGCCCACCGCGACGCGCCGGCCGATCACGGCCGAGCAGCGCGCGTTCTGGGCGTTTCAACCGCTCGCGAAAGCGACGCCGCCTCCGGTGCGCGACGCCGCGTGGGTGAAGAACGACATCGATCGCTTCGTGCTCGCACGGCTGGAGCATGACGGCCTCGCGCCGGTCGCGCCGGCCGACAAGCTCGCGCTCATCCGCCGCGCGACGCTCGACTTGACCGGCGTGCCGCCGACACCAGACGACGTCGACGCGTTCCTGAAAGATCGATCCCCGAACGCCTTTGCGAAGGTCGTCGATCGCCTGCTCGCGTCGCCGCAGTACGGCGAAACCTGGGGCCGCATGTGGCTCGACGTCGCGCGCTACGGCGAAGACGACTACCGGAGCCTCGACCCGAAGGGCCGCGGCTACAACCCGTATCCGAACGCGTACCTCTACCGTGACTGGGTCGTGAAGGCGTTCAACGACGACATGCCCTACGACCGGTTCGTTCGCGCGCAGCTGGCGGCCGATCTGGTCGACGACGGATCGAAGGTGCGCAATCTGCCGGCGCTCGGGTTTCTCGGACTGGGCCCGTGGTACTACGACAACGGCGCGGTCGAAATCACGCACGCCGACGAGCGCAACGACCGCGTGGACGTCGTCGGGCGCGGGCTGCTGGGCCTGACGGTCGCGTGCGCCCGATGCCACGATCACAAGTACGACCCGATTTCGCAGAGCGACTACTACTCGCTCTCCGGCGTGTTCCTCAACACGGAGTACCACGAGTACGCGCTCGCGCCGAAGGCGATCGTCGACGAGTACAAGGCCGACGAAAAGAAGATCGAAAAGAAGGAAGACCTGCTCGACGAGTTCCTCGAGAAAGAGTCCGAGCAGCTCGCGCAGACGCTCGTGTTCCAGGCGTCGAAGTACATGCAGGCCGCCTGGCAGGTCACGGGCGAGCCGAAAAAAGACCGCGCGCGCACCATCGACGCGGAGAAGCTCGACTACGAGCTGTTCGACCGCTGGCTGCGCTTCCTCGACAAGCCGCAGGCGACCTACCAGTACCTGGCGCCGTGGCAGGCGATGATCAAGCGCGGCGGTACGAAGGCCGAGGCGCAGAAGCTCGCCGACGACTTCCAGGCGAAGCTCGTCGACATCGTGCTGGCGCAGCGGGCGATCAAGGACGAGAACGACATCATTCGCGCGAAGGCGCAGCCCGGTACCAAGCCGAAGGAACGCGCCAACCTGCCGAACGAGTTCATCACCAACGACGATTTCTGCCCCGGTTGCGGCCTGGAGCTGAAGAGCCTGCCCGCCGAGCAGAACAGTCTGTTCACGGACGTCTTCGTCCGCGACCTCGACAGCGCGCCGGTGCCGGGCAAGGTGCCGAATCCGCCGCTGCTCGCGTTCAGCGGATGGGGCCTCGAGCGCCAGCTGGGTCCGGATCGCCGCGCGCTCATCCAGGCGCTGCGCGACGACATCGAGACGATGCAGAAGGCGCTGCCCGAGAAGTTCGCGTACGTCCACGGCGTGCAGGACACCGCGAAGATCGTGCAGCCGAAGATTAATCTGCGCGGCAGCCCCTACCGGCTCGGCGACGAAGTGCCGCGCGGCTTTCTCTCGATTTTCGGCGGCGACGAGCCCCGCTCGTTCACGAAAGGCAGCGGCCGGGCGGAGCTGGCGGACGCGATTCTCGAGCAGCCGATCGCGATGCGGGTCATCGTCAACCGGGTTTGGAAGGGCCACTTCGGCACGGGCATCGTCGACACGCCGAGCAACTTCGGCGTCAACGGCGAACGGCCGTCCAATCCGGAGCTGCTCGACTACCTCGCGAAGTTCTTCGTCGATCACAAACTGTCGGTGAAGGCGTTGCACCGCGAAATCATGCTGAGCGCCACGTATCAGCTCGGCACTGCGAATTCGACCGCCGCGTTCGAGAAGGACGCGGGCAACCGGCTCTACTGGCGCGCCAACGAGCGGCGGATGACGGCCGAGCAGATTCGCGACTCGGTGCTGTTCGTCACGGGCTCGCTCGACGCGAAGATGGGCGGCCCCTCCGCGCCGCTCACGCCGTACTACACGCGCCGCACGCTGTACGGCCGCGTCAGCCGCTACCGGCTCGACGAGTTCCTGCAGCTCTTCGATTTCCCGAGCGCGAGCCAGAGCGCCGAGAAGCGCTTCTCCACGAACGTCCCGCTGCAGCGGCTGTTCTTCATGAACAGCGACTTCATGCAGCAGCAGGCCGAGCACCTGGCCGAGCGCGTCGCCGGCGAGCCCACCGATGAGGCGCGCATCCAGAAGGCGTATCGAATGATCTTTGGACGCGCCGCGACGCCTGCGGAGGTCGCGGCCGGACGCGAGTTCCTGGCCAGCGAGCCGATGCGGCAGTACGAAGACAAGAAAGCCGAAGCTGACAAGGCGAAAGCCGACGCCGCGATGAAGGACGCCGCCGGCAAGAAGGACGATGCGGCGAAGAAGGACGCGGCGCCGGAGCCGCCCAAGCCCGCGGCCGCGCCGGCGCCCGCCGACGGCATGATGGCCGGCG
>DATEGZ010000305.1:0-19455 GCA_035279905.1 Vicinamibacterales bacterium
GGCCAGCTGGCGGAGCGCGGCCGGCAGCGCCGCGATCGGCTGCGTCCGGACGTCATCGACCAATTGCAGGAGTTTCGCGCGGTCAAGGCCGCGTGCCGCCGCGCGTTCAAGCGCGCGACAAACGAGGAGCGAGTCCGATGAAAGTCGTCGCCGTCTACAACATGAAGGGCGGAGTCGGAAAGACGACGACGGCCGTGAATTTGTCGTATCTGGCGGCCTCCCAGGGCCAGCGCGTGCTGCTGTGGGATCTCGATCCCCAGGGCGCCGCGAGCTTCGCGTTCCGCATCCGGCCGCGCATCGACGGTTTCGACCGCAAGAGCCTCGAGAACGGCCGCGCGTTTTCGGAGGCGATCAAAGAGACCGATTTCGCCAATCTGCACCTGCTGCCCGCGGACTTCGCGTACCGGAAGCTCGATCGCCTGCTCGATCAGATCGGCAAGCCGAGGCGCGTCGTGCGCTCGCTCGTGGAGACGATCGGCCGTGACTACGACATCGTGTTCCTCGACTGTCCGGCGGGTTTCTCGCTCGTCACCGAGGGCGTCTTCGCCGCGTCCGACGCGATTCTGGCGCCGACCGTGCCGACGGTGCTCTCGCTGCGCACGCTCATCCGGTTGATGAAATGGGCCGACCGCTCGGAGTCGACCGCCGCTCTGTCGGCGTTCCTGAGCATGGTGGACCGGCGCAAGACGCTGCACCGGCGCGCCTGCGATCTCGCGCGCGAGTGCCGCGACATCTTCCTCGCCGGCCTCATCCCCTACGCCAGCGTCGTCGAGCAGATGTCCGTCCGGCGGCTGCCGCTCGCGGCGTTCGCGCCGCACGACGGCGCGACGGCAGCGTTTGCCGAGATTTGGACCGAGTTCCAATCGCGCCTCACGAACGCCGGGCAAGACACCGTGGCGTCCGAAGACCGGTGGGACATCCGCCGCCGGGCCGTCGAGTCCGTCCTCGCGCAGCTGGAGTCCACCGACGGACGCGACACGAGCGCCGCCACCCATCTCGCGCCGGTGATCGACCTGCGCGATCACGCGTGGGGGCGCACGCTTCGCGATGAGCGCGGCGCCACGCCGGTCGATACCGCCTGCGTCGTGCACCGGTTCGACACCGAGGACCGGGACCTCGAGCGGCGCGGGCACGTGCTCGAGCTGCACGAGCGCCCCGGCAGCTGGCTGCTCGTGACGAGCGGCGCGCAGGCGCAAATCGATCGCTCCTGGGCGTTCGAGATCCTCTCGGGCACGCTGTCGCCGCTCACCGCCCTCGAGCGGCGCATCGGCCGCGCGGGATCGCCGCAGTTCGAAGGCGTGCGCGAGGTGGCCAGCGGACGCCGGCTTCAGCGCATGGAATCGGTGCTCAGCGAGGCGGGCCGCCCGTCAGTACACCCACTGAATTCGCGTGTGGAGCGCCTGCGTGATGCGGCGCGCGTCGAAGCGATCTAGGTTTCGACCGGAACAAAGTCCCCTCCAGCGGCACCTGCACTTGCACCATCCCGCCCGCGCGACCCGGCGATATGATGGGAGACCCTCGAACAAAGTCATGACGACCCAGTCGCGAGAAGGCCTGCCCGACCGTTACCCGACGCTGCCGCTCGCGGCCGGGATGTTGCTGTTCGTGCCGCTCGCGATCGTGGGCAACTTCGTGGGACTGACGCTGCGGTATCCGGAGCTCGGCGCCGCCGTGCTGTTCCCGCCATACGCGGCGCTCACCGCCGCGCTCGTCGTCTCACCCCGGCGGGACTGGGTGTGGTACATCCTCGTCGGCGGCGTGGCGCACTTCGTCGCGAGCTGGCCGCACTGGCCGGTGACGTGGGTGCTGCTCGCCGATGTCGGCAACGTCGCGCGGGCGTTGACGGCCGTCGCCCTCCTGCGCTGGCTGTTCGGCGCGAAGGTTCCGCGTCTCGCCAGCGTCCGCGCGCTCGGCGAGTTCGCGGTGGCCGCGGTGTTCATCGCGCCCGCGGTCGGCGCCACGATTGGCGCGGCCGACATCATGCTGCACCACGGCGCGGCCACCTATTGGCGTCCGTGGACCGCGTGGTTCATCTCCAACGCGCTGACGGGGCTCGCGATGCTGCCGGCGACGATCGCCGCCTTCGATTTGCTCGCCGGGCTCCGTCCCGTGCGCCTCACTCCCGCGCGGCTCTACGAAGGGATCGCGCTCACCGCGGCG
Source organism: Vicinamibacterales bacterium (assembly GCA_035279905.1). Classification (GTDB taxonomy): domain Bacteria; phylum Acidobacteriota; class Vicinamibacteria; order Vicinamibacterales; family SCN-69-37; genus DATEGZ01. The sequence continues at coordinate 2,161 of DATEGZ010000305.1, forward strand.
CTCGCGCTCACGATCGCGATCGCGTTCACGGGCGTCGTCGATCCTCGTCCCGTGGTGCTGGCCTTCTACGCCCCGCTGCCGGTGCTGATCTGGGCGGCGCTGCGATTTGGATCGACCGGCGCGAGCCTCGCGCTGACGGCGGTGGCAGTCGCGGCCATTCTGGGCGTCGATCATGGCCACGGTCCGCTCGCGGCGTCGTCGCCGGACGAGAACCTCCTCGCGCTGCAGATGTTCGTGCTGCTCACGAGCGCACCGGTCCTGTGTCTGGCCGCGGTCGCGACCGCTCGCGGCGATATGGTACGGCAGGTGCACGCGCTGGCCGAGCGGATCATCCGCGCGCAGGAGGAGGAGCGCACGCGCATCGCCCGCGAACTGCACGACGACTTCGGGCAGCGGATCGCGTCGCTCTCGATCGGCCTGAGCAGCGTCAAACGCGATGTCGCCGCCACGGCCAGTCCGGCCGCCGACACACTGGCGTCGCTCCAGCAACAGACCATGGCGCTGGCGAAGGATCTGCGGCACCTCTCGCACGAGCTGCACCCGGGCGTCTTCGAGCACGTGGGCTTCGTCGAGGCGCTGCGGGCGCGCTGCGATGAAGTGACCGTCGAGTCCGGCGTGCGTGTCGGGCTCGACGCCAGCGAAGACTGGCCGGGGTTGGGACAGGACACTGCGCTGTGTCTCTACCGGATCGCGCAGGAAGCGCTGCGCAACGTCGTCACGCACGCGCGCGCGACGTCGGCGCGGATTTCCCTCGCCCGCCGCAACGGCGCGATCGTCATGTGCGTCGCCGACGATGGCCAGGGATTCGAGATGCAGGGACCAGGCGCGGAAGGCGGCCTCGGCCTGGCGAGCATGCGCGAGCGGGTGCAGATGCTGGGCGGCTACCTCGAGCTGCGGACGGCGCCGGGCGCCGGCACCGTCGCGGAAGTGACGCTGCCGTACGGAGACTACCGATGAGACCGCGGGTGATCCTCGCCGACGACCACGTGATGGTGGCCGAGGGACTGGGCCATCTGATCTCGCGTGTGGCCGACCTCGTCGCGCAGGTCTTCGACGGCCGGCAGCTCGTGGACGCCGCGCGGCGCCTTGAGCCGGACATCATCGTCTCGGACATCACGATGCCCGAGATGAGCGGCCTCGAAGCGATGCGGCGGCTCAAGACGGACAAGATCGGATCGAAGTTCATCTTCCTCACGATTCACACCGAGCCGCGGCTGGCCGCCGAGGCGATGCGCGCCGGCGCACGCGGGTATCTGCTCAAGCAGGCCGCCGGCGAAGAGCTGCTCGAAGCGATTCGCACCGTGATGGCGGGCCGGACGTATCTCACGCCGTTGATCACGGCCGATGTGCTGTGGACGATCGCGCAGAACTCGAATGACGATCACGCGCTGACGCCGCGCCAGCTCGACGTGCTGCGGCTCGTGGCGCAGGGCAAACGCATGAAGGAGATCGCGGCCGACCTCGGCCTGTCGGTCCGCACGGTCGAGGATCACAAGGCGCATCTGCTCGAGACGCTCGGCGTCGAGACCACGGCCGATCTGGTCAAGTTCGCCGTCAAGCAGGGGTTGATCGCGGAGTAACGCGCGCGGGAAGTGAGAACGGCTCTAGCGCGCGTGCACGAACTGGCCGAGCGCTGCCCAATCGAGCTCGCTGTCGAGCTTGGCCGCGAGATCTGATTTGGCGTCGCTCGCGCCAATCCCCACGGCCAGCACCTGCGGCGCGGTGCGCGGCAGGCCTGGCGTCATCAACGCCGGGTTGAAGTAGACGACGGCGCTGTCGGCGACGTGAGCGGGGGCGGCCCGCTCGCTCGCCGACATGGCCGCGAGCGCGCGCTGTTCTTCGGCAAGCTTGTCCTTGAAGCCGGCAATGGCTTCGTCGACGGTCGCGGCGATCGACGCCGGCACGCCCGCCGGCATTTTCGCGCGGCGCGACTGTGCCTCGGCGAGCTCGCGCTCCGTTTTGGCCATCGTGGCGCGCGCGAACCGCTCGGCCGTCACGGGCGCGAAGAACGGCACGTCGTTGCGCCGAATCATGATCCAGCGCTGGCCGTTGCCCTCCTCGAACACCGGAAACCCGTGCACGGTCTCGACCGGCTCGGGCGGATTCTCGATGAACGTGCCCTCGTCGTCTCCCAGGCTGAGCTCGCTGCCCATGAGCGGCTGCAAGTCGTTGACCTTGATCTGCACGTGCGCGGCCGTGTCCCGCTCGTTGGGCATCGCGGCGCCGCGGCCGTTTTGCACGAGCGGCGCGAGGTTCGCGGTGACGTCCGCGGTCACGTAGGCGACGCGCCGGCTTTCGGAGTGATCGAAATTCTGGATCTCGACGAACGCGTGCGGGACCACGGCGAAGCCGGAGGGCGGCGCCATTTGCGGCGTCCGACGAACGATCGCGATGAGCTGATTGACGGACGTCGTGATCGCCGTCCGCTCGTCAGGCGAGAGGTCCGCGGGCATCCGCGGCGTCACGGGCGGCTGCGCCTGCGTGCCGAGGGCGACGAGCGCGACGAGTGTCAGCGTGAACCGCACGCCCGGCGTCCGCGCCTGCTACTTCTGGATCACGCCGCACGCGAGACGCGCGCCGGCATTGCCCGTCGGATCGGTCTTGTAGTCGTCGGCCGACGCGTGAATCATGAGCGCCGTCCCGCCGGCGTGGAACAGCGACGTGTCGGCGAGCGTCACGCCGGGCACGGTGTACGAGATCTTGCCCGTGCCGTTGGCGGCGACGTCGAAGTTCGCGAGGTCGCCGGCGTGCGCGCCGTTCGGGTTGTCCTTGCCGTGCTGCTTCGACGCGGGGTTGAAGTGGCCGCCCGCGGTCGTGAAGTCCGGCGCCTCGCACTTGCCGACCGTGTGGATGTGGATGGCGTGCGTGCCGGGCGGCAGCTTCGAGAACGTCGCGTTGATCTGGACGGCCGATCCGCCGCTCGCGGGCGTAATCGTCGCCGTGCCCACTTCGACGCCTTGTGCGTTCTTCAGCACGGCCGTGGCCTTTTGCGGGGCCTGAGCGAATCCAATCGCCACCGTGGCGATGACGAGCGCGGGAGTCCAGAGCAGGTACCGGCGGGCCATAGCGAGTCTCCTGGGCAAGGGTGCGTGTGCGGTCACTCTAGCCCGCGGCGCGGCGAAGAATCAACCGCCTGAGCTACCATGACGGCCTGGGCTTCTTCGCGTTCATCGGCGTGATGTTCGGCGCGCTCGCGGGCGCGTGCGCCTACGTCATCAGCCTCAACGAGTACCGGCAGCGGATGCTGCGGATGGATCAGAATCCGCGGCAGATGGCGCTCGGCACCGCGATCGCGACGTTTCTGTTCTTCTTCGTCTCGTCGATCGTGCTGTACTTCCTGCTGACGAAGCGCTGACCGTGCTGCGCACGATTGGGTTATTGGGCTATTGGGCTATTGGGCCATTGGGCCATTGGGCCATTGGGCTATTGACGCATCGCGGCGGCCGCTCGGGCCGGGAGGAGCTCCAATCGGCACTCCGGGACACCGTCCGCACATGAGAGCAAGCCACGCTGCAAGATCTTGGCGGCGGTGCCGGACGGCAGTCGCATCCCTAACTTCAGGCCCCGCAGCGCGTCGATTTGTGGACGTAGCGCGGTATCGCCGGCGATGAAGCTCACCTCCGTGATCTTGCCGTCCGATCCCGTAAGGACGTACGCCTGCGCGGTTCCGATGGCACTGCCCTTCGGGATCGGCGCACTCGATGCCTGACGAGTCGCGCGCCCCATAGCCGTCGCCGCGTGTTTCTCGAAGACTGCTGTGAGTTCTCGCGCGGCTGCGTTCCGGTCCGAGTTTCGGGCTACCGCTGCCAGCTCACTGAACAACGACGCTGACTCTTCGTCGTGTTTGGCCACGGCGATCTCAGCGAGGTGAGAGGCGTAGGTCTCCTCTCGCATCAAGTCCCACGCGGCAACCTGGTACCGTTCCGCTTCCTCGAGACGGCCGAGCTTGAAGTTCGTCCACGCCAGCGTGTCCCAATACGCGCCGAGCGACACCATCACACCGAGCGCGGCGGCGTCGACCTTGCCCAGCGTGAGCTGACTCGCCTGCTCCTCGATGCCTTTGACCGCGCGCGTCGAGAGCGCCAGCGCGGCGTCGAGCTCGATCGAGCGGATCGCGAACTCCCACGCGACGTTGTTGAGCCACAGCGGCCGCGGATCCAGTTCGGCGGTCGATTTGAGCGCCGCGATCCCGGCGTCGCGCTTGTTGTCGTTCAGCAATGCCCGGCCATAGTCCCACTGGAATCGGGCACTCTTCGTCTGCTTTTGCGCCTGCGACTCGAGGACGGTCACCGCGTCGCTGTACCTCTGCGCGTTCACCAATGCTTCGCCGTAGTACAGCGCGAACTCGTCGTCGGTCTTCCCGAACTTCTGCCACCCGTCGCGCCAGACGTCGACGGCCTCGGCGGCAGGCAGCGACGACGCGAGGTTCTTGTACGCGTCTGCCGACGGCGCGGTCGCGATGCCCTTTCGGAGGGTGGCGATACCCTCCTCACGCTTGCCGGCGCTCATCTGCACCCAGCCGAGCGTCATCCAGACGTTCGGGGAGGCCGGCTTGGCGCGCGCCAGGTCTTTCAGCGACGTCTCGGCCGTCTGACGATCGCCGCGCTTGGCGACGTCCACCGCTTCCTGAAGGAGCTTCCGCGTGTCGGTGGCCTCACCCACGTACCACTGGATCGACGATTGCGCGCCCCAAACCCACGTCGACGGACGGAGGCGGATCGAGTAGTTCGCGTCGCCGAAGTCGCTCACGAACTTTCGATAAGCCGCGAACGCGTCCGGAGGGACCTCCTTTTTCTTGAAGACCAGTTCACGTCGGGTCTCGAAGACGTGGCCGTTCAGGGTGTTCTGCAACCGGTACCGCGCATAATCCCGGTCGATGACCAGATCGGGTTGGGCATCCTCGTTCAGGGTTGCGTTGAACGTGGCCGGCAGCGTGAGGCGCGACGAAAACACGTACTCGAGCGGTCCGCCGAGAACCAGGGGCACGGGCGGCGGGTCGTCGCCCGGCTGCGGCGTGTAGATCAGCGCGACGGCCGCGGTGATCTTCTGATCTTTCCAGTCGGAGAATTCGGGCACGGTGTACCGGTAGTCGATTCGGAAAGGGGTCGTCGTATCTTCGAGCGGCGACACGACGACATCGCTCACGGTTCCGCCGAATCGCAAGGCCAGCGAAAGGTGCTTGGCGGCCTCAACCCACTGGGCCTGGGGCAGCGCCCGAAATGCGGCACGAAAGACGACCTCCAGGTCGCCTGAAATCACTTCGTGAACCGTCGCGTCGAGCGTTCCGGCTTCGCTGATGGTGCCGACCGTGTCGGTGTGCCAGCTCGACGCGCGCACCGGAACCGCTGGCGTCTTGATCAACCGGGCCGCTCCAGTCGCCGGAATCAACAGCACGTTCGCATCCCGCTCAGGCTCGACCAGGAGTCCAAGCGGCGCGACCTCGATCGTGGTGTCCATCCACGTCTGGCGATTGTCGCGGGTGACCGACGTGATCACGTGATTGAACTGGCCGATCGACGGGACGTCGGCGTCCACCGGGACGCCGGGCGCGATCAGCGCCGGCTCGGCGGTGATACCTACGGCCGCCAGGAGAGCCGTCAATAGCGTGCTCTTGTCCTTGCAGTCGCCAAAGCCGTTGTCCAGGACCTCCGCCGCCGGATGTGGCTGGATTCGGCCGAGGCCGAATGACACCGCCACGTACCGGACCTTCGTCGACACGAATGCGTACAACGCCTGGACCTTCTCGTCGTCGGTCTTGAGATCGCGCGTCAGCTCGAGCGCTTTGCTCCGAATCTCGGGTGTCACCTGCGCGCGATCGCGCCAGAGGTCTCGAACGGCAGCGCCAAGATCCGCCCAGGTTTGAAACGACGAGACGCGCACGTCGGCAGCTTGATCGCGTCGCGCGAAATTGCGGACGGCCAGCTCCTTCGGCGAAAGGGTCTTGAGATTGGTGTGATGCCAGCGATAGATCCGCCTTCCGGCGCTCGTCTCCACCGTCGGTTGCGGATCGCCGATCGTTTTTACCTTCGGCGTGACCGACGAGGGTACGGACACTTCAAAGTCCTCGGCGAGGACGATCCCTTCGTACGTCCAGTCGTGTTCCTCCCAGAACTGCCCGGGGATCAGGCTCCGCGTGCGGATCGTGAGCGCAAAGTCGAGCGTGTCGCCCACGGCGAGCCCTTTGACGTTGATCTGCTTGAAATAGAGATCCGTGTACGTCGGCGCCAGCCGCGTCACTTCCGCAGGCAGGTCGATGGCCGACGCGGGTGGCGTCTCGACCACCGCGCCGTCCGGCTTGTGCACCCGCACGAACTTGAGGTCCACCGTCGCCAGGTCGCGGCTGTATGGCACCGAGATGGTGCCCGCCTCCTTCAGTGCGGCAGCCGATTGAACGCGAACGCGCTTCTCGATCTCGCGCGTCTGGGTGCCGTCCACATCGAAGGCGACTTTGACGACGTCGCGCTCGATGACGTACGGCTCCTGAGAGTAGTCGCCGCCGGCGGTCTGACGGCTGGCCCAGACGGGCCAGGCACACAGAATGATTGAAGACAGAGCGAGAATGAGTTTGGACGTTGCTGGCCGGGAAGGCATCGGCCCGACAGTATACGCGCGACGTGCGTCAGCGCATCGCCAGACGATCGTGCCAGCGCTGCAACCGCTCGCCTTCGGTCTTGAGCCACGCCTGAAAGGCCCCGGCGAGCGGCGGCCCGGATTCGAAGTCCGCGAGATCGCTCAGCGCCAGCTTCTTGATCTGCGACAACGACAAATTGATCGTGTGAAGCGCCTCGACCGGCGCGAGGGTGATGTTTGGCGCAAGCGCCTGGCGCGCCTCGTCGAGGTTCGCGGCGGTCACCTCGACCGACAGGTTGCTTAGCGCGGCGCGGAGGCCCGCCACCGTCGCGCCCGGCCCGGCGTCGCGCGCGCGCTCGAGCTCCGCGATGACGCGAGCCAGCTGCAGACGCTGGCCGTAGTAGTACGCGGCCTGATCGCGAGCGTACGACGCGTCGCCCTCGAACGAGTTGTCGGCCCAGAGCAGACCCGTGATCACAATCCCGTCGGCCGGCGCCATCGCGACCGTTCCACTCGAGTCGGGCCGGCCCGTCGGCACCTGGAGTTGAAGCCCCACCCTCCCGCCGGGCTCCATCAGGACCTGTCCTTCATCGTCACGCGCGTTGGTCGACGTGGCGGGCCGGCCCCCGCGGGTCAGCATCACCTCGAGCGAGCGCACGGCCTTGGCGGAGTGATTGACGAGAAACAGCCGGTACCGCGGCACCGGCTTCTCGACCATGGTGAGACTGACGACTTCGAGCTCGGACGAGAGCAGCGTCACCTGCGGCAACGCGGCCTCGGGCACCGTCACCGCGGTCAGAGTGAGCGTGATCGGCTCGACGCCCACGGTGCGGAGCGCGTCGACCGCGACCGCCTGACCGGGCGTCACGGACACGGTCGCGACGGCCTCGTCCTTCTCCTGTTCGGCGCCGCGGAACACGCTTACCCTGACGCGCATACCTTCATAAGTGCGCGTGCAGCTGAATTTGATGGCGCGGACTGGCAGCTGGCCGGGCGGCGGCGTCCATCCCTGGACGCGCACGAAGGTCTGCGTCGATGCACACCCCACGCTCAACGGTCCGACGAGCATGGTCTGACGCCGGCCGTCGGCGTATGTCACCACCAGCGCGACGGTCCCTTGCGGATCCAGCGCCTGTGGCTGCTGCGCGCCCGCCGCCGAAACCGCGACGAGCACGGCGCCGGCGACGAGGAGCAATCGCGTCATCGCCCGACGAGCACCGGCTTCGCGCGATACAGATCCGGAAACACCTTCTTCAGATCGTCGATCTTCGGCAGATCGTTGTACGCGATGTACGGGTTCGTCGGGTTGTGGTCCAGATAATCCTGGTGGTAGCCCTCGGCCGGATAGAACGCCCGGCCCGGTTCGATCGTCGTCGCGATCTTTTTGTTGAACACACGCGCCTCGTTGAGCTGCGCGATGTAGGCCTGCGCGACGTTCGCCTGCCCGGCGTTCGCCGGAAAAATCGTCGAACGGTACTGCGTGCCGACGTCCGGCCCCTGCCGATTGAGCTCCGTCGGGTCGTGCACCACGGAGAAAAAGATCTGCAGCACTTTGCCGTAGGTGATCACGCGCGGGTCGAACGTGACCTGGACGGACTCGGCGTGCCCGGTGCTGCCGGTGCTCACGCGCTCGTACTCGGCCGTGTTCTGCACGCCGCCGGCGTAGCCGGACACGGCGTTCGTCACGCCCTTGACGTGCTGATAGACGCCCTGCACGCCCCAGAAACATCCGCCGGCGAGCACCGCGATTTCAGAGGTCTGTCCTCCGGCCGGTTCGTCGACGATTGGCGCCGGCACGGCCTTCACGCTATCCGGCGCGGACATCCGGCCGTTGAGCGTGACGGCGAACGCGCCGATCGCAAGAACCGCCGGCACGAGAATTCGAGAGAGCTTCGACATGGGTCGCTCCTTCACTCACCGAGTCGATCGGCCGGCGGCCGGCTTGAACGTCAGCGCCACGCCGTTCATACAGTAACGAAGGCCCGTCGGTTTCGGGCCGTCGTCGAACACGTGTCCCAGGTGCCCGCCGCAGCGGCGGCAGAAGACGGCGTCGCGAAGCATGCCGAGCGTCGTGTCTTTCTTCGTCAGCACCGCTTTGTCGAGCGGCGCCCAGAAACTGGGCCAGCCGGTGCCGCTGTCGAACTTGGTCGTCGACGAGAACAAATCGAGCGCGCAGCCGGCGCACGCGTAGATGCCGCGCCGCGTCTCGTGGTCGAGCGGGCTGCTGCCCGGCCGCTCCGTCGCCTCGTGTCGCAGCACCGCGTACTGGTCGGGCGTCAGCAGCTTCTTCCATTCGGCATCGGTATGGGTCACTTCGAACGACTGCGCCGACATGGTGCCGATCGATGCCGCGAATCCGCCTGCCACCGCCACTGCGCTGGACGTCAGGAATTCCCGCCTGGTCATCGCTGCCTCCTGCGTGATCGATACCCGGTGGGCCCGATCTTATTCCCGGATGCCTTCAGGGCCGCGCCCTACCTGGCCAGCAGGTCGATCGCCGCCTTGAGCCCGGCCGCCACGTTCGCCGGCGTGTCCTCGGCCCAGAAGTGCATGAACTGGAGCGTCGGAGTGCCGTGAATCATGTGGCTGTGAAGCGCTGTAATCGCAATCCCGTGCGACCGCAGCGCCTTCGCGATGGGATTGACCTCCGAGCCAATCATCACGAAGTCGCCGGTGGCCGCGACCTTGCCCGCGCCGGCCGCCTGGACGTTGATGGACGTCGCCATGCCCATCGAGGGCGGCAGCTCCACATCCATCATCATGATCTTCTCGGGACGCGGAATGGACACGGACATCACGCCGCCCCGCACAGTCCCGGTCTTGCCGAGCGCCGCGGACATCGCGGCCGCATCGAACCCCGGATCGGGCTGCGCCGCCCCAGCCGCGGGCGCGGGCGCGCTCGTCAGCGGCGTTTTCGTTCCCTGCAGCGCGCCCCGCAGCGTCGTCGCGAGCGTCGCCTCCGCGCCCCGTCCCCAGTAGTGCAGGTACATCACGTGCGGCGTCTCCTCGAGCAGGTGGTTGTGCAGGGCGGTGATTTGGAACCCGCCAGCCTGCAGCTTAGAGATCAAAGGATTGATCTCGGTTTCAGTCAGCACGAGGTCACCGTGGACGACGGTGTCGGCGCCGGCCTTGCGGAACGCGGCCCAGCTTCCGAGCGCGAGGCCCGGTTTGATGGCGATGCCGTGGACGGTCACGGCAAGATCGGTGCGCGGCATGCCGATGCGATAGACGTCGCCCATCAGCTGACCGGGCATGCCGAAGGCCTTGTCGATGGCGGCGGTGTCGAGCGCGGCCGGCGCTTGAGGTGCGGCAACCAACGTCGCGCCGACGACGAGCAGTGCGAACAGGAAAAGGGCGTGTCTCTTCATGAATGGCTCCGACTCCATCGTAGCCAAAAGAGACACGCCCGGTCTTGCGAAGTGCGGACTACTTCTGGTGGTCGCTCTTCCCCGGACTGAAGTCGAACATGTCGAACAAGTCACCAATCGCGGGCATGTTCACGGGCACGTACGGGTTGCCCTTGACGTGAATCGGATTGGGCAGGTTGTCGCGGCTGCGGCCGGTCACCGGCGACAAGCGCCAGTTGCGCTCGATGAACTTCAGCACCGACGCGTGATCGGTGTAGGTGTGCGAGACGTGGCCGCCGCGCGAGTACGGCGACACGACGATCATCGGGATGCGCGGGCCGTCGCCGAAGAAGTCGATCGGCTGGAAGAAGCCCGAATCCCAGTAGCCGCCGCCCTCATCGAACGTGACGAAGATCGCGGTCTCCTTGAACAGATCGCCCTGCTGCTGCACGCTGTCGATCACGCGATCGATCAGCGCCTCGAGGATGTCGAGCTTCGAGCTCGCCGGGTGGCCGTCATCGAAGCTGTCGGGCTTGATGTAGGAGACGGCCGGAAGGTGCCCCTGCTCCACGTCCGTAAAGAAGTCCGTCGCGTCCTTGATGTGCGCCGCGCGCTGGGCCGGATCGCCCATGATCGACTGCGCGTACTGGAACGAGTTGCAGATGTCGCAGTACCAGTCGCCGCCGGTGCCGATGAGCACGTCGGTCGGGTCGGTCGATCCGTTGTCGAAGCGCTTCGCGGCGTTGTACCCGCCGCCGTAGTAGGCCCACGAGAGCTGATGATCGTTGAGCTCGTCGCCGATCGTGCGGAGCGTCGAGGGCGGCGCCGCGGTGCCCGCGTTGATCGCCGCCGTGTTGAGCTGGCCGTTCGACAGGAACCCCGGGCGCAGGTTGTTGATCATGTAGAACTTGCCGGGCTCGCAGTTCGAGGCCGTCAGGTCCGGCCGCCAGAACAGCGACTTGAGGTAGTCGACGATCGGCTTGATGCCCGGCTGGTTCTGATCGCACTTCGTCCAGCGGCCGTCACGCGTGAAGCCCACGTCCGTCGCGCTCTTCGGGGTCGGATCCGCGACGACATTGTTGGGCGGCGCCGCCGGGAACGGGCCGCCGCCTTCCCACGGCAGCTGGTCCCCGGTCATCAGCATCGTGTGCTGCACGGCCGTGCCGCCCATGACCGGCTGGTGGTAGTTGTCGCTCATCGTGTACTCGTCGGCGAGGCGCTTGAACAGCGGCGCGTCGCCCCGCTGCACGTTGTAGAAGCCCATCGAGTTGCCGCCCGAATCGTCGCCGCGCGCGATCCCGACGAACGGATACAGATCGTTCCGGCAGCCGGCCGGATCCGAGAACGTCGCGTGCAGCGCCGAGCAGTCGGACTGCTGCCACATGTGGAAGAACCGGTGCACCATGTCGCCGGTGTAGGTGTCGTACGGCAGATGATGGCCGGTGATCTGAAACACCGTGTTCGGCAGCTGGTTGAAGTTCGCCACGCGCGTGTCGGGCACGGGACACGGCGACGGCGGATCGGCCGGATCGAGCGTGCAGCTGGCCAGGCCGGTGAAGCCCGTCGTGAGCAGCGGCAGATCGTGCTTCTCGATCACCGGCGACAGCTTCTGCAGATCGGCCTGCGAGAACGTCTGCGCGTCGAACGGCGGCGCCGTTGGCACCGGGTTGTGGACGAACTGCGCGTGCGTCACAGCCAGCGGCGGTGCGGATCCGGCCTCGGGCGTGGGCAGGAACGGCGAGTACGGCGCCTTGCCCGGGTTGTTCAACTTGTCTGTATCGACGAAGAATGAAACCGGATTGATGGTCGTCAGCTTGAACTGCTCCGCCGCGCCGCGATTCCAGCCCGGCGATCCGTCCGCGTTGACGATCCCTTTCGACAGCAGGTTCGAAACCGTCTCGCCGTGCTTCGGCGCGTACGTGCCGTAGATGTTGTCGAACGTGCGGTTCTCTCCGATGATGACGATGACGTGCTTGATGGGCGTTTCGGTGTCGTGTCGATCGTGCTTCCCGCTCTGGTCCTGATGATCCGCCGCGAACTGCTGAGCTGACGTGCCGAGGGTGCCGATTTGAACGCTGAGAAATGAGAGCAACGCGGTCACAGCGACAGGCTTCCTTCGAAGATCCTTCATTCGCGCCTCCATCGCTGGGGAGACGCTCGAAGCCTATCGGCGGCGTACGTCGTTTCTGTCGCGCCCAGGTAATCGTTGCGCGACGGGCATGATATTGACCTCACGAGTTTTTGACAGCGCGAGTGTCGTAAGCTACGGGCAAGGCCCCCCGCCGCGCAGAATGGAGACCGACATGAAACTGCTCGGCATCGTCCTGATCGTGCTCGGCGTCGTCGGCGTGCTTTACGGCGGGTTCACGTGGACGACGAAAGACAAGGTCGTCGATCTCGGGCCGCTGGAAGTTTCAACCGAAAAGACGCACTCCTTGCCGCTGCCGCCGATCGCAGGCGCGCTCAGCCTCATCGCGGGCACGGCGCTGGTGGTCATGAGTGGACGCAAGAGTGCCTAGATGAACAGACGTGATGTGCTGCGAACGCTGCCTCCCGCGATCGCCGGCGTCGTGCTGGCCGGCCGGATCGTCCCAGCCGAGGCACAGGTGAAGTGGTCGTCGGGAACGGAAGCACCGCGGCTCAAAGCGCCGGCAAACGCCGCGGATTGTCACCACCACGTCTACGACGCGCGCTTCCCGGAGGATCCGAAGGCGGTGCTTCATCCGCCGGACGCGCTCGTCGACGACTATCGCGGCCTGCAGCGGCGGCTGGGGACGTCGCGCAGCGTCATCATCCAGCCATCGACGTACGGCACGGACAATCGCTGCGCGCTCGCGGCCCTCGCCGCGCTCGGCCCGTCAGCCCGCATGGTCGCCGTCGTCAACGACACGGTGACCGATGCGGAGCTGAAGCGACTGGACGGATTGGGCGTGCGCGGCATTCGCTTCAACCTCGCGCAAGCCGGCGCGACGACGCCGGAGATGATCGAACCGCTGGCCAGGCGAGTGACCCCGCTCGGCTGGCACCTCCAGATCAACGCGCCCGCGGATCGGATCCTCGAGATCCTGCCGATCCTCGAGCGCGTGCCGTCGCCAATCGTGTTCGATCATCTCGGGCACATCCCGCAACCCGATGGCATCGCTCACCCGCTCTTCGCGCGTATCCGCGCGCTGCTCGACAAGGGCAAGACGTGGGTCAAGCTCTCCGGCGCGTACATCGACACGAAAGTGGGGCCGCCCACGTACGCGGATGCGACCGCCGTGGCACAGGCCTACGTCAAAGCTGCCCCCGAGCGGCTCGTCTGGGGCAGCGACTGGCCACATCCGACCGAACAAGGTCAGAAACCAGACGACGCGGTGTTGTTCGATCTGTTGAGCGAGTGGGCGCCGGACGCGAACGTGCGCCACCGCATTCTCGTCGAGAACGCAGCGGCGTTGTACGGATTCGGCAAATGAAATTACGCCGGGAGTAATTTTACGTTTTTCGTAAAATTACTCCCGGTGTAATTTCAACTAAGCGCGGTCGATCGCGGTCGGCGGACCGGATTCATGCGGTCCGTCGTCGAGACACGCGTGCACGTACTCACTGATCGTGCCGAACCGGCTCTCGAGATAGACGAGCGCGCTGCTCAGCGCAAGCGCTTCGGTCTCACCCCGAATCTCGGCCGGTGAGCCGTCGCGCAGAACGAGCGGGCTGGGGCGACCACTCCTGTCGATGATCCACAAGTGGGCCACGTACTCCGGCAGACCGGGGCCGAGGGGCCGCTGGTCGATTTCAATCCGGCATGTCCCACGCGTGAAGGCAGCTTCCTGGCAATTCACTGGGGCCTCCGCTGCGGCGGGCCCGCTCCAGCAACCCCGCCGCACCCAGGGCTTCTGCAATCACGGTGCCGTCACTATTGCTGGGGGGCGGCGAAACCACGCGAGGCCTTGACTCCACTTGAGCACCGATCGACCCACATGTAGCAGGTGCAGGCGGCCGGTGAGCGGCGATCAGGCCAGCAGGCCTGCGAACCACGGATTCAGCATGCGGCCCTGCGGATCGACGGATCGCACCCACTGACTGAACGTCGTCCAGCGCGCGCCGAACGCGCCCGCGACCTGCGCCTTGGTCACCTGCGGGCTCTGGTTGAGCAGCGGGATGCCCTGGCGCGGCGCGGCCCACGTGTTGAACGCGTCGAGGAATGTCGGCCACGCGTCCGGATGGCGCGAGCCGGGCGCGTGGATTGGATCGAGCGAGAAGACGTCGCCGTCGGCCGAGTACGACAGCAGCGAGTTGGTGTCCTTCCGCACGAAGTACGCGCCGAGCGGCATGTTGGTTCGAAAGCCGGTCTGCGCGAAGTGCGCGTCGGCAAAGTCGAGGTAGTCCTGCACGTTCTTGACCCAGTTCTTGCGCGGAAACGCCCAGAACGTGAACGCGTACCGCGCGTTGGGCGGCGTGCGCGAGTAGTCAATCGTCTTTTCGTTGTCGTAGAGCGTGAAGCCGCCGAGCGCCTGGACGAGGCGGTAGAAGCCGAGCTCGACGCCCGCGCCTTGCGCCGGGTCGGCATCGTCCGGCGTCACCTGCCCCACCGCGCGCGCGAGAAACGCGCCGAGAAAGTTCCACCCGAACTGCCGCGACCCCGCGAGCCAGTCGTTCTCGAGCCTGGTCGCGGGATTGCGCGTCTGGATCACCGTCGTGCGCCCCACGGTCCAGCAGACAACGCACTGGTTGTTGGCGATCGTGTCGTCGATGATCTGCTGCGTGAGCTCGGCGGTCGGACGGATGTCGTAGTTGAAGCGGACGATCTCGAGCGGCTTGATCCGCATCGTCACTTCGTAGATCACGCCCGCGAGCCCGTAGCTGGATCGCATTTTCGAAAGGAGCTGCGGATCGCTCGTCGTGGACGCTTCCGCCAGCTCGCCGGTGGGCGTGACCCATTTGATCGACGTGATGTACGAGCTCACCTGCCCGAACTCAACGGCGTCGAGGCTGTCCTTCGTGTGACAGCACGCCGCCGACCCGAGCGTGAGGTTGCCGATCTCGATGTTGAGCATCAGCTGCAGCTGCTGCTCGCGCAGCGCTTTGTTCGCCTCGATCATCTCCAGGCCCGCTTCCGCCGTCAGCGTCATCGCCTGGCGATCGATCTTCAGGATCTTCTTCATGCCTTTCATGTCGATGACGGTGCCGGGCGTCGCCACGCATGGGGTGAGGGAATGATGGCTGCCCATCGCGCGCACCGGCGACGGGTATTTATCCGTTTGCTTGAGGATGGCTTGCAGCTCAGCGGCGTTCGAAGGCCGGGCGACTTGTTGCGGAGTGGTCGTGATGCTCCCGTCGTAGTTGGTCAGGCTTGGCACAGGCGCCTTCCACTTCTCGGGGAGAGGCGCCTATCTTAGTGCAAGAGAACCTCGAGGAACCCCAGGGAACCCCGGGGAACCTCGAGGAACCCCTCGGAACCTAGTAGAGGACCGCCGCCTCGCCCTTTTCCTTGACCATCTTGTCCGCGAGCTTGACGATGAGATCGCGGCGCTTCAGCAGACGATCGACCTGCGTGCCGTCGAGGTAACGCCCCATCCTCTGCTTGAGCGACTTCTCATCGAGCTTCCGGATCGCGTCCAGGAGCGAGCGCGAGAATCGCGTGAGCTTCTCGGGATGATCGAGCGTCTGCCGCGTGCGGAACGAGCGGGAATGATCGATCAGACGAATCTCCCAATCCCTGGTCACGAGAAGGTTGTTGAGATGGCGATCGACGTTGGCGATGAGCTCGTCGAACAGCCTGGCGTTGAGGCCTTGCCGATTCCAGGCCTCGACGTCAGGCGGCTGCAGCTTCTTCTCGATGCGCTCGGACTCGGGCATCATCGACTCGACGAACCACTGGACCGATCCTTCAGACCCGTTGACTTTCCGCTCGACCGTGGCGGGCACCATGCCGAGGCCGATCATCAGGTCCAATCGATAAGCCGCAATCTCCGTCTGCCAGCTGTCCTGGTAATTGACTTCTGATGTGCCGTCGGGGAAGTTGAATACCCCGAACTTGCGCTCATCGATGTTCTTGTAGACGGCAAAGTGGTTCTTGCCGTTGAGCTCCATGGTGAGCTTCAGCGGTCGGGTAATGCCCTCGCCGAGCTCTTTGCTCGCGATGACTTTGGCCTTGGTAAGAAACTCTTCGGCCGCCGGCCCCTGGTAGTCCGCCTTGGTCTCCTGCCCGGCCCGAACCGCTCCGCCTAGTGCGATCACGATCCCGACGGCGACCACGCGCGCGACGACTCTCATGCGGCACCTCGCTGGGAAATACACGGCAGTTGTAGCAGAAGTTGGCGGCCGCGCGGACATATTATGATGGCGCCGTGTCTCTGGCCGGACGCGCGGCTCGCGCCGTCAACATCGAGGATTTGCGGCGCGCGGCCCGGCGGCGCCTGCCACGCGCAGTCTTCGACTACATCGACGGCGGCGCCGACGGCGAGATCACGCTGCAGGCAAACTGCCGCGTCTTCGACACGGTCGCGTTCCGGCCGCGCTCGGCCGTCGCGATCCCGCAGGTCGACCTCCGCACCAGCGTCCTCGGCACGCCCATCGCGATGCCGCTCATCTTCGCGCCCGTCGGCAGCAGCCGGCTGTTCTATCCGCGCGGTGAAGAAGTCGCCGCGCGGGTCGCCGGCTCGGCCGGAACGATCTACACGCTCTCGACGTTGTCAGGTTGCCGCCTCGAAGACGTCGCCGCCGCATCGGGCGGCACGGTCTGGTATCAGCTCTACTTGCTCGGCGGCCGCGACGCGGCGCTGGCGTCGATGGCGCGGGCTCGCGCCGCGAAATTCTCGGCGCTGGTCGTAACGATCGACACGCCCGTCGCGGGCCTGCGCGAGCGCGACGCGCGCAACGGCGTCAAGGAGCTCGCGTCGCGCAAGGTCCTGGCCATGCTGCCGCACCTGCCGCAGCTTCTGGCCCGGCCGGGCTGGCTCGCCGGGATGCTGGGCGACGGCGGCCTCATGAATTTCCCCAACGTCGTCGTCCCCGGGCAGGGCCCGATGCCCTACGCGGATGTCGGCGCCGCGCTCGAGCAATCCGTCGTGAGCTGGGCCGACCTGCGCTGGATCCGCGACGCGTGGCAAGGCCCGATCGTCATCAAGGGCGTGCACACGGCCGACGATGCGCGGAAGGCGGTTGACGGGGGCGCGAGCGCGATCGTCGTGTCCAATCACGGCGGGCGCCAGCTCGACGGCGTCGCGCCGACGCTGCGCGTGCTGCCTGAAGTCGTCGAAGCGGCGGGATCGCGCGTGGAAGTGCTGCTCGACGGCGGAATTCGGCGGGGCGGCGACATCGCCAAGGCCCTGTGCCTGGGCGCGCGCGCGGTGCTGGCCGGCCGCGCATACGCCTACGGCCTCGGCGCCGCGGGCGG
>DATEGZ010000306.1:0-13283 GCA_035279905.1 Vicinamibacterales bacterium
GGCACGCTGCCGAAGCGGCGGAGGTCGAGGTACCACTCGTAGGCTTCCTTCGGCAGCTTGTGTTCCTCGATGCGCCGCAGGAGCAGGTCGAGATCGTCGATGCGCTGGCCGCCGCCGATGATCTCGCCGTAGCCCTCCGGCGCCAGGACGTCGACCGACAGCGAGACCTCGGGCCGGCCGTCCTGCGGCTTGAAGTAGAACGCCTTGATCTCGGACGGATAACCGGTCACGCAGACCGGACCCTTGAAGTGCTCGGACAGCGCGGTCTCGTCCGGGCTGCCAAAATCGCCGCCCCACTCGAAGGGCAGGCCCTTCTCCTTGAGCAGCTTCACGGCGTCGTCGTAGGTGATGCGCGCGAACGGGCGCGTGAGGCTCGCGAGCGCGGTCGTGTCGCGCTCGAGCGCCTTCAGCTCGCGCGCGCGCCGCTCGAGCACGCGCCCGACGACTTCGACGACGAGACCTTCGGCGAGCTCGATGACGTCGTCGAGCGTCGCATAGGCGACTTCGGGCTCGACCATCCAGAACTCGGTGAGGTGCCGGCGCGTCTTCGATTTCTCCGCGCGGAACGTCGGTCCGAAGCAGTACACGCGGCCGAGCGCCATCGCGTTGGCCTCGTTGTAGAGCTGGCCGCTCTG
This sequence comes from Vicinamibacterales bacterium, assembly GCA_035279905.1. Classification (GTDB taxonomy): domain Bacteria; phylum Acidobacteriota; class Vicinamibacteria; order Vicinamibacterales; family SCN-69-37; genus DATEGZ01. Next base: position 636 of record DATEGZ010000306.1, read on the forward strand.
CGTGAGGTACGCGGTCGCGTCGTCGAAGTACTGCACGGGGAAGAGCGTGGTCGTGCCTTCGCAGGCCGACGGCGTGAAGATGGGCGTGTCGGCGAGGATGAAGCCGCGGCTGTTGAAGTAGTCGCGCACGGCGTCGATCACTTCGTGGCGGACGCGCAGGATCGCCTGCTGGCGAGCCGAGCGGATCCAGAGATGCCGGCGATCCATCAGGAAGTCGACGCCGTGTTCCTTGGGCGTGATGGGGTAGTCGTGCGCTTCGCTCGGCACTTCGAGGCCCGTCACGTCGATCTCGTAGCCGCCGGGCGCGCGCTTGTCGGCACGCGCGGTGCCGTGCACCACGACGGCGGATTCCTGCGACAGGTGGTCCGCCCGGGCGAACGATTCGTCGCCCACCGCGGCCTTCGACATCACCGCCTGGATGAAGCCGGATCCGTCGCGGATCTGGAGGAAGTGGATCTTGCCGCTCGATCGGCGTCCCGCCAGCCAGCCCTTGATGGTGACGGGCTGCGCTTCGAATTTTGCGATGTCCTCAATGTAGCAGTGCATGTATTGGGTTATTGGGTTATTGAGCTATTGGGATATTGAAGTATCGGGCGAGCACAATAGCCCGATAGCCCAATGACCCAATGACAGCGCCGCTACTCGTTAAACTCTAGCGGCGCGGTCAAGTCCTTTAGTATTGCCTGAAGTCGGGCTCGAGCGCGAACGGTGCGCGCGAGGACGGCCGCCGCGTCGCCGTGATCGGCGACCTCGAAGATGAGCGGGCCCGTGTAACCCACCTTGGACATCGCCATCAGCGTGGCCGCCCAGTCGATCGTGCCTTCGAATGGCACGAGGTGGTTGTCGAGCTGGCCTTTGTTGTCGTGCACGTGCGTGGTGATCATGTGGCCGGAGAGCATCTCGGCTGCCTCCGGTGCGCCGCCCTCGAGATGCGCGTGTCCGAAGTCGAGGCAGATGCCCGCGTCGATCTCGAGCTCGTCGAGCACGTCGAGCAGCGCGTCCGGCGTCGAGAGCGGGTTGGGCATGACCTCGAGCGCCAGCGCGACGCCGGTGTCAGCCGCGGCTTGCGCGAGCGCTTCGATGCTGCGCCGGACGGCGCCGGGGTCGTTGTCACCCGGCGGAATTTCCTGAAATCGTGGCAGGCCCAGGTGCACGACGACCGACGAGGCGCCCAGCCGGCGTGCCGCGTCGAACGACACGCGCGTCTCGGCGATGGCTTCGTCCCGCCGCGCCGCTTGTGTGGACGCGTTGGAGTAGGAGCGGCCCCAGATGCCGTGCGTGAAGCTCTCGCAGATCGGCCCGTGGACGCTGCTGGCGATGACGCCGAGCTCGTCGAGCCAGCCGCGCACCTGATCGACATGTCGAGCGTCGTGGTAGTCGATGTGCGTGCGCGTCGCGAACACCTCGACGGCATCGAAGCCGCTCGCGCGAATCGTCTCGAAGTGCTGACGGCTGAGACGCTCGCCGTGGTAGAGGTGCGTGGACAGGCCGAACCGCATGACCGTCAGCGAAACTCCTCGAGATAGAGCGCCAGCAAATCGCGCAGCCGATCGAAGCGCGGATACTTCAGGACGTTCTCGCGCGCGTACTTGAGCGTGCGCGGGATGTACTGAATGTACACGGGATTGCGGCGCGCGATCGTCTGATACCCGAACGTCCCCAGGGCCTTCAGATTGCGCTGCAGCGCCATCAAATCGAAGCGCCGGCGGAATTCCGCATGACCGGCCGTCCGGCCGCCGAGCGCCAGGTAGTACGCGATGAGCTCTTCGACCACCTGCTCGGGCAGGTCGAGGTACGAATCGCGCAGGAGCGAGACGAGGTCGTAGGTGTCCGGACCCAGGCGCGCGTCCTGAAAATCTATGATGAACAGACGCCCGTCGTGCAGCATCAGGTTGCGGCTGTGGTAGTCGCGGTGGCACAGCACGCGCGGCTCGGCGGCGAGCTCCGTGATGATCGACGCCAGCTCCTCGCGCAGCGCGGCGCGGCTGCCGTCGGTCAGACCGGCGCCGCGGTAGGCCTCGAGGAAGTGCTTGATGAAGAAGTCCATCTCCCAGGTGAGCTTCTCGACGTCGAACGCGATGCCGAACGGGATGTACGCGGGGCTCGCGAGCTCCTTGCCGCGCCGTTGGATGGTGTCGATGAAGCCGACGGCCTGCCGGTACAGCGCCGCGTGCGCCGCGGCGGGCGCGGTGCCCAGGTGCGCCTGCAGGGTGACGTCCCCGAGATCCTGGAGCGCCAGCACGCCGAGGTCGTCGGCGTGACCGAGGATCTTCGGCACGGGCACCGGCATCGCCGCAAACAGGTCGTGCACGTTGACGAACGGGAGCGCGGCGTACTCGAACGACGCCGCGTTCACCGCGAGTACGAATGAATCGCCATGTCTTGGCAGGATCCGGAAATACCGTCGATCCGACGCGTCGCCGGTCAGCGGCACCACGCGTGGAGCGGCCACGCCGTTGCGAGCCAGGTAGCCTTCAACCGGCGGTGGAATCGGGGCCGACACAGACGCAGTCTAAATCAGGTGCCGATTGGCACCACTGCCAACCTGCCTGATTTGTCGCGCGCCTCGCCGGCTTTGGCCGTCGCGACGGGCAGCAGGACGGCGCCGGTGCAGTGAAATTCCTTCGGCACGTGCGCGCCCCCGGTCACGATGCAGTTGTCGAGCGTGGCGCCGTGGCCGATGTGCGCGCCCGGCCACACGACCGTGCGGGTCAGGTGCGCGTCGGCGGCGCACGCGGCGCCCGGCTCGATCGCGTTCGGCGCCGGCCCGGCCAGCCGCAATGCGGCCTCGTGATAATCGCGCGGCGTGCCGACGTCGAGAAACGTCGTCGTCGCGCGATAGCCCTGCAGCGCGCCAGGCCGCGCGGCCACCAGCTCGCGATACACGCCCGTGACCGTTTCTGCGGCGACGTTGTCGGGCAGCCCGGCGAAGACGCTCGCGCGCGCGACCTGCACGCCGACGAAGTGCCAGCTCGGCCGGCCCTCGGTGCGGAGCACGAACCCCGTGACGCGATCGTCGGCGTCGAGCTCCATGCCGTGGTAGTGGTCCGGGCGCGGATTGGGAATCACCGCCACCGTAACGTCCGCCCCGCGCGCCTCGTGCTGCGCGATCATCGGCTGCAGCGCAAAGTCGACGAGCGTGTCGCCGTTGACGATCAGAAACGTGTCGGCGTCGAGCAGCGGCAGCGCGTGACGAGGGCCGCCCGCCGAACCGAGAATCGACGGCTCCCACGAGTAGCGCACGCGCACGCCCAGCGCGGATCCGTCGCCGATGACCGCGGCAATCGTCTCAGGCCGGTGGTGCAGGTTGATGACGACGTCGGTCACGCCGGCGGCGGTGAGCCAGCCGATCACGCGTTCGATCAACGTGCGGCCCGCGAGCGGCACGGCGGGCTTGGCGACGAGGCGGGTGAGGGGATCGAGGCGGCTGCCGATGCCCGCCGAGAGGATCAGCGCTGGAAGCATGCGCGGACAATGTTAAACGCGATCGCGGACGCTCTCGAACGTCATGTCCCCGAAGGGACGTCCGTGCGCGCGGCACCACGCGGCGTAGAGCGACGGGTACGAGTCGAGCCGGTAGTCGCCGCGCCCGCGCCCGAGCTTCGCGGCCGCGTCGTCGATTGCCGCCGGCGGCGCTTCGATCTCGACGAACACGCCGACCGGCGTCTCGTCGATCGTGACGCGCGCCTCGCCGAGCAGGTACTCTTCCCGATACTTCTCCGCGCGAAACCAGCGCCGGAAGCCGAGCGAGACGACGATCGCCTCGGCGACGTCCGCGCTGCCGACCGTGGTCTCGATCTCTTCGCGGCTCTTCACTGAGCCTGGCTGCACCGGACCCTTGAACGTGATGTACGAGCGATCGCCGTCGCGGCGCACCCTCAGCGCGCGGCCACTCTGCCGCAGCGACTGGTCCTCGGTGTCGAACAGCCGATCGTCGAGCAGCCGCCGAGAAACGTCGAGGCGGCCGCCGGCAGTGGTGACTGCCTGACGGGCCGCCTCGACGCTCTGAAACGACAGTTTGACTTCGTGCTCAACAGGCACGGACGGTATTTTGCTATCGCTTTCTCATCACGGCGAGCCCTTCTTGTCCGTCGCGCAGATAGATCACGCGCACCGACTGGCCCGCCGGGATCTTGTCGAGAATCGCGCCCGCCTGCTCGACGCTCGCGACCGGGTTGCCGTCGATGCCGACGATCACGTCGCCCGTCGCGAGCCCGGCCCGGAACGCGCTGCCGGCAGGCTCGACGGAGCTGATGACCGCGCCGGTGCGGTTGGCCGGCAGTCCGAGATCACGCGCGATGGCCGGCGTGATGTCCCGAAGCTGCATGCCGAACGCCGTGTCCTTTGGCTCGTTGCGCGGGTTGCGCGGACCATTCGGCCGCGCGCCGTTACTGCCACCGCCCGCGACCGTCTCCTGCTCCTGCGCGAGGTTGAGCTCGTCGACCTTCACGTTGAGCGTCATCGCCTTCTTGTTGCGGTAGATCTCGACCGGCACCGTCGTGCCCGGCGCCGTCCGCATCACCATGTCGACGAGCGAGCGGTTGTCCTTGACGCCCTTGCCGTTGAACTTCGTGATCACGTCGTCGCGCTTGATGCCCGCCCGATCGGCCGCGGCACCGGCCGTGACCGACGCCACGACCGCGCCGTCGTTGTTCGGCAGACCGTAGCTGGTCGCGAGGTCACTCGTGATCGGCCGCGGAAGCACGCCCACGCCGAGCACGCCGCGCACGACCTTGCCTTCGCGCAGGCCCGGCAGGATGTCGCGCACCAGGTTGATCGGGATCGCGAAGCCGATGCCGAGATTGCCCTGGCCCTGGTCAGTCACGATCTGCGTGTTGATGCCGACCACCTCGCCGCGGATGTTGAGCAGCGGTCCGCCGGAGTTGCCCTTGTTGATCGCCGCGTCGGTCTGGATCATCTGCTGCGGACGTCCCTGAACGGCGCCCGGTGTGTCGCGACCGACCGCGCTCACGACGCCGACGGTCACGGTGTTCGACAGCGCAAACGGATTGCCGATGGCCATGACCCAGTCGCCCTGGGCGAGCTGATCGGAGTCGCCGAACTTCGCTTCGGTGAGCGCTTGCTTCGGCAGCTCGGCCAGCTGGATGACGGCCGTGTCGGTGAGCTCATCGCGGCCGACGACTTTCGCCGCGAGGCCGCTCGGCTCGAGCTGCTCGTTCATCGTGTCGAGGTACACCTCGATCCGCTTGGCGCCTTCGACGACGTGGTTGTTGGTGAGGATGTAGCCGCCCTTGGCGTCGAAGATGAATCCGCTGCCGGCGCCCTGGACCGTTTCCTCGCCCTGTGCCTGGCCCTGTCCGCCGCGATTGCGGCCGCTGAACTGATCCGGCAGGCCGAAGAAGTCGCTGAACGAACGGGTCGGCCTCGTGCTCTCGATCACGATGCTCACGACCGCCGGGCCGGCGTTGTGTGCGATCGTCCGGAACGTCGTCGCATCGATCGGGCCCGTCAGCGGCGCGCTGTTGGACGCCGGAACGCTGACGGTGCCGGCGAGCGAGCGCGGTGTCAGGTCGAGCCGGGAGGCGATGACCATGCCGACGACGAGCGACGCCAGCGCGATGAGTACTCCGTAAAAGAATGTGGATTTCCTGCCTGACATGTTCATTTCTCCTGTTCCACTATCGTCGCGACGCCGCATCCGCGTTAGCGCGGGTCGCAATCTTCACTAACGCCTGCTGGCGGGGGCCGATGACCTCCGCCGATTTCTCGAACACCACCATGTTGATCTCGGTCCGCATGCCGAACGCCGGCGTGTAGATCCCCGGCTCGATCGTGAAGCCTGTGCCCGTCACGAGCCGGCGATCGTCGTGCGTCTCGTAGTCGTCCATGTGCACGCCGTTGCCGTGCACTTCCTCGCCGAGGCTGTGCCCCGTGCGGTGGATGAAGTACTGGCCGTAGCCGGCGGCGGTGATGACGTCGCGCGCCGCGCGATCCACTTCCCAGCCGTGCACGGGCTCGCCCGCGGCGACGGCCGTCTGGACCTTCGCGATCGCGGCATCGCGACCGGCGACGATCGTGCCGAACGCTTTCGCGATGTCTTCCGGCGCGTCGCCCGCAAATCCCACCCACGCGATATCGGCGTACACCGATCCCGGCTGATTCCGCTTGCCCCACAGATCGAGCAACAGCAACTCGTTCGGCCGAATCGCGCGCGACCGATCCTTCGTGGGCCAGTAGTGCGGGTTGCCGGCGTTTTCCTGCGCCGCGGCCGTGGGGGCGGCGTCGAAGACCAGGCCCGCCTCGCGCAGCCAGGTCACCATCTGCTGCTGCACTTCGTACTCGGTGATCGTGTCGCCGGCCGAGAGCTTCGCGCCGACGTACTCGAAGGCGCGATCCTTGACCGAGTAGAGCACCTCCGATGCCTGGCGGTGCGTCGCGATCGCGGCCTCGTCCCACGCGGCCTCGAACCGGCCCACCAGATCGCCCGACGAGACGACGCGCACGCCGTGGCGCCGCACGAAGTCAATCGTGCCCGCGTCGACGCGAGAGAGGTAGGGAATCGAACACTCCGGCGAGTACTCCATCGCGACGACCTTGGAGCCGCGGAGCAGCTCCGAGACGCCCTGCTCGAGCTGCCGGCGTCCGGCGTAGGAGGTCTTCTCGCCGGGCAGCCCGTCGAGCACGAACGGCTCGATCGCGTGCACCAGCTTCTTCGGCGAGCCCGTTGCGGGAATGAAGTAGTACCACCGCCGCGTCGTGTGCTGGCCGGTCACGCCGGCGAGCGCCGTGGCGATCGGATTCGAGCCATGAAAGTCGTACAACAGCCAGCCGTCCACGGTTTCCATCGCGAGCGTTTTCTGAATGGCAGGAATATCGAGCTGCATCCGCCGAGTATAGCCGTCTGTTTTGTAGGACGTCCGCGCCGGGGCGAAAGTTTCCCCCGCCCGGCATCGGACAGCCGGCCCGGTTTTCGACGCCGGTTGTTAAGAATGTTAAGCGGACACTCTGGGCGAGTGTCTCGGACTCAGATCTCGCCGTTCCACTCTTCGGCTTCCGGCGCGGTCGATCGAAACACGTCGAGGTGCCACTTGCCGCCGCCCCACGGCTCGATCACGTCGGCCGCGACCACGTCGATCAGGATCTCCGCGTACGTGCGATGCTCCGGGTCCTTCTCCAGGTGGTACGCCTCGTCGTCCCACACGAAGTTCGGGTAGAGCAGCAGCGTGAGGAACAGATCGTACCCGTCGTCGACGACGAGCAGTTGTCCGACGGGGCGTTTTTGCGTGGAGTGGTAGACGAGGTGCTTCTCGGCGCTGTGCGCGCGGATGTACCGCTTGAGCGTGAACTCGCGCGCGACGATGTCCTCGACCGCGATCTTCTTGTCCCAGCAGTCGCGGCAGTAGCGCTCGTCGCCGCGCGGCTCGGAGACTTCCTTCGCGCCGCACAACGCGCACCCGACCGGCTCGGCCAGCTTGCGTGCCATCGATTTCGATTATAGCCGCTCGGTGCCGCCGGCCTGCTTGGCGGGGACCGCGATCGCCGGCGCGTAGGCGCGCTCGACGTATTGCTTGAGCATGCGCCGCGACGAGAACTGCGGCGTGATCGTGAGCATCGCCTGCTTGACGGCGGCGATCCACCGGCGCGGCACGCCGCGCGAGTCGCGCTCGTAGAAGCTCGGCACGACCTCGTTTTCGAGCAGGTGGTACAGCGTCTCCGCGTCGGCCGCGTCCGCGGCATCGCCATCCGCCGTGGCCGCGGCGCCGGGAATGCGCCAGCCGTTGGCGCCGTTGTAGCCCTCCGCCCACCAGCCATCGTCGATGCTGAGGTGCAGCACGCCGTTCATCGCGGCTTTCATCCCGCTCGTGCCGCTGGCTTCGAGCGGCTTGCGCGGGTTGTTGAGCCACACGTCGCAACCCTGCACGAGCAGGTGCGCGACGTGCAGATCGTAGTCCTCGACGAACGCGACGCGCCCGCCGTACCGCGGATCGAGCGCGTGCCGGAAGACGCGCTGCAGATGATGCTTGCCGGCGTCGTCGGCCGGATGCGCCTTGCCCGCGAAAATCAGCTGGACGGGCCGGCCCGCGGCGTTGACGAGACGCGCGAGCCGCTCGGCGTCGCGAAACACGAGGTCAGGGCGCTTGTAGCCGGTGAAACGGCGCGCGAAGCCGATCGTGAGCGCGTGCGGATCGAGCATCGCGCCGCCGGCGATCACGCGCGCGGCGCTCGGGTCGTTGCCGGTCCAGCGCTGGCGCACGCGCTCGCGGATGAACTGAAACATGAACGCGCGCAGGTTCTGACGCGCGGCCCACAGATCCTCGTCGGGGATGTCGAGGATGCGCGACCAGAACGCCGCGTCCTCGTACTGCTCGCGCCACGCCGGGCTCAGGTGCCGCTCGAAGAGCCGCGCCATCTCGCCGGACACCCACGTCGGCACGTGCACGCCGTTGGTGATCGCCGCGACGGGACGCTCGTCGGCCTGGCGGTCGGGCCAGAGCGGCGCGAACATCTCGCGCGTGACGTGACCGTGCAGCTGGCTCACGGCGTTGATCGCGCCCGACGATCGCATCGCGAGCGCCGTCATGTTGAACTGCGGCCCCTGCCCGTTGTCGTAGCCGCCGAGCGCGAGGAACATCTCGCCGTGGCCGTTCATCGATCCCCAGCACGCCGAGAGGTGCTGCTCGACGAGCGGAAAGGGAAACGCGTCGTGTCCGGCGGGTACCGGCGTGTGCGTCGTGAAAATCGTCGTCCGGCGCACTTCCGCGAGCGCGTCGTCCCAGGTCAAACCCGCGGCCAGGAAGTCGCGCATCCGTTGGAGCACGACGAACGCCGCGTGCCCTTCATTCAGGTGCCACGCGGCCGGCTGGAGTCCGAGCGCGCGCAGCGCGAGCACGCCGCCGAAGCCGAGGATGATCTCCTGCTGCAGCCGCGTGTCCTTGCCGCCGCCGTACAGCCGCGCGGAGAGCTCGCGATCGCCGGGGCTGTTCTGCGGCAGGTCGGTGTCGAGCAGGAACAGGCGGACGCGCCCGAGCTGCACTTCCCACACCTGCACGAGCACGCTGCGCTCGGCGAGCGGGACGAGAATCACGCACGGCTTCGCGTCGATCGTGCGCGCCACGACGATCGGCGCCTGGGTCCAGTCGAGCTGCTCGTAGACCTCTTCCTGCCAGCCGTCGGGCGTGACGCGCTGGCGGAAGTAGCCCTGCGGATACATGAACCCGACGCCGACGATCGGCACGCCGAGGTCGCTCGCTTCCTTGCAGTGATCGCCGGCGAGCACACCGAGGCCGCCCGCGTAGATGGGCAGCGACTGGTGCAGGGCGAACTCCGCGCAGAAGTACGCGATGACCTGCTGCGGCGCGGCGTCAACGGCGGCGTTCCACCACGTCCGGCGCGACGTCGCGGCGGCGTGATCGGCGTCCATGGCCGCCAGCGCCGCGTCGTACGACGCGAGAAACGTCGGGTCCGCCGCGGCCCGCTCCAGCTCGGCGGTCGACAGCCGCTGCAGCATCATCACCGGGTTGTGCGCGGTTGCGCGCCACATCGTGTACTCGAGGCGGCGGAAGACGTCGCGCGCCGGATTCCACGTCCACCAGAGGTCGTACGCGAGCTCAGGCAGCCTTGAAAGACGCGAAGGAATCATCGTGAGGTAAGACTCAAGAGCAGGCGTGAACGAGCCCCGCGAAACGGGAGAGATCGATGTTGCCGCCGGAGACGACGGCGACGACGCGCTTGTGGCCGCGCTCGCGCAGCTTCGGCGACAGGGCCGCGGCGATCGCGCAGCACGCCGCGCCTTCCGCGATGACATGGCAGCGCTCGGCCGCGAGCTTCATGGCCGCCGCCGCGTCGTCGAGCTTGACGACGATCGATTCGTCGACGTACTGCGAGACGACCGGCCACATCGAGTCGAGCACGGTCTGGCCACCGGCGCCGTCCACCCACGAGCGGCTCCAGTTGGGAAAGCGGCTCGCTTTGCCGGCCGCGAGCGACGTCTGGAGCGGCGCCGCGTTCTCGGGCTCGGCCGCGTACATCCGCGCCGTCGGCCGAAGCGCCCGCATCACGACGCCGAGGCCCGACAGCAGGCCGCCGCCGCCCATCGGCGCCACGACCGCGTCGACGTCCGGCAGGTCCTCGAGAATCTCGAGTCCGCACGTGCCGTTGCCGCTGATGAAATCGTCGTCGTCGAACGGGTGCACCATGCGGCCCGTCATGCGATCCGACTGGTGCGCTTCCACGGCCTTCCACGCCTCGTCGAACGACGCCTTGACGATCGTCGCGCCGAGCCGCTCGATGGCCGCCAGCTTCGTGGCCGGCGCGCCTTCCATGACCATGACCGACGCGCGCGTGCCCGCCTCGCGCGCGGCCAGGGCGACGCCCTGCGCGGCGTTGCCCGCGCTCACCGTCCAGACGCCTTCGGCCATCTGGGCGGGCGTGAGCTGGGCGACGGCGTTCATCGCGCCGCGAATCTTGAAGGATCCGATTGGCTGAAAGACCTCGAGCTTGAGAAAAATCTCCGGGCTCGACTTCGAGAGCGGATCGAGGCGGACGAGCGGCGTCCGCGTGACCACCGGGTAGACCCGCGGAACGGCGGCACGAACTGTCTCAATGGAAATCCGTCGCATGCGCAGCGCCAGATCGTATCATCAGGCACTCGAGAGAAGGCACTGGGCATCAGGCACTAGGCGCCAGCGAGTACACGCGTGCTATGGAGCAGACATGGCCAAGATTAACCGACGAGCTTTTATGGCGACGACGGCCGCGGCAAGCGTTGCGGCAGCGGCACGGCCGCTCACGGCGAGCGCGGGGCCGGCGATGATCGTGCAGGGCAGCACGCGGCCGGTCGTCATCGCCTCGGGCAACGGCCACCAGTTCAAGAACGGCGGCACGAAGACCTGCGTCGAGACCGCGTTCGAGATGGTCGCCAAAGGCCAGGACGTGCTCGACGCCGTCATCGCGGGCGTCAACATCGTCGAGCTCGATCCGCTCGACGACAGCGTCGGCTACGGCGGGCTGCCCAACGCCGACGGTGTCGTGCAGCTCGACTCCTGCTGCATGCACGGTCCGAAGAAGAAGGCGGGCGGCGTCGGCGCGAGCGAGAACGTCAAGCTGGCGTCGCTCGTCGCGAAAGCCGTCATGGAGCACACCGATCATCATTTGCTGGTCGGCAAGGACGTCACGGCGTTCGCGCGCAATCTCGGCTTCGAGATCGTCGCCGATCTCAACACGCCCAACTCGCGAGCCAAGTGGTTGAAGTGGAAGCAGGACACCGACCCGCTTCACTACATCAAGGACAAGGAAGAGCGCGAGGCGGCGATTCGCGAGGTCACGACCAGCATGGTCAAGGCCGGCCTCATCAACGAGAACCACATCTACGGGACGATCAACTGCAACGGCGTGAACGCCAACGGCGACATCTGCGGCGTGACGACGACGAGCGGGATGGCGTTCAAGATTCCCGGGCGGCTCGGCGACTCGCCGATTCTGGGCGCCGGGCTGTACGTGGACAACGCGGTGGGTGCCGCCGGATCGACGGGCCGCGGTGAGGCCAATCTCTACAACTTGTGCTCGTTCCTGATCGTCGACGAGATGCGGCGCGGGGCTCACCCGAAGGACGCCGGCATGACCGCGCTCAAGCGGATCAAGGAGAACACCGCCGACAAGCGGCTGCTCAACCCGCGCGGCCTGCCGAACTTCGGCATCAACTTCTACATTCTCAACAAGCGCGGCGAGCACGCGGGCGTCTCGATGTTCAACGAGGACGGCAAGCAGCGGTACGCAGTGTGCGACGACAAAGGCGCACGCTTCGAGCCGCTCGACGCGCTCTACGAGGGCGCGCACGACAAATGAGATCCAGGAGGAGACCCATGCGGAAGTCGATCGTCGTGCTCGTGGTAGTGGTCGCCGTCGCCGCGATTGGCGTGGCCGCGGCGCAACAAGCGGCGGCGCCGGCGGCGCCAGGCTTCACGCGGACGATGCTGCAGGATCAGCTGCTCAGCGTGAAGGATCGTCACGGCGTGATGTCGCGATCGGACTTTCAGCCGGGCGCTGAGTCGGGCCGCCACATGCATCCCGGCGAGGAGTTCGGCTACGTGCTCGAAGGCACGATCGAGCTCACGGAGGATGGCAAGGCGCCGCGGCGGCTGAAGGCGGGCGACTTCATCTTCGTGCCGGCCAACACCGTGCACAACGCGAAGAACGTCGGTACCGGAACCCTCAAAGTGTTGTCGACGTACGTGCTCGAGACCGGCAAGCCCTTGGCGACGCCGGTCAAGTAAGAGCGCTTGCCAACATTCCGCAGGCCGCACTCGTCCAATCCGCCTGGAGCGTGACCATGGCGTGGTGGAAGCGGGACGCGCGGAATACGCCCGAGCAGGCGGCGCAAACCGGCCTGCCGCTGATCCGGCTCGAAGGCGTCACGCGCGTGTTCGAGGGCGAGTCCGAAGAGCCTGCCGTCGCCTTGCGTGACGTCACGGTGGACATCGATCGCGGCGAGTACGTGTCGGTGTCCGGTCCGTCCGGCTGCGGCAAGTCGACGTTCCTGTCGATCCTCGGCCTGCTCGATTCGCCGACGTCCGGCCGCTACTGGCTCAACGGGCGCGCGGTGGACAAGTTCAGCCCGGGCGAGCGCGCGCGCACGCGCAACGTCGAAATCGGCCTGGTCTTTCAGAGCTTCAATCTCATCGGCGATCT
>DATEGZ010000307.1:0-2867 GCA_035279905.1 Vicinamibacterales bacterium
GAGAAGCCCGAGCCGACCGAGAAGCCCGAGCCGGCGGACACCGAGAACGAGACCGGCGACAGCAACGACCAGGGCGAAGACCAGAAGAAGCCGGCTGCCCAGACGACCGCATCAGGCGAGCACGGCGACGGCGGCGGAGGCGGCGACCACCACGGCGGAGACTGAGCTCAATCCCCTACACGGGGCAGGGCTGGATCTGGGGATCCGGCCCTTTTCTTTTCTGGCCCTTTTCTTTTCCGGGCGTTCTAGAGACATGGGGAGAGCTCGGAACATCGCCCTCGGCGCGCTAGCGACCGGCTTGATCGCTGTCGGCGTCGCTGCTCAGACCGGCACGGTCAATTGGCCGGCCGTCAAGGCGCAGGAGACAATCGCTTCGCCGTCTACCGCGCCGAACCCGGCTCCCTCACCGTCCTCCACGTGGAAATAACGCGGTCACCGTCGCCGCTTCTGCACGAACTGGAAGCCGAACCGTCCCTTCACGCAAAGATGTCCCGAGGTGACGCTCGAGTCGAGCGGTGACGTCACCTTGACGATCGCGTTGTCCTGGACATGGAGCTCGAGCATGCAGCCCACGCCGCAATAGGGGCATACGGTCTCGGTGACGGTTTGCTTCGACTCGTCCCACGCGCCGGCCGAGCGCATGTCGTGCTCGCTCTTGAACATCAAAGCGCCGGTCGGGCACACGCCGATGCAGTTGCCGCAATACACGCACGCGGAATCTGGCAGGGGTGTGTCGAACTCGGTCGAGATATGGGCGTCGAAGCCACGGCCCGCGACGGCGATCGCGAAAGTGTTCTGCGCGTCGACGCCGCACGCCTCGACGCACTTGTAGCAGAGGATGCACCGCGAGTAGTCGCGCACGTAGAGGTCGTTGTCCACCTTCACCGGCTGTGCGACGGTCGCGGCCGCGGCGCCAAAACGCGACGGCTGAGCGCCGTACTGCCGAATCCAACCGCGGACCTCGGGGGACGTCAGTGTCATGTCCACCGACGACGCCAGCAGCTCGAGCACCAGGCGCCGGCTGTGGCGCACACGCTCCGAGTCGGTCCTGATCTTCATCCCTTCCTCGACCTTGCGGGAGCACGCGGGCACCAGCACGCGGGAACCTTCCAGATCGACTACGCAAACGCGGCAAACGTTGACCGGCGTGAGGTTGTCGAGCTGACAAAGGGTCGGCGTGTCGATGCGCAGCCGGCGGCAGGCGTCGAGGATGGTCGTGCCCGGCCGTGCGAGCACCTCATGGCCGTCGATCTGCAGAGCTACCTCAGCCATCGAGCACCGGCAGCTGTTTCAGACCTGAAGCGATCGCATTGGCCGCGGTCTGGCCGAGGCCACAGATGGACGCGTCGCGCATCGCCTGCGCGACGTCGCTGAGGAGCATCACATCGGATTCGGCGCGGCCCTTCGCAAACATGCGCTCGAGGATCTCCTCCTGGCGCTTGGTCCCGACGCGGCACGGCACGCACTGGCCGCACGACTCGTCCCGGAAGAATCGCGCGATGCGCAGGAGCGCCCGCCGCATGTCCGCAGTCTCGTCGAACACGATCACCGCGCCGGATCCGAGTGTCGCGCCGATCGCGCGCGTGCCGTCGAACGATAGCGGCACGTTGAGCTGATCCGGCGTGAGGAATGACCCCGCCGCTCCGCCGAGCAGAACGGTTTTGACATTTCCCGCGCCGGATTTCTCCAGGAGCTGCTTCAGCGGCGTACCGAGCGGAATGTCGTACACCCCCGGGCGGCTCACGTTTCCGGACACGCAGAAAAGCCGCGTGTCGGCGAACTCGCCGTTCACGATGTCGAGGATGTTGACGAGCGTCTCGACGTTGTTCACCAGGGTCGGCTTGCCGAACAGCCCGACGTCGACGGGGAACGGCGGCTTGTTGCGCGGCTCGCCCCTCTTGCCTTCGATGGAGTTGAACAGCGCCGTCTCCTCGCCGCAGATATACGCGCCCGCGCCGCGGCGAACCTCGATGTCGATCTCGAGCGCCCCCGCCTCACGCATCTGGGCGATCGCGTTGGCGACTCGGCGGCGCGCGATCGGGTATTCGTCTCGGATGTAGACGTAGCCGTGCTCGCAGCCGGCGGCCATTGCCGCGATCGCCATCGCCTCGACGATCGCGAACGGGTCGCCTTCCATCACGACGCGATCCTTGAAGGTGCCCGGCTCCGACTCGTCCGCGTTGCACACGAGGTAGCGCGGGCGGGCCTGTGCCTTCGCCACCGAATCCCACTTGCGGCCCGTCGGAAACGCGGCGCCGCCGCGACCGACGAGCCTCGACTCGGTCACTTCCTGGATCACCCGCTGTGCGCCGATCTCGCGCGCTCGCTGCAGCGCCTTCAGGCCGCCATAGTCGCGATAGCTGTCGAGGCTCTCGGGATCGACCAGGCCCACACGGCGAAGAAGCCGCGAGCCCGGGTACCGGATCGCCTCGCGGGCTTGGGGATGCTTCTCGTCGAGCGTCGCGGGCGCGTGGTCGCACAGCCCGAGGCAGTGCACACCCTCCTCCGGATGCGCCCCCGCGAGCTGGCAGACGATGTCGTCGCAAAGGTGCACGGCGTGGCCGCGCCCAGGTTCGAGGGCGAATCGCGCGTAAAAGCTGACGACGCCGTACGCCTCAGCAGGCGGGATCGACAGCCGCCGGCATGCGTACTCGAGCGCGCCCCGGCTCACCCAACCGACGTCGTCCTGAATGGCGTGCAGCACCGGCAGCAGCAGGTGGCGTTGCGATCGCGCGGCACGGCCGGCGTGGACGACGCGATGGTCGTTCTTCTCTGGCTCGCCCAGGACCGAGTCCACCGCGGCCGTCTCTGCGGTGGTGGCGGGTCCCCCGGTGGTGCGTATGTCCACTAGATCTTGTCGACGCGGA
>DATEGZ010000308.1:0-39611 GCA_035279905.1 Vicinamibacterales bacterium
GCGGCCGCCGGCGCCCCGCCGCCTCCGGGGCCGCCGCGTCCGCCGCCGCGTCCGATCCCCTGGCCCGCGAAGTACAGCTTGTACGGCTTCCACGGCCGCAGCCCGTCGCGCAGCTGCTCCGGATACTTCGTGGGATCGCCCGACACCGCGTACGCCTCGCGCACGAGCACCGTCGTCGCCTCATGCGCGCGATCGCCGCCGCCGCCCTGGATGTTCATCGTCACGACGATGTCCGGGCGGAGCGAGCGGAAGAAGCGCACGTAGTCGCCGATGATTTCCTCGCGGCCCCACTTCTGAATGACCTCGTCGGGCGAGAACGAGTAGCCGTAGTCGATCGCGCGCGTGAAGTACTGCTCGGCGCCGTCGATCTGGTGCGCGGCGAGCAGCTCGGCGGTGCGCAGCACGCCGATGTCGCGGAAGAGCTCGGGCCCGATCTCGTTCTGGCCGCCGTCGCCGCGGTTGTTCTGCACGTCGATGACGCGCAGGCCCATGACGTACCCGAACGTCGCGAAGAGCGCGTTGGTCTCGTCGTCAGGGTGCGCGGGCGCCTGCATGAATGTGCCGGCGACGTTCAGCTTGCGGATCGCCAGACCGAGCGCGACGTGGCCGCCGTCGTCGCTTACGATCGAGAAGTTCTTGCGGTTTTGCGCGTCGAGCCCGACAGCCGTCGACATCGCCAGCCCGGCCAGGGCCGTCAGCACGAACACACGCTTCTTGAGGGTCATAGGGCGCTCCACGAGGCAGGAACGATCGGACTTTATGAGCCTCCCGTGTGGCTGTCAACGGGAGGACGTACAATGCCAGCCTTCCGCAGGACTGCTGACAGATGCCCCTCACGCCAGGGACCCGGCTCGGGCCGTACGAGATCGTCGCGCCAATTGGCGCCGGCGGCATGGGCGAGGTGTATTCCGCGCGAGATCGCAGGCTCGACCGCTCGGTCGCCGTCAAGACACTCTCCGCCAGCATCGCGGGATCGCCCGACGCGCGCCAGCGGTTCGAGCGCGAGGCGAAAGCGATCTCGCGCCTGTCGCATCCGCACATCTGCGCGTTGTTCGACGTCGGGCACGAAGGCGACGTCGAGTACCTCGTGATGGAGCTGCTCGAGGGCGAGACGCTGGCGCGGCGGCTGACAAAAGGGCCGCTGCCGGTTACGCAGGTGCTCCGCTACGGGCGCGAGATCGCCGACGCGCTCGGCGCCGCGCATCGGCAGGGCATCGTGCACCGCGATCTCAAGCCCGGCAACGTGATGCTCACGCCCACGGGCGTGAAGCTGCTCGATTTTGGCCTGGCCAAGACCGTGAATGTGGGCAGTCCGGTCGACGCGGCGGATGCGTCCACGGCCGCGGTACCGACCTCGCTCACGACGGACGGTTCGCTGCTCGGCACGGCGCCCTACATGGCGCCCGAGCAGATCCAGGGACACCCCGCGGACGCGCGCAGCGACATCTTCGCGCTTGGCGCCGTGCTCTACGAGATGGCGACGGGCAAGCGCGCGTTTACGGGCGCGACGACGGCCGCGATTGCGGGATCGATCCTGCACGAGGATCCGCCGTCGATGTCCGGATCGAACGTGCAGGTGCCCGCGGCCTTCAGCCGGCTCGTGCGGACGTGTCTCTCGAAGGATCCCGCGTCGCGCTGGCAGACGGCGCAGGACGTCGCGTTGCAGTTGACGGGCATCGAGGAGGACGAACGACAGACGACGTCATCCGCCGTCGCTGCGGTTCAGCCGCGCGCTCGCACGAATTGGCTGCCGTGGGTGTTGGCAGCGGCGGTCGTGATCGTCGCGGGCGCAGCGTGGCTGTCCTTCGGCCGGGCACGCGAGACGCCGGTCGCCGCCGTCGAACTGCAGATCGTGCCGCCCGGCGGGTTCACGTACTGGTACACCTCTGAGGGAGCGACGTTCGCGGTGTCGCCCGATGGGACCCGCCTCGCATTTGTCGCCTCCCAGAGCCGCAAGAATCAGATTTGGATCCGCTCGCTCGCCGCCCTGGACGCGAAGCCGATACCGGGCACCGACGATGCGCACGCGGTTTTCTGGTCGCCGGATGGATTGTCGATAGCGTTCTTCGCCGCCGGCGCCCTCAAGCGGCTCGACTTGTCGTCGGGGATCGCCGTGACGTTGTGCCAGATTCGTCTCGGCACGGTGCATCAAGGCACGTGGGGCTCGAACGGCACGATCCTGTTTGCGTCCGTCGAAGGCGAAGCCATCCGCAGCATTTCTGCTGCCGGCGGCGCGGTGACGGACATCGTCACGCCCGATCGCGCGAAAGGTGAGGGGCGACTGGTGTTTCCGTCGTACCTACCCGGCGGCGATCGGTTTCTCTATCTCGTGCGAATGAGCGACGGTCGCGGGCAGCTCATGATGGGCGAGCCAGGCAAGCCACCGCATGCCGTCATGGCCGCGGAGTCGAACGCGACCTTCGTGAATCCCGGGTACCTCGTGTTCGCGAAGGAGGGCACGTTGGTGGCGCGCCGTTTCGAGTTGTCGACCGGGGCCGTCAGCGGCGGCGAACTGCCGATTGCCGATTCGGTTCGCTACCTGCTCTCGACGGCGCTGGCGTCGTATTCCGCGTCGCCCACCGGGACCATCGTCTACCAGCCGCAGCGGGACAGCGATCATCTCGCCTGGTTCGACCGCTCCGGCAAGGAACTGGCCACGATCGGTACGCCCGGAGAAATCGTCGACGTACGGCTGGCGTCCGACCACACCGCGCTGTTCAGTCGATCGTTGCCGTCGACCGGGACGTATGACGTCTGGTCGTTCGACCTGGACCGGGGTCTGGAGCAGCGGGTCACGCCTGACAACAGCGCGACGGAAATCCGTCCGATTCCCCTCAAGAACGGCAACGAGCTGATCCTGGCGGCGACGTTCGGCGGGCCGCCTCAAGTCGCGCGCTTCAATCTCGGCACGAACGAGAAGACGCCGCTGTTCGCACTCGCGCCGCGGCTGTCGCAGCCCGACGATATCTCGTCTGACGGGTTGCTGGCGTTCGACCAGCGGTCAGCGCGAGGCAACTACGAGATCTGGACGGTGCGACTCGGCAGCGCCGAGGCGCCGCGCCGGTTGAACGCGTCGACCGTCACCGAGGGCAACCTGGAGTTCTCGCCGGACGGCAAGACCTACGTGTACGGCTCCTTCGAGTCGGGACGCTTCGAGGCGTACATCCGCTCGATGGCCGGCGGGGTCCGGCAGCCGCTCACGGCCGGCGGTGTCTCGCGCGTGCACTGGAATCCCAACGGGCGTGAAGTCCTCTACCTCACGCCTGACGGGCGATTGGTGGCGGTCCCGGTGCGCACGGCGCCGGGGCTCGAGCTGGGCAAAGAGGAAACGTTGGCGGTTCTCAAGGGGCGACCCTGGCTCGAGTTCAGCGTCGCGCGCGATGGTCGCCTCCTGGCGATTGTCCGCGATCTTGTGGCGGAAGAGCAGCCGTTGACGGCGAAGATCGGATGGCGGGGCGGGAAGTAACTGGAGGCACTCATATGAGCTTCATGGACAAGCTGAAGAGCGGGCTCGACAAGGCGCAGCACGAGATCAACGACTTCGCCGAGACGACGAAGCTCAAGATGGAAGTGAGCAAGCTGCAGGGGCAGAAGAAGGAGCTCTTCACCAAGATCGGCGAGGAAGTCTACGCGCTGCACGCGAAGGGCCAGACCACACCGAGCGAGGCGGCCTGCAAGCAGATCGACGACCTCGAGCACCAGATCGCGGAGAAGAACGAGGCGATCGCGAAAGTGAACGCGGCGGAGCAGAGCGCGCAGACGAAAACGTAGAGCTCTTCAGGTATCGAGCAATCGCACGACGTCCGGCCCGTACTTGCCGAGCATGTCTTTGAGTGTGCGGCCTGGTTCGTCGGCGAACGTCTGGGCGAGCGCCGCCGCGCTCGTGACGCGGTCCAGCCGGAAACTGCGGAAGTCGGTCCTGAGCTCGCACCAGGCCGCCAGCGTCCAGATGCGCCCCCAGAAGAAGATGCCGAGCGGACGGACGATGCGCTCGGAGTGAGCGCCTTTGGCGTCCGCGTAGTGCAGGCGAAGCTTGCGGCGATCGATCAGGGCGTCACGCGCGATGCCAAGCGCGCCGGCGGACTCCTTCGCCGAGACGATGCCCGGGACGAACAGGCGGGTGTCGTCGAGAAATGGCGCCAGATCCGCCGGGAGGACCGCGGAGATCTTGTTCAGGATCGACTGGCTCGCCCGCGCGAGCGCCGGATCGCCGAACTGACGGACGATCCGCGCGCCCAGCACGAGCGCCTGGATTTCCTCACGGTCGAACATCAGCGGGGGCAGGTCGTAACCGGGCCGCATCCGGTAGCCGACGCCGGCCTCGCCGTCGATTGGCGTGCCGGCCAGCACCAGATCGCGGATGTCGCGGTAGACCGTTCGCTCGGAGATGCCCAGCTGCCGGGCGATGTCAGCCGCGCGCGTCGCGCGCCTGCGGCCGCGGAGCAGCTGGACGATCTGAAAGAGCCGATCTCCGCGGCGCATCGGCGGCATTCTGCCACGGCCATGCAGCCCGTCTGAACGATCAGCTCTTGCGCGCCTCGACCAGGCCGATGGGGTGGCCTTCGGGGTCTTCGAAGATCGCCAGCGTGACGTCAGGCATGACGGTGCGCGGCAGGACCACCTTGCCCCCACGGCGCTGGACGTCGGCGAGCGACGCCTCGATGCTCGGCGTCTCGACGTAGAACGTGACCCAGGATCGCGTGCCCGGGTAGATCTCGCCGATCCCTCCCGGGATGCCCGTTTTCGCACCGGTGTCGACGAGACCGTACTGCTGAGGGCCGTCCGTCTTGAACGTCCACCCGAACAGCCCGCCGTAGAACTCCCGC
This sequence comes from Vicinamibacterales bacterium, assembly GCA_035279905.1. Lineage (GTDB taxonomy): Bacteria > Acidobacteriota > Vicinamibacteria > Vicinamibacterales > SCN-69-37 > DATEGZ01. The sequence continues at coordinate 4,827 of DATEGZ010000308.1, forward strand.
AGCTTGCCGCCGTTCGTGCCCAGCACCTCGAACCACATCACTGGATGAGCCATGGTTTGTCTCCTTGTCTGGCGAATCGCCAACAGGCAGACGGTACCTGGGGCCTCCTGACAGCGTGGTGGCAGGAGGACGACACGGGCAACTTAAAACTTAGAACTTAGAACTCGAAGCTCGGATTCTCCGAAGTGTGAAGTTCTAAGTTCATAGTTCTAAGTTGATCCCACTCAAATCGGTGGACTGGTAATATCGTTGCTGTACAAAGTAATATGGATATATGGCTGCTGCTGACATTCCGGCGGCGCCAACACTGCGTACGCGTTCCCACACCGCCGACGGCCTCCGTCATCTCGGTGATTTCACGACGACCGCACGGGTCCTGCTGATCTCGGGCCTGGCGATCGTCATCGGTGTGGTGGCCTCGTACGTCGCGCTGGCGCTCCTCAAGCTCATCGGACTCTTCACGAATCTCTTTTTCTTCCAGCGGGCGAGCACCTCGCTCGCGTCGCCCACCGGTCATCATCTCGGCGTCTTCGTCATCCTGGTTCCGGTTCTCGGCGGGCTCATCGTCGGTTTCCTGGCGCGGTACGGCTCGGAGCGCATCCGCGGGCACGGCATCCCGGAGGCGATCGAGGCGATCCTGATCAACGGGAGCCGTGTCGAGCCGAAGGTCGCGCTGCTGAAGCCGCTGTCGGCGGCGATCTCGATTGGATCGGGCGGGCCGTTCGGCGCCGAGGGGCCGATCATCCTGACCGGCGGCGCGTTCGGATCGCTCGTCGCGCAGTTCTTTCATCTCACCAGCGCCGAGCGGAAGACGCTGCTCGTCGCGGGCGCGGCCGCGGGCATGTCGGCGACGTTTGCCGCGCCGGTGGCGTCGGTGATGCTCGCCGTCGAGCTGCTCTTGTTCGAGCTGAAGCCGCGCAGCGTGATTCCGGTCGCGCTCGCGAGCGTCACGGCCGCGGCGCTGAGGCGCCACCTCCTCGGCCTCGGCCCGATCTTTCCGGTGCCGGCGCATCCGCTCGTCATCGGCGCGTCCGGTATGGCCGCGTGCGCGCTCGTCGGCCTCCTGGCGGGCGTGCTGGCGATTCTGCTGACCGGCGCCGTGTACGCGTCGGAAGACGCGTTCGCGCACCTGCCGATTCACTGGATGTGGTGGCCGGCCGTCGGCGGCCTCGCCATCGGCATCGGCGGCTGGTTCTTTCCGCAGGCGCTCGGCGTGGGCTACGACGTCATCGGCGGGCTGCTCTCAGGCGACATGCCGCTCAAGATCATCGCCGGCGTGCTGATCGTGAAGTCGTTGATCTGGGCCTTCTCGCTCGGGTCCGGCACGTCGGGCGGCGTGCTGGCGCCGCTCCTGATGATGGGCGCGGCGCTCGGCGCGCTCGAGTCGCACTTCCTGCCGTGGGAGGGCGCCGGCTTCTGGCCGCTCATCAGCATGGGCGCGATCCTCGGCGGCGCGATGCGCGTGCCGCTGACGGGCGTGCTCTTCGCGCTCGAGCTCACACACGACATCAACATGATGGCGCCGCTGCTGCTCGCCGTGATGGTGGCGCACGGGACGACCGTGCTGGCGCTGCGGCGGTCGATTCTGACGGAGAAGGTCGCGCGCAGGGGATTCCATCTCAGCCGCGAGTACGCGGTCGATCCGCTCGAGATCGTCTTCGCGCGCGAAGTCGCGCGGCGATCGGTCGTCGCGCTGCCGGCCAACGCGACGCTGGCGCACGCCGAATCGGCGCTCGCCGGACGGTTCGAGGGCCGCAACGCCCAGCGCCTCTTTCCCGTCGTCGACGCCGAGCAGCGCCTCATGGGCGCGATCACGCGTCAGGAACTGCGCCGCTGGATCGAGTCCGCGCGCGAAGGGCGCTCGCTCCCGCTCGCGACCGCGATCGGCCGCCGGCCCGTCGTCGCCTTCGAAGACGAGACGCTCAGGCTGGTCGTCTATCGCATGGCCGAAACCGGCCTCACGCGCCTTCCGGTCGTCAGCCGCGAGGACGGACGGTTGATGGGGTTGATTGCGCTGACGGATCTGCTGTCAGCGCGCACCAAGACGCTCGAAGCCGAGCAGCGGCGGGAGCGTGTGCTTGGCCTCCGATTGCGACTGCCTGCATGGTTTGAAAGACTCGGAAACTAGGTTCCCGGAATCTTCGGCAATCCCGGCACCAGTCGGACCGCGTTCTGGTAGTAGATCTTCTTCAGCACGTCGTCCGGCAGATCGAGGCCGTAGAGCTTCCAGAACGCGTGGTAGTCGCGGTAGTAGTCGAAGTACTCGTCCTTCGTCTCGAAGACGCGCCAGTAGTACGGGTACTCGTTGGGCTCGAACGCGTCCTTGCCGAAGAGCACGCGGTCCTGGTACTTCACGAGGAAGTCGTGCGCGGCGCGGGGCTGCCGGCCGAGGTCGTAGAGCACGGCGCCCATTTCGGTCGAGGCATTGGGATTGTCGTCGAGCCACTTCGACAACCGCTGCAGGTCGTTGCCGAGCCAGCTGAGATGCGCGATGACGAAGCGCGTCTTCGGATGTTTCTTGACCATCCGGTCGCGCTCGGCGAGCAGCTCCTCGAAGCGCGGCGCGCGCTCGGGTGGATAGCGGCGATCGGCGAACAGTGACAGCTCGAGCCATCGCTCGTTATGCATGTCGATCGGCTCGAAGAACTCCTGCGGGTCCGCGGTGTGGATGAAGACGGTGAGGTTGAGCCGCGCGCACGCGTCCCACACCGGATCGAGATCCGGATCGTCGATGTGCAGACGCGTGCCGTCGCCCCGGCGCGCGCCGATGCCGAGGCTCTTCGAGATCTCGCCGACGCCGACGGCGCCCGCCTTCACGTCGGCTTCGAGCTGCGCGATGGCCTTCTCCGCCCAACCAGGCCCGACGGCGTTGAACCCGATGCCCGCAAACATGGCGACGCGGTTTGCGTATGGCGAGGCCTTCACCGTCGTCATCGCCTGCTCGAGCCGCGTGCCGGACAGGTTGTCGGCGGCGATCATCACGCGCACGTTGAGCGCGTCGAGCGCGGCCATCATCGTCGCGAGGCTGTCGGCCGAGTTGAGCCGGCCCTGCGGGTGGCCGTGAAAGTCGACGACGGGAAACTTCGCCTTCGGCACGGGATGCGCGGCGGTGATCAGCGTCGAGTGCGGGCGATAGTCGACGATCGACGGCGGCGGGAATTCCGGGGCCTGGCACGTGCCGGGTCGCGTTTCGGTCGTCCCCGACGGGCATTCCTGGCCGGGCTGGATTTGCGTGCCGCCGCGGCCGCCCCGTCCCTGCGCGTTCGTGGCGTCAACGAGCGATTGAATGAGGAAGACCGTGGTCAGAATGGCGCCCACGGCGATCAGCTGAAGAAGGCGACGAGCCGGCATGAGCCGAGCCTATCACCGCCCGGCGCCCCACGACCGGTCGCGGGTCCGTGGCGACCGGGTAGTTTCTATCAGGTTCATCAGGCCGAATTCGCGGGCCGCCCCGAAAACATCGGCGCAGCGGCTGGCAGCAGCCTTGCAGTCGAATGATCAGTTTGGGACTCCAACTGAGCTCGTCGTAACTCTTCCGCGGAGAGACGTATGGCCGACCCATCGAAGCCCGCACCAGAATCCGCCGACGCGTGGGATGCCACGCAGTGGTACGAAGTGAAGAAGGGCGACACGCTGTCGAAGATCGCCAAGGAGTTCTACGGCGACCCGTCGCTCTACACGAAGATCTTCGAAGCCAATCAGGACCGCCTGAAGAATCCCGACCTCATCCAGGTGGGGCAGAAGCTCCGGATCCCGTAGCCGCCCGCCGGGTCCAACCGGTATCTGACAGATCTCAAGGAGGACGTATGCGAAGAGTGTTGTCGCTCAGTGCGTTGGTGCTCATCGTCGCGGTTGCGGCGGCGTGCTCGAGCCAGAAGGACCCCGCGGATGCCGCGATCAAGAGCGCCCAGAGCGCGTTCAGCGCGGTGAGCGCCGAGGCGCAGAAGTACGTGCCCGATCAGGCGAAAGGGGTGCAGGACGCGCTCACGGCGGCGCAGACGGCGTTCACCAACGGTGACTACGCCGGCGCGTTGACGCAGGCGCAGGCGCTGCCGGCCCGCATCACGGCGCTCGGCGCGGCGATTTCAGCGAAGAAGGCCGAGCTCACGACGCAGTGGAACACGATGTCGGCGGGCATTCCGAAGGTGCTCGAAACCGTCAAGACGCGGGTCGACACCCTGTCGAAGAGCAAGGGCCTGCCGAAAGGCATGACGAAGGACACGTTGACCGCGGCGCAATCCGGGCTGGCGAGTGCGACGCAGACGTGGCAGTCGGCGACATCGGCTGCCTCGAGCGGCGACTTGGCCACGGCAATTCGTCAGGCCAACGATGTCAAGACGCGGCTCGGCGACCTCCTGAAGTCGCTCAACATGCCGGTGCCGCCGGGGATTGGGGGATAGGGCGCCATTGGGCTATTGGGTCATTGGGCCATTGGGCTATTGGGTCATTGGGTCATTGGGTCATTGGGTCATTGGAAGAGTTCACCGTTGCGACGCTTTTCCAATATCTCAATAGCCCAATAGCCCGATAACCCAATGTCGCCTCATTCCGCGCGCAGCGCGGTGACCGGATTGAGCCGCGCTGCGCGGCTCGCCGGCACGTAGCTGGCCGCCAGCGTGACGATCACCAGCGTCAGCGCCGTTCCGCCAAACGCAAGCGGATCGAACGGCGACACGCCGAAGAGCAAGTCCGAGATCAGCCGCGCCATGCCGGCGGCGAGGAACAATCCGATGCCGCCGCCGATGGCCGTCAGCTTCAGCGCCTGACCCACGACCAGCACCTTGACGCGGCGCGGGTTGGCGCCGAGCGCGACGCGCAATCCGATCTCGCGCGTCCGCCGCGCCACGGTGAACGCCGTCACGCCGTAGAGACCGATCGCCGCCAGCAGCAACGCCAGCGAACCGAGCGATCCCGCCACCGAGGCCGCGAGCCGCTGCGGGAGCAGGCCGAAATCCGCGAACTCACGCAGCGACGACACGCGCACGAGCGGCAGGTTCGGATCGACATTCTTCAGCACGCCGCGTACGGCGGCCAAGAGGTTGGTGGTCGCGGGCACGCGCGGATCGCGGCGGATGAAGAAGTGCGGCGTGCGCCACGGCTGCTGCGCCAGCGGCACGTAGAGGAAGCTGCGCGGCGCGTCGCCGAGCCAGCGGTACTTCGTGTCCTTCGCGACGCCGACAATCGTGTACGTGCGATCGACTTGCTCGCGTCCCGGGCGGAAGGTGCCGCTCTCGAGCCGCTTGCCGATCGGATCCATGTCCGGCCACAGCCGCCGCGCCATCGTCTCGTTCACGATCGCGACATCCGGTGCGCCGGCGCGGTCGGCGGCCGTGAAGACGCGGCCGCGCGCCATCGACAGGGCGAGCGTGTCGAAGAACTCAGGCGAGACGACGTTCCAGTCGGTCCTGCCGCCGTCCGATTGGGTCGCGCCGGGGAGGCGCAGCGCGCCCAGCCCGAGCCCTTCGCCGCCGAGCGGCACGACGGCGCCGACCGCGACGCGCTCGACGCCCGGAAGCGCGGCGATCCCGTCGCGAATCTGCGCCGTGACGTTCATCACTTGCTCGTCGGAGTACGGACGCAGCCCGAGATCGAGCGAGACGACTTCAATCGGATCGACGTCGAACCCCGGCTTCACGTCGATCGCCGCCTGGAACGCGCGCAGAAACAGCGCGGCCGACACCAGCAGCACCAGACACAAGCACATCTGCGCGGCGATGAAGCCGTGACGCAGGCGATGGCGTCCGCTTCCGGCGGACTCGTTCTTCAAATCGGTGCCGATGCTCACGCGCGTGCCCTGGAGGGCGGGCACGAGGCCGGTGAGCACGCCGGTCGCGAGCGCGAGCGCGGCCGAGAACAGGACGACGCGCGCGTCCAGGGCGAAGTCCACGGCGATGGGGACCGGCAACGCCGGCAGAAACGACGTGAGGACGCCCGTCATCACACGGGAGACGAGCACGGCCGCGGCGCCGCCGATGGCGAAGACGATCAGGCTCTCGGTCAGAAACTGCGCGACCAGTTCGCCGCGCGATGCGCCCAGGGCCAGCCGCACGGCCACTTCACGCGCGCGCGCCGCCGCGCGTGCCAGCATGATGCCCGCGAGATTCGTGCACGCGATGAGCAGCACCAGACCGACCACCACGGAGAGGACGCCGATGAACGGCACGACGAAATCGCCGCCCATCCCCGGCAGCCGGCTCGCGGCCGCCACGGCGATGCCCTTGCCTTGATAGGCGTCGGGATACTGGCGGACGAGGTTGTTCATCAGCGCCGTCATCTCGACACGCGCCTGCGCGATCGTCATGCCGGGCTTGAGCCGCCCGCCCATGACGAGCCAGGCGTTCTCGCGTCCGCGCAGCAGCTTGTCGGTCGGCATCGCCTGCGCGTAGGACGTGAGCGGCACCCAGAGATCGGCCGTGACGATCGTGCTGCCGGTGAAGCTCTGCGGCGTGACGCCGATCACGGTGAAATGATCGCCGTTGAGCACGAGGTCGCGCCCGACGACCGACGGGTCGCCGGCAAAGCGATGCTGCCAGAACGCGTAGCTCAACACGGCCTGGCGCAGCGGCACGCCGAGGCGCTCGTCGGCGCGCTGGAAGAATCGGCCCGCGGCAGGCTGGACGCCGAGCACCTCGAAGTAGCTCGCGCTCACTTGCTGCGAGTACGCGCGATCGGCGCCGTCCGCGCCGCCAAGGCTGACCGGCCTGGGCTCGAAGCGAATCGCGAACATGCCGGAGAAGACCGTGCTCTGATCGCGCAGGTCCGCGTAGGTCGGATACGACACCGTGTCGAAGCCCTGGCCGTTGTCGGTCCGGCCGATGTCCACGAGCTCGTGCATCGCGCGCACGCCATGCGTCGGCACGAGCAGCAGCGCGTTCGCGATCGTGAAGATCGTCGTGTTGGCGCCGAGGCCAATCGCCAGCGACAGGGCCGCCGTCACCGCGTAGAGCGGCGACCGCGCGAGCACGCGAAGGGCATAGCGAAATTGGCGGGCGAGTCGATCGAGCATCGGTTCTCCTGCGCGTGATATTACGATTGGGCGTGTCAGATGGTTAACAGCGGCGTGAGCACCGACGGCCGGGCGATCGATCCCGTGTGCGGCATGACGGTCGATCCCGCGAAGGCGCGGGGGGGATCCTTCGTCTACGACGGGACGACGTACTACTTCTGCAGTCCCGGCTGCCGCGAGAAGTTCGCCGGCGATCCCGCGGGCTGGCTCGCGCGCGGGCCGCGTGGGATGGGCGGCACCGTAAAGATCTTGCGAGGTTCCGAAGTTCCGAAGTTCCGAGGTTCGATCGGACCTGAGCCAGCAGAACCCCGGAACCTCGGAACCCCGGAACCCCGGAACCTGTGGACCTGCCCAATGCACCCGGAGATCGTCCGGGACGGGCCCGGCGCGTGTCCGATCTGCGGCATGGCGCTCGAGCCTCGGACAATGACGAAGGACGAGCCGGAGAATCCGGAGCTCGTCGACATGACGCGCCGGCTGTGGATCGCTGCCGCGCTGTCCGCGCCGCTGCTCGTGCTGGCGATGAGCGGCATGTTCGGCGGCGTGCCGTGGTCGATGCGGACGCAGACACTCGTCGAGCTCGCACTCGCCACGCCCGTCTGCCTCTGGTGCGCGTGGCCCTTCTACGAGCGTGCCGTGGCGTCAGTGCGCACGGGCCACCTCAACATGTTCACGCTCATCGGCCTGGGCGTGGCCGTGTCGTACGGCTACAGCGTGATCGCGGCGCTCGCGCCCGGCGCGTTTCCCGCGTCACTGCACGACGCGATGGGCGGCGTGCCGGTCTACTTCGAAGCGTCCGCGGCCATCGTCACGCTCATCCTCGTCGGGCAGGTGCTGGAGTTGCGTGCGCGCGGTCGGACGAGTTCCGCGTTGCGCGCGTTGCTCGGGCTCGCGCCGAAGACTGCGCGGCGGATCCGGCCGGACGGGCAGGAGGACGATCTGCCGCTCGAGCACGTGCAGGTGGGCGATCGTCTGCGCGTTCGTCCGGGCGAGCGCGTGCCCGTCGACGGCGTCGTGCTCGAAGGCGCCTCGGCGGTTGACGAGTCGATGGTGAGCGGCGAGGCCATTCCGGTGCGCAAGCAGGCCGGCGACGCCGTGATCGGCAGCACCGTCAACGGCACGGGGAGCCTCGTGATGCGCGCCGATCGCGTGGGCGCGGACACGCTGCTCGCGCGCGTCGTCGCGCTCGTCGCCGAGGCGCAGCGAAGCCGCGCGCCGATTCAGCAGCTGGCCGACCGCGTGTCCGGCTACTTCGTGCCGGCGGTCGTCGCGATCGCGGTGATCACGTTCGCCGCGTGGGCGCTGATTGGGCCGGAGCCGCGCCTGGCGCACGGCCTCGTCAACGCGGTCGCCGTGCTGATCATCGCGTGTCCCTGCGCGCTCGGGCTCGCGACGCCGATTTCGATCATGGTGGCGACTGGCCGCGGCGCGACGATCGGCGTCCTGTTCCGCAACGCCGAGGCGATCGAGCGCCTGCGCGGCGTGGACACGCTGGTCGTCGACAAGACCGGCACGCTGACGCTCGGCCGCCCAGAGCTGACGTCGGTGACATGGGCGGACGGCGTGAAGGAAGCGGACGTCCTCCGCGCCGCGGCCGCGCTCGAGCGCGCGAGCGAGCACCCGCTGGCCGCCGCGATCGTTCGCGGCGCCGAGGCGCGCCACATCCCGATCGATCCGGTCGAGGACTTCGCGTCTCGCACGGGCCAGGGCGTCACCGGCCGCGTCGCCGGCCGGCGCGTCGTGGCCGGCAATCTCGCGCTGATGGAACGATTCGGGATCGACGCCAGCGTGCTCGCCGCCCGCGCGGACGCGCTCCGTCACGACGGACAGACCGTGATCTTCGTCGGGATCGAAGGCAAGCCCGCGGGCCTCCTGGGCGTCAGCGATCCGCTCAAGGTGAGCACGCCCGACGCGATCCGCGCGTTGCGGGCCGAAGGCCTGCGCATCGTGATGCTCACCGGCGACCATCAAGCGACGGCGAGTGCCGTCGCGCGCAAGCTCGGGATCGAAGAGGTGATCGCGGACGTCCTGCCCGACCAGAAGGCCGCGGCGATCACGCGGCTGCAGCGCGAGGGCCGATCGGTCGCGATGGCGGGCGACGGCATCAACGACGCGCCGGCGCTCGCGCAGGCCGACGTCGGCATCGCGATGGGCACGGGCACGGACATCGCAATGGAGAGCGCGCCGGTCACGCTCGTCAAAGGCGACCTCGGCGCGATCGTCCGGGCGCGCCGGCTGTCGCGCCAGACGATGACGAACATCCGGCAGAACCTGTTCTTCGCGTTCGTCTACAACTCCGCCGGCGTGCCAATCGCGGCCGGCGCGCTGTATCCGCTGTTCGGGCTGCTCTTGAGCCCGGTGATCGCGGCCGCCGCGATGAGCTTGAGCTCGGTGTCCGTCATCAGCAATGCGCTGCGGCTCAGGAGAACAAAGCTCTAGATCAGGCACCAGGCGCCAGTGCCTGATCGCAACAATCGAGTCGATCTTGTCGTAACTTTGCGACAACGACATGCCCCAGAAGGAGAGCGCAGGCCTGATGCTGTTCCGCCGGCGGGACGGCCGCGTTGAGGTGCTGCTCGCGCACCCGGGCGGCCCCTACTGGAACGGCCGGCACGAGGGCGCGTGGACCATTCCCAAGGGCGGCATTCACGCCGGCGAGGAGCCGCTCGAGACCGCGGTCCGCGAATTCCGCGAGGAGACCGGGTTTCAGCCCTCCGGTCCGTATCTGCCGCTCGGCACGATCACGCAGCGCAGCGGCAAGCTCGTTCACGCCTGGGCGTTCGAGGGCGACTGCGATCCCTCGCGCGTGTCGAGCGTGACGACGACCACCGAGTGGCCGCCGCGATCGGGACGCCGCATCGAAATTCCGGAGATCGATCGCGTCGAGTTCTTCTCGATCGACGACGCGCGCGAGGTGATCAACGTCGCGCAGGCGGAGTTGCTCGATCGGCTGAGGGCCGTGCTGCGCGGCGGCGCGTAGCGTCCGCCGGCCCTAGCCGACGTGAATTCGCGGCCGCTTTTCCGGATCGGGCTCGGCCTGCCGTAACACCTCGCGGCAGACCGGCGCCGTATCGCCTTCGCCGAAGGCGAGGAACTTCAGCAGGTAGACAATCGGGTTGCCTTCCGTCCAGCCGAAGTAGGCGTGCGGCAGGCAGTCGGTGCGGTCGCGCAGATCGAGCAGCAGGCCCGCGATCGCGTTGGGGATCGCCGGGCTGCTGCACCGCAGCACGCAGAACTCGCCGACGCGGAAGCCGGCGACATGGAGCACGTTGGAGAACTCCGACGAGTCGCCGGGTTTGACTTCGAGGAACAGCACGAGGTCGTCGGCGGGCAGGTGGTGCGATCGCCGCGCGTCCTCGAGCTTGCGCTCGTATTCCTCGCGCTGTCCGGTATCCGGGCGGTTGGCGATGATGCGGAGCGATCGCTTGATGGCGGCGTCGCGCACGAACCGCGTCGCCGCATCGTCGTACTGCACGCCCTCGAGCCGGATTTCGGTCGACCGCATCACGCGCGAGATCAACGACGACGCCACGATCGTGACGATGAACCACGTCGCGATCTTGATGCCCTCCGGCCGCTCGATGATGTTGGCGATCGTCGTGTAGACGAAAATCAGCGTGATCGGCAGGAAGCGCCGGCGGCTGTACGGCAGCGCGATCGTCACGGCGACGGCCGCCGACGTGATCAGCATCAACACGCCCGTCGCGTAGGCGCCGCCCTGTTTGTTCACGTCCGCTTCGAAGATGAACGTCACGATGAAGCCGATGATCGTGATGAGCAGGACGAGCGGCCGCGTCGCGCGCGCCCAGTCGGGCGCCATGCCGTAGCGCGGCAGGTAGCGCGGCACCAGGTTCAGGAGGCCGGCCAGCGCGGACGCGCCCGCGAACCAGAGAATCGCGATCGTAATCAGGTCGTAGACGCTGCCGAACACTTCGCCCAGATCGCGGTGCGCGAGAAAGGCGATCGCGCGCCCGCTGGCGGCGCCGCCCGCGGCGAGCGCGTCGGGCGGAATCAGCGTCGCGGTCACGATCGAGCTGCCAATGAGCAGCACGCTCATCGCGAGCGCCGCCGTGCGAAGCAGCTTGCGCGTGTTCGCGATGCGCGATCGCAGCCGCGTCGCGGCGTCCTCGCCCTGGCCCGCGACGAGCGGCATCACGGCAACGCCCGTCTCGAATCCCGACAGACCCAGCGCGAGCCGGGGGAAGAGCAGCGCGACCATCGCGACCATCATCAGCGGGTTCGACTGCTGCGCGAACATATGCGACTTCCAGTCGGCCAACGCCGTCGGATGCCGCGACAGCTGGAGCAGCTCGTAGGCGACCACGACCGTGTTCAGCGCGAGATACGAGTAGACGAGCAGGACCGCGAGCCAGATCGCTTCGCGAAAGCCCCTCAGGAAGATCGCCCCGAGCGCCGCGAGCAGCACCAGCGTGACGATCAGCTGGTGGTGCATCCACAGCGGCGTGTTCGGATTGCCGAGGATGTGCTCGGTCGCGTCCGCCGCCGACAGCGTGATGGTGATGACGAAGTCGGTGGCGGCAAATCCGAGGAGGACGAGGACGACGGCTTTGCCGCGCCACCGCGGCAGCCGTTCCTCCAGCACCGAGAGGCTGCCCTGGCCGTTCGGGCTCAAGCCGGCGATGCGGTTGTAGACGGGCAACGCGCCGAAGAGCGTGACGAGCACGAGCACGAGCGTCGCGAGCGGCGACAGGAATCCGGCCGCCAGAAACGCGATGCTGGGCTGATATCCGAGGGTGGAGAAGTAGTCGACCCCGGTGAGGCACATGACCTGCCACCACGGGGCGGTGTGCGCGTGGCGAGGATCGCCGAGATCCTCGAGAAACCAGCTGGCCAGACGCGATCCGGTGGTCTTCCCTAAGGAGGCCACAAACGCTCAGCCTAACATCGATGGCCGCCGGCCGCCATCACCTGCCCGGCGCACGCCGGGGAATCGTCCAGAGGTAGATCGTGAAGTTGTTGACCAGCTGCGTGCGCTGCGGCGGCCAGTCGTCGCCCATGTTGAAGCTGTTGGACACGACCCGGGTGCCGGGGGCGAGCTCGCGCAGCAGGCGCGGGCGCAGCTGCTTGTTCAGGCGCTGCAGCAGGAAGAGCGTGACGACGGTCGCGTCGCGAATGGGCACGGCCTCGTCGAAGATGTCGCCGAGAATGAATTTCACGCGGTCCGTCACGCCGGCCGCCGCCGCGTTGGCGTTGGCCTCGCGGATGCGCTCCGGATCGATGTCGATGCCGACCGCTCGCGCGCCGTACTTCTTCGCGGCCGCGATCACGATCTTGCCGTCGCCGCAACCGAGGTCGTAGACGACGTCGTTCCTGTGGACGTTCGCGAGCTTCAACATCGCATCGACGACGGCGTCGTCGCTCGGGAGGAAGACGACGTCGGGCGCGCGGAGCGGTGACGTCTGTGTGACGGGCGGGATCTGGGGCGGCGTCGAACGCTGCGCGACCGCCGGCAGTGCGATCGTGCTCAGCAAACAAACCGCGACGATCCGTCGTGCCACGGGAGACGCTCCCGTCGCCAGTATAGCGTGGAGCTCAGGCGCGGAGGACCGACGTCGGATCGACGCGCGCGGCGCGGCGCGCGGGCAGCCACGCCGCGATGATCGCCGCACCGGCCAGGCCCGCGGCGACCGCCGCGTAGATGCGAGGATCGGTCGCGCTCACCTCGAAGAGCTGCTGTTGCAGCAAGCGCGACGCGAGCCACGCGCCGCCGAGCCCGATCGCGAGTCCGGCCGCGACCGAGATCATCGCGCGCACGAGCACGAGGCGCACGACCGACGCCGAGGTCGCGCCGAGCGCGAGCCGGATGCCGATCTCGTTGCGGCGCTCGGCGACGGTCTCGTGCTCGAGCCCGACGATGCCGACGACGGCCAGGATGAACGCGACGCTCGCGAAGCCGCCGAGCAGCAGCAGATTGAACCGGCGCGGCGACGTCGTCTGATCGATGATCGCGCTGAGCGTCCGCAGCCGCGCGACCGGCTGATCCGGATCGACGCGGCGCACGGCCGCGCGCACGGCGCCAAACAGCGACTCGGGCGGCACGCTCGATCGCACGAGCATGCTGTTCGGACGGAAGCCGCCCTCGCGCGCGCTCTCGTAGACCTGCGGCAGCGACCGGCGGTCGAGCGTTCGTTGCAACGAGTCGTTGACGACGCCGACGACTTCAATCACGTCGCCGGTCGGCACGCCGAATCGCAGCTTGTGCCCGATCGGGTCTTGACCGGGCCACGCGGACGCGGCCAGCGTTTCGCTGACGACCGCAACGCGCGTGGGTTCATGCGCCGTGAGCAGCCGGCCCCGCAGCAGCTGCAGCTTGAGCACCGAGAAGCAGTCGCCCTCGATCGTCCGTGGATAGGCCGGGAGCGAACGCGTCTCGCCGTCCGGCACGAACGTCATCGTCGGTGCGTCGGCGTCGAACGGGACGCCGTACATCGCGCATGCGCCGGTGACACCCGGCAACGCGCGCACGGTCTCGCCAATTCGATCCATGAATGCGAAGCGCTGCGGCTCCGTGTCGAAGCGCGATGAATTGAGGCTCAGGTCGAACGTCAGCGTGCCCGACGGATCGAAGCCGGGGCTGACGGTGAGCACGCGGCCGAGGCTCGTGATGAGCAGCGACGCGCCGACGAGGAGCACGACCGCGAGCGCGATCTGGCCGCCGACGAGGATCGAGCGCGCGAGCGTCGCGCGCTTGTCGATCGAGCTCATGCGCTGACGCAGCCAGGCGATCGCGCGCGTCGAGGCCCGCCACGCGGGCGCGAGCGCGAAGAGCAGCGCCGCGACCAGCGCGAGGCCGAGCGCGTAGAGCACGACCACCGCGTCCACGCCTGAATCCGCGGCGATCCGGATGCTGATCGGTGCCACGCTCGAGAGCACGCGCAGCAGCAGCGAGCTCACCAGGAGGCCGACGCCCGTGCCGATCGTCGCGAGCACCAGGCTCTCGACGAGCACTTGACGCACCAGACGCCATCGCGACGCCCCGATCGCCGCACGAATACCGAACTCGCGGCTGCGCGTGGCCCCGCGCGCCAGCTGCAGGCTCGCCAGGTTGGCGCAGGCGATGAGCAGCACGAACGCCGCGGCGCCGATCAGGTTGAACACGCCCTCGCGAAGCGCGCCGCCGCGCTGCGCGTCCACCGCGCGCACGCGGCCGGAGAGCTTCTGGTCGAGCACGGGGAACTGCGGCACCAGCCGCTCGGTGATCGCCGCCACGCGGCGTCCGGCCTCGTCGATCGCGACGCCCGGCTTCAGGCGGCCGACGACGCCGAGGTAGTGCGCGAGGCCGGTCTCGGCCTGCGCCGGCGTGAAGCTCATGCCGCTCCAGAGATCGACGCGGCCGGCTGCGGTTTCGAACCGCGCGGGCATCACGCCGACGACGACGCGCGCTTCGTCGAACAGCCGAATCTCGCGTCCGACGATGTTCGGATCGCCGCCGAAGCGGCGGCGCCACAGGCCTTCGGACAGGACGACGCTGCGGCTGGTGGGCGTCGCATCCTCGTCGCCGAGGACGCGGCCGACGAGCGGCGCCATCTCGAACACGCGGAAGTACGCGCCCGTGACGTTGCGCGTGACGAGCTGCTCGGGCTCACCGCCGCCCGTCAGACTCGCGCCCGGCTGGAAGTAGCTGTAGGCGGCGAGCGCCTCGAACGCGTCGGCATCGCGCAGCCAGCGGTGATAGAACGCCGGCGCGACCGGGTTGACGTTGAGCGGGTTGTTCTTGTCGTACGTCTCCCAGATCTCGACCAGCCGATCGGTGTGCGCGTAGGGCAGCGGCTTGAGCATGAGCTGCCAGGCCACCGTGAAGATGGCCGTGTTCGCGCCCAGCCCCAATGCCAGCGTCAGGATCGCTGCCAGCGCAAATCCCGGCTGGCGCCAGATGACCCGCAGTCCCTGACGAATGTCGCGCAGCATGTGTCCTCCGCCCCCGACTTGGACGGCGGTCCGGGGGCTCCGGTTGTGAAAACCACAGGTACGACCGGTACGTCGGGTACGCGGAACGAACTAACGCTAGCGAACATTCTTTTCCTAAAGAAGCTGACCCGCGCCAGCTCGTTCCTCGCACCTGACGTACCTGTCGTACCCGAAGCTCTACTCCCGCAGCGCTGCCGTCGGCGCGATACGCGCCGCGCGCAGCGCGGGCCAGCAGCTGCCGACGAGGCCCGCCGCGACGAGCGCGAGCGCGACGCCCGCCAGCGTCAGCGGATCGCTCGTTTCCACCTCGAAGAGAAACGCCTGGAGCACCCGTCCGAGCGTGAGCGCGCCCAGCGCGCCGGCCAGCATACCGGCGGCTACCGGCAGCAGGCCGCCGACGACGACCAGGCGCGTGACCGCCAGCGGCGTCGCGCCGAGCGCGATCCGGATGCCGAGCTCGCGCGTGCGCCGCGCCGTGCCGTACGCGACGACGCCGAGGATGCCGACCACGGCCAGCGCCAGCGTGATGAGCGCGAGCGAGCCGAGCAGGCTGGCGCGGAAGCGCGCTGGCGCTGTGACGTCCGCCACGCGCGCGTCCATCGTCTGAAACTCCGGCGGCAGCAGCGGATCGATCGCGCGCACGCGATCGCGCACGAGCGCGACCGTCGCGACGTTCGAGAGCGATGAGTCGACGATGAGCGTCATGCTGTACGTCCGCCACGGCCGCTGGCGATACGAGAAGTACGCTTCGGGATCGACCGGTTTCGACGGGCCCTCGTGACGGATGTCGGCGACGATGCCGACGATGGTCGCGGTGCCGGTGCCGCCGTCCATTCCCGGCATGCTCACGATCTGGCCGATCGGATCCTGTCCCGGGAAGCTCTGCCGTGCGAGCGCCTCGTTGATCACCGCCACCTGCGGATGGCCGGCGTCGTCGTCCTTCGTGAACGCGCGTCCGCTACGCACTGGAATCTGCAGCGTGCGGAAGTAATCGCCGCCGACGAGGCGGAAGTGCGCCTGATCAATCTTCTCGCGTCCTTCGACGACGAACCGCCCGTTCGGACTGAATCCGAGCGGCATGATCGCCGCGAGGCCAACGCGGTTGATGCCCGGGCTCGCGGCGAGACTGGACTCGAGCCGCTCGAAGAACGCGCGACGCGGCTCGGGCGTGCCGTACGGCGAGTTCGGCAGGAACCCGAGCGCGACGTTCGACAGCACGAGGCCGCTCGTTCGGAAACCGAGATCCACGCGCTCGAGACGCGCGTCGCTGCGGGCGAGCAAACCCGCGCCGAAGAGCAGCATGAACGCGAGCGCCACCTCGACGCCGACGAGCACGTTCATCGCGCGCCGCGGCGCGGCCGCCAGCGAGCGGCCGCCGCTGGCGAGCGTCTGGCGCGTGTCCACGCGCGTCGATCGCCACGCCGGCAGAAGCGCTGACAGGACGCCCACGAGCGTCGTCGCCGTGAGCGTGAGCGCGACGACGCGCCAGTCGAGGCCGAGCGGCACGCCGCCCGTCACCGACACGGGCGTGAGCGCGCTGACGAGATCGGTCGCCAGCCGTCCGGCGGCGAGCCCGATGATCGCGCTCGCGCCGGCCAGCAGCATGCCCTCGACGATCACCGACCGCGCGATCGCCGCCCGGCTCGATCCCAGCGCGAGCCGGATGCCGGTTTCAACCTCGCGCGACACGCTGCGCGCGAGCATGAGATTCGCGACGTTGACGCAGCAGACGAGCAGCAGACAGAGCACGGCACCAAGGCCAATCAACACGAGCGACGCCTGCGGTCCGAGCAGATCGGTGCGGAGCAGCGAGATCGCGATGTCCATGTGCTCCTTGGCCATCAGCGCGTCGCTGCGTTCCTGCTCGGCCATCAGCGCGAGCAGCTCGGATCGCGCGGATGCCGGCGTCGCGCCGCGCTGCAGCCGGCCGACGACGTAGAAGTTGTGCGCGGTGCTCGTGCCGTACGCCGTCGGCGCTTCGCGATCGACCGTCGCCCACAAGTCCGTCTCGTCGGGAAATGCAAAGCCTTCCGGCATCACGCCGATGATGGCGACCGGCAGGCGGTCGATCTCGAGCCCGGCGCTGAGCACGTCCTCGCGGCCGTGCAGGAGCTGCTGCCAGAGGCGATAGCTGATGACCGCGACCGGCGGCCCGCCTTCCGTGGTCTCGCTCGCGTTGAACGTGCGGCCTCGAATCGGCGCCACGCCCATCACGTCGAAGAACGGCCGGGTGACGCGCGACAGCGATGCGCGCTCGGCGTTCTGCCCGGACGCGACGTTGATGCGTGCGCCCGACAGATAGCCCGCGACCGCGCTGAACGCCTGCGGACGCCGCGCCTCCCAGTCGCGCAGGACCGGCAGCGGAACGCGAATCTCCTGGCTGCGCGGCGCCGCCTCGTAGACCTTCACGAGCGCGTGCTCATCGGGGAAGGGCAGCGGCTGCAGGAACGCCGCGTTCACGGCCGCGAACATCGTCACCGTGCTGGCCAGACCGAGCGAAAGGGTGAGCAGCGTGACGAGCGAAAAACCCGGGGCGTGGCGCAGCCGTCGCCAGGCGTAAAGCAATTCGAGCTTCATCGGCACCTCGACGCTGGCTTTGACGGAACTACGAAGCCTTACGTTGGTGCCTATTCCATCGCGACGACGATGAGCGTGGCGTCGTCCTGGGCGGCGCCCCCGGTGAAGGATGTCACCGTGTCGGCGAGCGTCGTGGCAAGCACGTCGGCCGACTCGCCGCGATGCCGGCGAATCAGATCGACGAGCCGGTCGTCACCGAACTCATCGCCGTCGGGCGACAGCGCTTCGGTGATGCCATCGGTGAAGCAGACGAACCGATCGCCCGATCCCGCGGCAATCTGTCCGCACGAGTACGTCCAGTCCGGCGAAACGCCCAGCACGAGTCCGGTCGTCGACAGCCGCTCGACGCTGCCGTTCTTGTGGACGAGGATCGGCGGGAAGTGCCCGGCGTTCGCGTACGTGATGACGTGGCGGACGGTGTCCACGACGGCGTAGCAGAACGTCACGAACTTGCCGGACGCGATGTTGCGGCAGAGCAGGCGATTGACGCTGCTGCACAGATCGTGCGGCTCGACCTGCGCCGTCGCAAACGCGCGGACCGCTGCCTGAAGGTTGGACATCAGCAGCGCGGCGGGCAGGCCCTTGCCGACGACGTCCGCGATCGATACGCCGACGCGCGTGTCCGAAAAGCGCAGCACGTCGTAGCAGTCGCCGCCGATCCCCGACGCGGGCGTCCATCGCGCCGCAATCGCGCAGCCCTTCACCTCGGGCATCGTCGAGGGCAGGAGCGTGCGCTGGATCAGACGTGCTTCTTCCTGCTCGCGCGCCTGCTTCGCGTCGCGTCGGCGCGACGCCATGCCTTCTTCGACTTCGCGCTTGACGACTTCGACGAGCGTCGTGTCGTCCCACGGCTTCTGCACGAAGCTGCGCGCGCCGCGGCGCATCGCCTCGACCGCCGTGTCGATGCTGCCCCAGCCAGTCATGACGACGATCGGCACGACGCCGTCCTTCTCGCGCACGCGATCGAGCAGGTCGAGGCCTTCGCGGCCTGACGTCGTGTCGCGCGTGTAGTTCAGATCCATCAGCACGAGGTCGTACGGCTGGCGATGCATGTGATCGAGCACGCCGTCGACCGAGCTCACGAGATCGGTTTCAAACCCCGCGTCGGTGAGCAGGAGCCGGAGCGCCTGCAGGATGTCGGTCTGGTCGTCGGCAACGAGGATGCGGGGCGTAGTCATGCGCGTCGAGTCTCGGGCGCGGGCTGGGGCGCGCGAGGTGGAAAGTTACAAGCCGCGTGCCAACGCAGATGTTGGCACGGGTTTTCCTTCTCTCACCGTTATCCCCTGCGCGCGCGCTCGGGAACCGGACATAATCCCATTTCCGGGACGCGCGAGTCGCAGGCCCGATACCCGACGTTATGACAGCTTCCCACGGCCGCGTCATCATCGCTGACGATCAGGTCAATATTCTGGACGCGCTCAAGCTCCTGCTGGGCGGCGAAGGTTACGACGTGGCCACCGCGACCTCGCCCGCGGAGATGGTCGCGGAGCTCGAGCGGTCGGATTTCGACGTCGCGCTCGTCGATCTCAACTACACGCGCGATACCACCTCGGGGCATGAGGGCTTCGAGCTGCTCGATCGCATCAAGACCATCGACCCCACGCTGCCGGTGCTCGTGATGACGGGCTGGAGCAGCGTCGCGGGCGCGGTCGAGGCGATGCGCCGCGGTGCGCGCGACTACATCGAGAAGCCGTGGGACGACGAGAAACTGCTGGCGGCGGTGCAGACGCAGCTCGAGCTGCGGCGCGCGCTCCGGCGCAGCCGGCGGCTGCAGGAAGAAAACACCCGCTTGCAGCGCCGCGATCTGCCGACGTTCATCGCCGAGGCGCCCGCGATGAAAGCCGTGCGCGAAACGATCGAGCGCGTGGCCGCGTCCGACGCGTCGGTGTTGATCACCGGCGAGCACGGCACGGGCAAGGAAGTCGTCGCGAGCCTGCTGCACCGGCTCTCGACGAGATCGTCAAAGCCGCTCGTGACGATGAACGCCGGCGGGTTGTCGGAGGGCGTCGCCGAGTCGGAGCTGTTCGGCCACGTGAAAGGCGCCTTTACTGACGCGCGCACCGATCGCATCGGCTGCTTCGAGCTGGCCGACGAAGGCACGCTCTTCCTCGACGAGATCGCGAACATGCCCGTCAAGCTGCAGCCGAAGCTCTTGCGCGTGCTGCAGACGGGCGAAGTGCAGAAGGTCGGGTCGTCGCGCGTGACCTACGTCAACGTGCGCGTGCTGTCGGCAACCAACGCGGACCTCGCCGCGGAAATCGGCAGCGGCCGATTCCGCGAAGACCTCTTGTACCGGCTGAACACCGTCGTCATCCATCTGCCGCCGATTCGCGAGCGCCGCGAGGACATCTGGCCGCTGGCCGAGCATTACCTCGCGCGCTACAGCGATCGGTACCGGCGGAGCTTCGAGGGTTTCGATCGATCGGCGAGGCAGGCGCTCGAGTCGCATCTGTGGCCCGGCAACGTCCGTGAGCTCGGACACGCGATCGAGCGAGCCGTGCTGATGGCGCCGAGCCATCTGATCACGGCGACGGACCTGGGCCTGCAGGCGCCGGCCGGTCCGGCCTCGTCGCCTGACGAGTTGACGCTGGAGCAAGCGGAGAAGATCTTCATTCAGAAAGTGCTCGCACGTCACAGCGGCGACGTGCGCAAGGCGGCGGAGCAGCTCGGGATGAGCCGGAGCGCGCTGTACCGGCGGCTTCAGCAATTTGGGTTGTAAGACGTGCCTGATCAACTTTCGCAACGCCGTGGCGCGCCGCGCGCGCGCAACCTCGAGCTGGCGCTGACGCTGCTCGTGCTCGGCGGCGGTCTGCCCGCGGTCATCCTGGCGGGGATCTATCTCTTCACCCAGCCGCACCCGTCCGAAGTGCGGTGGACGCTGATCGTGATCGTCATCGGCGTCTGGATCGTCGCCGCGTCGGCGGCGCGCCAGCTCGCGATGCGCTCGCTCAACCTCATCGCGAACCTGCTCGGCGCGCTGCGCGAGGGCGACTACTCGATTCGCGGCCTCTCGGCCAAGAGCGGCAGCTCGATGTCGATGGTCATGCGCGAGGTCAACGACCTCGGCTCCACGCTGCAGCGCCAGCGCACCGAAGCGGTCGAGTCCACGGCGCTCCTCACGCACGTCATGGAGGAGATCGCGGTCGCGGTGTTCGCGTTCGACCCGAACAAGGAGCTGTTACTCGTCAACAAGGCGGCCGAGCAGCTCATCGGCAAGCCCGGCGAGGAAATCGTCGGCCAGCCCGCCACCGCTCTTGGCTTCGACGAGTACCTCAGCGGCGAGTCGCGCCGGTTGATCGACCGGTCGTTCGGCTCACGCCGCGGCCGGTATGAAGTCCGGCGCGCCATGTTCTATCGCGACGGCCGGCCGCATCACCTCGTCGTTATGACCGACCTGAGCCAGGCGCTGCGTGAGGAAGAGCAGGCCGCGTGGCAGCGCATCGTGCGCGTGCTGTCGCACGAGATCAACAACTCGCTCACGCCGATCAAATCCATCGCGCACTCGCTGCGGCGCATCGTCGATCGCGCCACCGGATTCCAGCGCAGCGAGGAAGTGCAGCAGGGACTGTCGCTCATCGAGGAACGCTCCGGAGCGCTCGGACGGTTCCTCCGCGCCTATGCGCAGCTCGCGCGTCTGCCCAAGCCACGCCCGCGCCAGCTCCTCGTGCCGGAGATGGTCAACAGAATCGTCGAGCTCGAGAAGCGTCTGCCGGTGTCCGTGCAGCCGTCGCCGGACGTTCGGCTGGTCGTCGATTCCGATCAACTCGAGCAACTGCTCATCAACATCGTCCGCAACGCCGTCGACGCCTCGCTCGAGACCGGTGGCCACGTCACGCTTGGCTGGAAGACGACGACCAACTGGTTCGAACTCATGGTCGAGGACGAGGGCAAGGGCTTGTCAGACACGTCGAACCTGTTCGTGCCGTTCTTCACGACGAAGCCGAACGGATCGGGGATCGGTCTCGCGCTGAGCCGCCAGATCGCCGAGGCGCACGGCGGCACGATCTCGCTCGAAAACCGCACCAGCCGCACCGGGTGCCGCGCAACGCTGCGCCTGCCGCTGGTCGCACCCACCGTGAGCCCGGACGACGTCGTCGGCGCGCAGTCGATGAGGCCCAACGCGTGAAGAGCCTGCTGATCGCCATGGCGGCGAGCGCGACGCTCGTCGCGCAGATCGATCCGCAGGCACTCCCGCGCATGGTGGCGACCGAGCGCGCGTTCGCGGCGGCCACCGAACAGATCGGCGTCCGCGACGGGTTTCTCACGTTCTTTGCCGACGACGCCGTGTCGCTGGATCCGGGCGCGACCGGCGCCGCGGCCTCGGTCAGCCGCGCGAAGGATGGGCTCGTGAAGCTCACTCCCGCAAAGCTGCCCGTGCTGGCGCGTCTGATGTGGGAACCGTTCACGGGTCAGATGTCGGAGGACGGCACGCTCGGCTGGCTGACCGGGCCGTACGTCGTCCTGAATCAGCTCTCCAAAGAAATCGATCGCAAGGGCGCGTACTTCAGCGTGTGGAAGCGGCAGGGCGACGGGACCTACCGCGTGTGGCTCGACGAAGGCATCGCACTGCCGAACGTGTGGAGCGGCCCGAGCGAGTTTCGAGCGGCGCCCGCGCCCGATGCGGGCACGGCCGGCGCGCAGGGTGAATCGCTCGATGCCGCGGAGCGCGCGGTCGCGGCGGGCGGCGAGGCGTGGACCGCGCGGCTGGCCGCGACGATGCGCCTCCATCGCGAAGGCGTGATGCCCATCGAGGGCAGAGACCACGCGCGCGAATGGGCCACGGCGGAGTGGACCAGCGTGAAGTACACGCTGCTGCGCAGCGAGGGTGCGGCCTCCGGCGATCTCGGCGTCACGCTCGGTGCCTACGACGCCACATCAACGAGCGGCGCGCAGCACGGCACCTGGGTGCGCGTCTGGCATCGCGACGTCACCAATCGGTGGCGAATCGTATTTGAGTCAAGCAAGCAAACGAAATAGATCAGGCCCTGGCATCTGTGGTTGACAGCAGACCAGGTGCGCAGGATCCTTGCTCACCGATGGCTCGCAAGGGTTTGGGGAGGGTCCTTTCTGCCGGGGCCGTCGCACTGTTCCTTGGCGCGACCGCTGGCGCGCAACTCCCGCCTCTGCGCGTGCCCCAAACAAAGACGGAGGAAATCCAGAAGGTCGTCGACGACCTTGCAGTCAGTAAGGCCGGAGAGGTCGCAGATCGCACGAGACCCTGGATACTCGGTTCACTCCCGTCGGCGGCGAACGTCACGTTTCTTCGCTGGGGCCAGGCGGTTCAGCTGTGGAAGAAGGAGAAACGCGCCGGCGCGGCGCCGTTTCTGGCGGAAGGCGTGCTGTTCGATTGTCTCGGGCGGCTGCAAGGCGTGAAGACCATGATCGTCGGCAAGGAGGAGGCCAGGCCGATTTTTGCTGATCTCGCCGCGGACCGCCCCAAGCGAGCCGTCAAGGAATTCGACGCCGCGCTGAAACTCGATCCGAATCTGATCGAAGCTCGGCTGCGCGCGGCTCGGATTCGCGCACCGGAGGATGCACGCGCCGCGCTGGAACTGGAGCGCCTCGCGCAGACCGCCGGCGAGCCCCCATTTGCGTACCTGGCGGCGATCAGCCGCGCCGAAGTCGCGCAAGCCCACCGCGATGGCGCCGGTGCGACGCACTGGTACGAACGCGCCCTCGAGCTCGAGCCTCAGTCGACGGCGGCGACGATCGCCCTGAGCGCCTTGAAGCCGACCGCGGCACTTCCATTCGGCACGCTCGGCCCTCGTGATTCCTACTACTCCTATCCGTGCACCATCCTCACCGCCGACATCGACCTCGCCTTGTCGGCACGTCTGCGAAGCCAGGTGTTCAAGTGAAGGCGGTCTACGTGGTCGCGCTGCTGGCGTCACTCAGCGTCGCTTACGGAGGCCAGCAACCACAATTCCGCGCATCGACCTCGCTGGTGCGGCTCGAGGTCAGCGTCGCGAACGATTCCGGGGCGATTCAGGGATTGCAGACGGCCGATTTCGTCGTGGAGGATCGCGGCGCCCGCCAGACCGTCCGAGTCGAAGAGTCGACCGACGTGCCACTCGATCTGGTGCTCGTCGGCGAGCCACTTCCATCGGTCGCCTACATTGCCGCCGATATGCGCACGCGGGTCGAGTCCGGTCTGTCCGCATTTTTCGCAGAGGTACAGGAACGCGATCGTCTCGCTGTGGTCGCGGCGGACACGCCGCCTACGCGGCTGCGCCCACTCGAATTTGGCCGTCCATCCTTCGGGGTCACAGCCTTTGCGAAAGGCGGCGACTATGCGGCCCCGTTGGACGCGATCTCGGCGGCGCTCCAGGAATTTGTGCCGTCTGATCGCCGCCGCGCGCTGGTCGCCTTTACGAACGCCGCGGATTTTCGCAGTACCACCAGTTACGTGTGGCTCGCCGAGATGGCCCGCCGCTTAGGCCCGGCGTTCGTGCTCGTCGGCACACCGGTCAAGGTTGATGAAAAGGTCAGGGCGCAGGCTGTGCTCGGGAGCCCGGATGGGCCAAAGATTGGCGACGAGGCTATCGCTCAGGTGTCCGGCTCTGTCTTCCCAGCCAAACTTCAGTTCCTGGCGCGACGAACGGGCGGGATTACCGTCAATCTCGGTGGCGGCGATCCTCAAAAACTCATCGCCAAGATGTTTGCGTGGTTGCGGACGCAGTACGTCATTTCGTACGAGCCGCCAGCCGGGAAAGGGTGGCATCCGGCCAGCGTGAAGGTGACTCGACGAGGCGCCGCAGTGACCGTCCGCGAAGGGTATTTCATCGACTAAGCTTTGTCTCGCCTGATGAGTGCTGCGACCATTCTCGATGTCCGCAATCTGACTGTCCGCTTCGGCGAGACCGCGGTGCTTCGCGATCTCTCGTTTTCCGTCGAAGCGGGGACGTCGCTCGCGATCGTCGGGCCGAACGGCGCGGGCAAGACGGTGCTGTTTCGCGCGCTCATCGGCGCGATTCCGTTCAGCGGCACGATTGAGTGGGCGCCGACGGCAAAGTTCGGCTACGTGCCGCAGAAGCTCGACGTCGAGCGCGACGTGCCGCTCAGCGGCTACGACTTTTTGCGGGCGCGCGCGGCGATTGGCAACATGCCGGCGTCGGGGATCGAGCGCGCGCTCACGCTCGTCGGCCTGAGCGACCGCACGTGCCGCCAGTCGGTCGGCGCGCTGTCGGGCGGCGAGTTCCAGCGCCTGCTCGTCGCATTTGCGCTGATCGGCCGGCCGAACGTGCTGCTGCTCGACGAGCCGACGGCCGGCGTCGATGAAGCGGGGCAGGAGCGGCTCAACGATCTGGCGCAGCGCCTGCAGCGCGAGTACGGGCTCACGGTGCTGTTGATCTCGCACGAGCTCTCGGTCGTGTTTCAGTACGCGACGCGCGTGCTGTGCCTGGGCCGCGGAGAAGCGCACATCGGATCGCCCGAGACGATTCTCACGCCCGAGCGGCTGCAGGCCGTGTACGGCACCGCGGTCGCCTTTCACGTGCATGACCACTGATCTGCTGCTCTCGGGCGCGATGGCGATTGCCGCGGGCCTCGTCGGGTGCTTCGCCGTGATGCGCCGCATGACGCTCGCGGCCGACGCCTTGTCGCACGTCGCGCTGCCGGGCATCGGCATTGCGCTCGCGCTCCACATCCATCCAATCTTCGGCGCGGCCGCGATGCTCGGGTTCGGCGCGCTGACGGTCTGGGCGCTCGAAAACCAGACGCGCCTCTCGACCGAGACGATCATCGGCGTCGTGTTCTCCGTCGCGCTGGCGGCCGGCAGCCTCATGACTTCCGGCGACGAGCTCGTCGAGGCGCTGTTCGGACGATCAGGCACGCTCGGCTGGACCGAAGCGCTGCTCGGCATCGCCGGCGCCGTCGCGGTCTCCGCGTTCATCGTCAGCCAGAAGCACCGGCTGGTGGTCGCGCTCGTCTCGCCGGACATCGCGCGCACTGCGGGCGTCGATCCGCGGCGATTGAATTTGTTCTACCTGCAGGCGTTTGCGCTGACCGTCGCGCTGGGGCTGCGTTATCTCGGCGTGCTGCTGATGGGGTCGCTCATCATCATCCCGGCGGCGACCGCGAAGCGGCTGTCGCGCAACCTCACTGAGATGCTGCTGATCTCCGCGGTGGTCGCGTTCCTGGTGACCGAGATCGGATCGTTCGTCGCCGCGTGGCTGCACCGCGAGACCGGACCGGTGATCGTGATCCTCGCCGGCGTCGTGTTCATCCTCTCTCTGGCGCGATCGAGGTAGCCGCCGGGGCCGGCGCGACCCGGCGCGCGCGTTCCTCGCACTGCAGGAACCGGCCCGTCGCGATCAGTACGCCGACGGCGTACAGCGCCACCGAAAAAGTCTCCGGCACGCGCGATTCGACGACCGCCCGCCACTCGAGGAGAAACGATCCAACGATGATCAGGCACCCACTGGTGATGATGGTGATGTCGAGCCCGCTGTACTCCCGCGGTCGATCCGGCGTGAAGTAGAGGTAGCTGCCGATCCCGACGAACGCCGCGGCGACGAGCGCCGGCGCCCAGATCGGCGCGGCCCACGGCACCGGAATCAGAAAGAGGATGTCCCACGTGCCGAGATCCACGCCGGCGGGCCAGTCCAGGATCAGCTTGAGGACGGCGTAGTACACGAGATCCCAGAGGCCGAAGAGCAGCAGAAACGCGCCCCACCGCTCGGCTTTCCGCTGGCCGGCCAGCCACGCGACGGCGGCGAGCAGCACGAGGCTGCACGCTTCCCGCGCGACTTCCACGCCCAGCAGACGCGTCGGCATCACCGCCAGCGGGAAGCTGAACCCTTGCGGATAGAACAGTGCGCGGAGATCGACGACGATCGCGGCCTCGAACCAGCCGATCGTGAGGCCGACGATCCAGAGCGCGAGGTAGTTGCGCTTGCGAATCACTTCTCGACCTGCACGAGCATGCCGTCGACGAGCTGGCCTGTCGCGTTGGTGACGACGCGGTCGTTGAGCGCGAGACCGGAGACGATTTGCGCGAGGTCGCGCGTCGCGAGGCCGAGCTTCACTTCGCGCCGATGCACGCGGTTGTCGGCGTCCACGAACATCACGTACGTCACTTCCTCGTCCTTCTGGACGGCGCCGCGCGGGATCACGATCGCATTCTCGCGCAGGTCCTGCACGATTTCCGCTTCCACGTTCGTCTCCGGCGCGATCGTCGTCGGCTGGACGAAATTCAATCGGATCTCGACGGACGTCGCCGACCCGTCGGTGGGCATCGGTACCAGCGCGACCGTGGCCGGCTCGCCGGGGCTGCCAGGGATCACGATGGTCGCGGCTCGACCCGCGCTGATGCGCTGGGCTTCGGCGATCGAGAGCCGGACGGCCACTTGCAGCCGCGTCGGATCCACGAGCCGCAGGATCGGATCGGATTCGCTCGGCGAGACGAAGTCACCTTCGTGGTGCATCACCTTCACGATCGTGCCCGCGAAGCGCGCCGTGACCCTGGCGCGGGCGACCGCGGCGTTCGCGCGATCGAGCGCGCCCTGGGCCGTCGTGAGCGCCGACTGCGCGTCGACGACGGCCGCCTTCTTCGCGTCGAGATCGTTGCGCGCGATGAGCCCTTGCGTGGCCAGGCCGCTGATCTTGTCGAGCTCTTTCTTCGCGGCGTCGAGCTGCGAGGTGGCCGCGGTCACCTCGGTCTGCCTGGCGGCGACCTCGGCCGTGAGCGCCGGGATCTCGTAGCGCACCAGCAGATCGCCTTCCTTCACGGTGTCGCCCTCGGCGTGCGGCAGCTCCGCGATGCGCGCGCTTTCGGGCGCCACCACCGTCCAGTCGGCCGCCGTCGCCGGCACGACGACGCCGCTGGCCGTCAGCGTGTCGCGCAGCGTCTCGAGCCGGGCTTTCGCGGTGACGACGGACACCGTGGTCGTGCCCGGTTCCGGCGCGGGCGTGCGCCGGCAGGCGCCAGCCGCCGCGACCGCGAGGACCGCCATCGCGAGGCTTCCGCATCGACACGCGTGAGGCCGTGTCCGGCTCCGCACGACTCGATTGTACTCAGGACGCGGCGGTGACGGCGCGCCGCCGGGCAAACGCGCGATAGGCCGCCGGGACCAGGTAGAGCGTCACGATCGTCGAGAGGCTGAGGCCGCCGATGACGGCGAGCGCGAGCGGCTTCTGCAGCTCCGCCCCGGCGCCGATGCCCAGCGCGAGCGGCAGCAGCCCGAACAGCGTGCACAACGTCGTCATCAGGATGGGACGCACGCGGATGCGCGCGGCTGCGAGGACGGCCTCGTCGATGGGCAAGCCCTCCGCCCGCCGCATCTCGACGAAGTCGAGCAGCACGATGCCGTTCTTCACGACGAGGCCGACGAGCAGAATCAAGCCCATCGCCGACGAGACGTTCAGCTCGGTACTGGTCCAGATCAGCATCGCGAACGCGCCGCCGAGCGACAACGGCGCCGCGAGGAGGATCAACACCGCTGGCGTGAACGCACGGAACTGAATCACGAGGATGAGGAACACGAGCGCGGTCGCGACCGCCGAGACGAGGAGCAGCTCCCGGAACGCCTGGCGCTGCGACTCATAGAGTCCGCCGACTTCGAGGGAGTAGCCGACCGGAAGTTTGACGCCGGCGAGCACGTTCTTGACTTCCGCGACGGCGCTCCCCATGTCGCGCCCCTCGAGGCGGCCGGTGATGATCGCCATCTGTCGCAGGTTTTCGCGCATCAACTCCGCCTGACTGCCTCGCGGCACGATGCGCACGAGCGCCGAGGCCGGCGTGAGCTTGCCGTTGGCGCCGCGGATCGCGGTCTGCGTCAGCCGCGAGCCGTCGAACCGGACCGCGTCCGGGTATCGCACACGAACCGGAATCGTGCGATCCAGTAGTCGCAGCTCGGTCGGCACGTCGCCGAGCCAGGCGTCGGCGAGCTGCGTCGAGACCTGCTCGACCGTGAGCCCGAGTCGGCCGGCTGCGACCGGGTCGACCTGCCACGTATCTTCGAGGCTGCCGCGCTCCAGCCCGACGACATCGACGACTCCGGAGATGGCCTCGATCTTCGGTTGGATCTCCTCGCTGAGCCGCTCGAGCGTCGGCTGGTCGTCGCCGAAAATCTTGACCTCGATCGGGTTGGGATTGCCCTCGAGATCGCCAAGCATGTCCTGGAGGAGCTGGACGAATTCCGTTTCAGTATCGGGCACCGCCTCACCGAACTTGTCGCGCAGGTCCTCAATAATTTGCTCGGCGGAGCGCTTCCGTTCGGCGCGCGGCTTCAAGCGCACGAGCAGGTCGCCGGTGTTCATTTGCGTCGCGAACAGCCCCATCTCCGATCCCGTCCGGCGAACGAAGCTGGCCACCTCCGGTGTGTCGCTCAGGATCGCCTCGATCTTTCGCATCCGCTGATCGGTTTCCTCGAGCGCCATGCCTGCCGGGGTGATGTAGTCGATGACGAAACCGCCCTCGTCCGCGGCAGGCAGGAATCCCGTACCGACTTGCGTGTAGGTGAACGCGCCAAGCCCGACGAGCAGGACGAGTGCCGCGGCGATCGCCAGCCGATGGTGGAGAAAGAAGGGAAGGCTCCGGAGATAGGCGCGTTGCAGGGCCGTGTCCCGAGGCGCGCTCGTCGACTCGGCCGCCGAGCCTTCGCGGACCGTGAAGCGCGCGAGCAGCGGAATGAGAAACAGCGCGAGCACCAGCGAAATCAGTACGGCGATCGACAACGTCAGCGACAACGCCTTGAAGAACTGGCCGACCACACCCGTCAGCAGTCCCAGGGGCGCAAAGACGACGACGGTCGTCAGCGTTGATCCCACGACCGGGGCCACGAGCTCGCGCGTGGCCTCCTCGATCGACTCACGCGTTCCGCCTTCTTTGACGCGCCGGTGAATGTTTTCGACGACGACCACGGCGTCGTCGATGACGAGGCCGATCGCGACCGCCAGGCCGCCCATCGACATCAGGTTGATCGACTCACCGAAGAGCCACATGAAGAAGAACGTACCGATCACGGTGAGCGGGAGCGTACTGGCGGCGACGATCGTCAGCCGCAAGTTTCGGAGGAAGACGAGCAGCACGAGAATCGCCAGGACGCCGCCCACGACGATCGCATCGCGGACGTTGTCGATCGCGGTCGACACGAACGCGGCCAGATCGTACGTCTTGATGAGCTTCAGGCCCTTGGGGAGCGACGTCTTCAACTGCTGAAGCACGTCCTCGATGCCCGCACGGATCGTGAGGATGTTGGCGCCGACCTGCTGAGAGATTGCGACCAGACTGGCGTTCCCGCCCTGGGCAACGACCAGCCGCGTCCGATCCGGCGCGCCCGGGACGACCGTCGCGATATCCGCCACGCGCAACGTCGCGCCGTCCTTGACGACGATCGGTGTCTTGCCGATATCCCCGACGGCGTCCCACAGCCCCGATGCCAGGACCAGATGCTGCAGACCGTTCTCGGTGTAGCGCCCGACGGGCGTCAGCTGATTCGCTTTCCGGAGCGCCTCGCCGACGTCGTCGACCGTCAAGTTGGCCGCGCGAATCTTGTCGGGATCGACGATGACCTCGACCTCGCGTGTGTCGCTCGAGAGCACTTCCACATTGCCGACGCCGGGTACGCGCGAGACGGCGGGCCGGATGTCGTAAAAGGCGATGTCGTGCAGCTCGGCCGGCGACAAACCTCCGATCAGATTGAAGCTGTACATCGGAAAGGCCGCAGGCGTCAGGCGGTCGACGACGAGGTCGGTATCGGCCGGCAGGGACCCGCGGATCTCGGCGAGCCGGCTTTGCACCTGCTGCAGCGCGACGATCATGTCGGTCGCGGGATCGAACTGGGCTGAGATTTCCGACGCCCCGCGGAACGTCCGGGACCGCACGCGACGGATCCCGGGGACTTCCATGATCGCCTGCTCGATCGGCCGCGCCACGGTCAGCGTCATCGAATTCGCGGGCAGGGTGCCCGCGTGCGCGATCACGACGATGCGCGGGAACTGCAGCGGGGGATAGATGCTGCTCGGCAGCGACACGCTCGCGATCGCGCCGGCGACCGTGAGAAACAGCGTGAGCAGAAGAACGGCCCGCGAGTTCCGCGTGGCCACGCGTGCAGGATTCATTTGATGACCACGATGGCCGCTTCGTCGGGCAAGCCGTCCTGCCCGCGGACGATCACGAGATTGCCCGCCTTGAGGCCGGTCTTGACCACGGTCATGCCGCTGGCCGACGCGCCCAGCGTGACCGGGGTCTTGTGCGCTTTGTCGTCGTCTTCGCCCGCGACCATGACGAACACTTCGTCGCCGTCATGAATGATCCCGACCGTGGGGATCACGATGACGTTGGTCAGGCGTTCGGCGACGATCGTCGCGCTCACCGCCTGCCCGGCGGCCAGGTGCGTGGGCGCGCTGAACTTGATGCGGACGTCGGCCGTCGCGCTGGCCGGATCGATCGCGGCCGGCGCGCTGACGACCGTGCCGTGCTCCGGCTCGACGCCCGCCGCGCTCTCGATGCTCACCGCGCGGCCGAGGCTCACGCGTCCGAGGTCGCCGACGGTGACCGACGCGACGACTTCGAGCCGCGACGGATCGATCACGCGCACGACCGTACCACCGGTCTCGACGAGATCGCCTGCGCCGTGCCAGCGCTTCGCGATGATGCCCGGAAAGCGGGCCTTGACGATCGCGCGGCTCTGCATGACGTACGCGGCGTCGAGCGCGGCGTGCGCCTGCTTCAGCGCCGCGTCCGCTTGCGCGAGATCGAGGGCCGCGGCCTCCTGATCCTTCTTCGCGCCAATCCCGCGTTCGACCAGGCCTGTCGTGCGCGCGAGCGCGGCCTTGGCAGTGTCCACCTTCGCGCCCGCCTGCGCCACGTCCGCCTCTTTGGCGGTGACGTCGGCCGAGAGCGCCGGGATCTCGAAGCGCACGAGCAGGTCGCCGGCTTTGACGCGCTCGCCCTCATTGCGCGGCAGCTCGGCGATGCGCGCCGATTCGGGCGCGGTGATGGTCCAGTCGAATCCGGACTCGGCCGCGACGACACCGGTCGCGGTGACCGTCGTTTCGAACGCGGGCACGAGGGTCGCCGGCTTCACGGACACCGGCACTTCCTCTTCGGTGGCCACGCTCTCGACCGGTTTGTGACTGCACGCCGAGAAGAGCGCGACGATGCTCGCGAGAACGAGCGTGCGTGGGAGCGGAGGACGCGGCATGGTCATCGAACTGGTCCCCTGATGGCGCGCTCGAGATCGGCGAGCGCGAGATAGTAGTCGAGCAGCGACTGCAAACCGGCCATGCGGCGATCGCGCGAGTGCTGGAGCGCGAGGATGAGGACGTCGATCCCGGTTTGTCCGGACTGATACGCGTCCTGCGCGAACGCTTCATCCTGCCTGGTCAGCGGCAGGATGTCGCGGTTGTACGCGGTGACCTGCGCCAGCGCGGCCGAGGCACGCGCGAGCGCGGCCGCGACGCCGCCGCTGATGTCGGCGCGGACGGCCTCGCGCTCGGCCTGCAGACGCTGCAGCTCCGCGTTTTCGAGCAGCACGCCGGCCTTGTGCGTGGTGAAAATCGGAAGCGTCATGCCGAAGTTCGCACGCCACCCGACGCCGAACTCCGGCTCGGCGTCGAACGTGACGCCGCCGCCGATGCCGGCGTCCGGCTTCTGCAGCGCCTTCGCCAGGTTCACCCGTGCGTTCTGCTCGTCGATGCGGCGATCGATCACTTTCAAATCCGCGTTGACCTGATCGGCCTGGGCCATCACGGCGTCGAGCGTCGGCACCGGGATCGGCTCGGCCGGTACCGCGAGCGTGAGCGGCGTCTGCGGAGGCTGGCCCAGCAGGACGTTCAACGACGCGCGCGTCGCCTCGACTTCGCCGCGCGCAGCCATGAGCTCATTTTGCGCGCTCAGCCAGTCGACTTGCGCGGCCACGTCATCGCGCTGCGGCACGTCACCCGCCTGGTACCTCGCGTGTGCGGCGTCCCGCGCGCGGGTGAGGAGGCCAACCAGCTCCTCAGCGATCGCGACGCGCCGCACCGCGCCGCCGAGCGCGATGTACGTCCGGCGGACATCGTCGAGGACCACCGCGATCGTCTGCTCGATTTCGGCGTCGCCGGTCGCGACCGCGGCCTGGGCGGCCGAGGTGCGGGCGCCGCGCTTGCCGCCGAGCTCGAGCGGAAACGTGACGCCGATCGCCTGCTTCGGCGTCTCGCGGCTGGCTTCGTACGAGATGTCGGGGTTCGGCCGCTCGCGCGCCACGTCAACGCCGGCGAGCCCGACCGGCCGGCGCAGCCGCGCCGCGGCGATGGTCTTGTTGCTCGTGAGCGCGATCGCCACGGCGTCTTCGAGTTTCAGCCCGCCGCCCGCAGGCGTCTGGGCCTGCGCCGACAGCGCGGCGCAGGCGGCGAGCGCCGCCGCAAGTCCCCCGATCGCAGCCCGCATGAACGAAATCTACTATCTACTTGCCGCTCATTGCGAACACCAGCACCCGGAACGTATCGGGCGTCGGCGCCGGACGGCGGCCCGCCGCGCCGGGCTGCGTGTCGTAGCCGGCAACGTAGAGGTTGTGGGTCTTCAGATCGACGGCCATGGTCTGGCCGCCGGCGATGGTCGTGAGCGTCTGCACGACGCTCAACTTCGTCGGCGAATCCTCGTGCCCAATCGTCATCGACCCGCTGCACGACGTGAAGACGTACTTGGTCGCGGGATCGAAGGCCGTCGCGTCAGTATCCGCGCAGATCTCCATCTGGCCCACCACCTTGCCGGTCCTGGCGTCGATCATCACGGTGTACTTGCCACCGCCGCCGCCAGAGAAGAGCAGGTGATTGGTCGTGTCGATCGCGAGGCCCGTGCCGCCGACGGCCGGTGCGATCGGCCATGTCGCCACGACCTGGTGCGTCGCGATGTCGATCGCGTCGATGGTGCTGTTGGCTTCGATGTTGACGAACACGCGCCCGAGCGCGGGATCGGCCACGCCGGTCTCGACGGCGCCGCCCGAGAGCTTGATGGTCGCCACCATCGCCCCGGTGTCCGCCTTGACCACTGTCGCCGTGCCGGCCGTGTGGTTGAACGCGTAAATCTCGTTGTTCTTCGGCTCGTACATGATCGCGTCCGGGCCCGGACCGATGTCGACTTTGCCCGACACCGCCAGCGTCTTCAGGTCGACGATGCTCGCCTTGTTCTCGCCGCCGTTGCTCGTGAAGGCCTTGCCCGCGGGCGTGAACGCGACGCCGTGCACGCGCGGCGTGTCGGCGATCGTGCCCACGACCGCGTTCTTGTCGAGGTCGATCACGACCACCTGCGTGCTGTTCGTGACGAACAACCGTCGCGTCCCCGGATCGATGGCCAGGTAGTCGTGGCCGCCCTGCCCGCCGATCTTGATCTCGGCGGTCTTCGCGTACGGTCCGCTTTGCGCCGAGAGCAGCGCGCTCGAGAGCAGCGCCGCGGCGGTGAGTGTGGTGAGTGCCGTGCGTGTCATGTCTGTGCTCCGCGTGAAATGTGGCTTAGCTCTTGGCTTTGGGTGAAACCCACTTGCCGTCTGGCGTGAGGACGACCTCGCCGGGGCCGCCCTTCAACTGAATCTCGTAGGTCACCGTCGCGCCCTTGGTGAGCTTCTCGCGCTTGACGACGGTCGCCTTCGGGTACCGCGTCTTGATCGCGGACGCGACGCTCGCGGGGAAGTCCGCCTCAGCGACTTCCTCCTCCGTGTCGATGACGGTACCGTCGGCCTTGTAGTTGAGATCGCGATGCAGGCCGCGATCGACGCTCTCGACTTCGTAGATCTCCTGGCCGGCTTCTTTTTCTTTCGAGACGTTGTTGATTGTCGCTGACGGGTACGCGGCTTTGAAGGCCGCCTCGATGGCCGGCGGCAGCGTCACCTTCGGTTTGGCCGCGGCTGGCTTGGCCGGCGTTGCGGGCTTGGGTGTCGTCTGGGCCTGCGCGATGCCAGGAACAAACGCGACGGCGATCAAGGCGATGAGGATGCGACGGGTCACGACGGCCTCCTTTGGCGAGCATCATTGCATCACGGGACCATGAAGATCATCTGAAGAGGAGGCGGCCCGCGGCGGGATCGGGCACAATGCAGACGTGCGGCTCCTGCTCGTCGAAGACGACCCGCGCATGCGCGCCCTGGTGCGGCGCGGCCTGGCCGAGCACGGGCACGTCGTCGAAGTCGCGTCGACGGGGCCGGAAGCGGTGGAGCTGGCGGCCGCGGCCGACTTCGATGTCGCGGTGCTCGACGTGATGCTGCCGGGGTTCGACGGCGTGGAGGTCGTGCAGCGGCTGCGCGCGCGCGCGAATCGCACGCCGGTTTTGATGCTCACTGCCCGCGACGCCGCCT
>DATEGZ010000309.1:0-13514 GCA_035279905.1 Vicinamibacterales bacterium
GTTCGACTGGTTCGACGAGTTCCGCTGGTTCAAGATCTCGGGCACGCCGACGCGCTGAACCTGC
Source organism: Vicinamibacterales bacterium (assembly GCA_035279905.1). Classification (GTDB taxonomy): domain Bacteria; phylum Acidobacteriota; class Vicinamibacteria; order Vicinamibacterales; family SCN-69-37; genus DATEGZ01. The sequence goes on from DATEGZ010000309.1 coordinate 65, forward strand.
GGAACCCGCCGAACTTGTCGAACCCGTCGAACCATTCGGGGGGTATTCGCGTCCTCTTGACCATGAAATCCATCTTGTCTGACGTCCGCTATGCGTTCCGGCTGCTCGTCCGCCATCGCGGGTTCACGGCGGCCGCGGCCCTGGTGCTGGCGCTCGGGATCGGCGCCAACATCACGGTGTTCGCGATTGCCGACGCGCTCATGTTCAAGCCGCTCACCGGCCGGACGCAGTCGCCGGTCGTCGGCGTGTACACGCGCGACACGACGCAGCCCAACTCGTATCGCGCGTTTTCCTGGCCGGAGTTCGAGGAGGTGCGCGCGCGCACCGACCTGTTTGCAGCAGTCACCGCGCACAACATGACGCTCGCGGGCCTCACGGAGGGCAACAGCACGCGCCGCGTGCTCGCGGACATCGTCACCGCCAATTTCTTCGACACGTTCGGCGCGCCGGTCGCGCTCGGGCGGGCGTTCACGGCCGAGGAAGAACGGCCGGGCGCGAATCTCGCCGTCACGATTCTGAGCGACGGCGCGTGGCGGCGGCTCGGCGCGCGCGCGGACGTCATCGGACAGACGGTTCGCTTGAGCGGCCGTTCGTTCACCGTCGTCGGCGTGGCGCAGCGCGGGTTCGGCGGATCGCTGGCGTTCGTGACGCCGGAGCTGTGGGTGCCGACGGGCGTCTACGACACGATCACCATGGACATGATGCGCTCCGGCACGGGCACGCTGGCCGATCGCCGCGTCTACAGCATGATCGTGCTGGCGCGTCTCAAGCCCGGCGCCACCGTCGAGTCGGTGCAGCCCGCGGTGCAGGCTGCCGGCGCGACGATGGCGCAAGCGCATCCCGCGGAGCTTCGCGACCACGAGATGTCCGTCCAGCCGCTGGCCCGCTTTTCGGTCAGCACGCAGCCGACGACGGATAGCGAATTGACGGGGTTCACGGTCGCGCTCGTTTCGATGGCCGCGGTCGTGCTGCTCATCGCGTCGTTCAACCTCGCGAACATGCTGCTGGCCCGGGGCGGCGCGCGCCGCAAGGAGTTCGCGATCCGCCTGGCGATCGGCGGCAGCCGCGGCCGCATCGTACGGCAGCTCATCATCGAGGGTTTCGTGCTGTCGCTCGTCGGCGGCGTGCTCGGCCTGCTCGTCGCGTCGCTCGCCGTGAGGACGCTGCTCGCGGTGATCGCGCCCGTCTCGCCGGTCGCGCTGACCTTCGACTGGACGCCAGACTTCCGGATGTTCAGCGCCACGATCGCGAGCTGCGTGGTCGCCACGCTCATGTTCGGCCTGCTGCCCGCGTGGAAGATGGCGCGGACCGACGCCGTGCCCGAGCTCAAGGACCAGGCGGGCGAGTTCGGCGGCCGCCGCGGCCGGCTGTCGATGTCCAACCTGCTCGTCACCACGCAGCTCGCCTTCTCGCTCGTGATGCTGACAATGGCGGCGATGGCGTTCCGCGGCGCGATGGAGTCGGCGAAAGCGGATCCCGGCTTCAGCTTCGATCGCGGCATCCTCGTCGAGATGGACTCGAGCCTCGCTGGCTACGACGAGGCGCGTTCGAAGGATCTCTACACGCGCATCCTCTCGCACGTGCGGTCCCGCCCGGATGTGACGGCGGCAAGCCTGTCATCGCTCATGCCGTACGGCGAGTTCTCGGAAAGCGAGAACGTCCAGAAGGCCGGCGCCCGGATCATGCCAGGCGACGCCGCGGCGTCGGCCGGGCTGGTGAGCGCGACCTACACGATCGTCTCGGCGGACTACTTCTCGTCGCTTGGGCTCAAGATGATCGCGGGCCGGGAATTTGGTCCGGCCGAGGATCTCCAAGCCGGCGCGCGCAACGTCGCGATCATCGACGAGCCGCTCGCGCGGCGGCTGTTCGACACGGGGAATGCCGTCGGACAGTCCATTCAGTACACGCCACACGACGACGCGAACGAGAAGCCGGTGATTCTCAACATCGTCGGCGTCGCGCCGGGGTTGCGCGACGAGCTGTCGGATGACCAGCTCCGCACGCACATCTACGTGCCCTACGGTCTGAAATTCCAGTCGAATGCGTTCATGCACATCCGGACGTCGGTGTCGAACGCCGACGCGGAGTCGGCGCTGCTGCCGGGCCTTCGCGGCGAGCTCACGTCGATCGACACCGCGCTGCCGATCCTGGCGATGCAGACGCTGTCCGGCTGGCGTGCGACCAATGCGATCTTCACGCTCACGCGCGTCTTCGCCGCGATCCTCGGCGCGTTCGGCGGCGCGGCACTCTTCCTCGCGACGATCGGGCTCTACGGCCTCAAGGCGTACGTTGTCTCCCGCCGCACGCGCGAGATCGGCATCCGCGTGGCACTCGGCGCGACGCCCTCGAGCGTGATCTGGCTCATCGTCCGCGAGGGGCTGACGTGGTCGGCGATTGGCCTGGCCATCGGCTCCGCGCTCGCGTTCGGCGCGGGCCTCGGAATGCGGTCGCTGGTCTATCAGGGCCGCAGCGCGGATCCGGTGATCCTCGCGATCGTCACGCTCGTGCTGGCGTCAGCCGGACTCCTTGCCAGCTGGCTGCCCGCAAGGCGCGCGGCACGGATCGCGCCGGTCCAAGCGATGCGCGGCGCGTAGACATTGGGTCATCGGGCTATTGAGTCATTGGGTTATTGTGCGGCCCGCAGCCAATAGCCCAATGACCCGATGACCCAATAGCCCAATGACACGGGTTGTCGTCATTGCCTCGGCACGATCCGCGCGATGCGATCGTCCGCTGCGGTCGGCGTGCCGCGGCCGTCTCGGTTGTTCGTGCAGAAGTACAGCGCGCCATCCGGACCGGCGACGATGTCGCGGATGCGGCCGTAGGCGTCCTGGAGCCACACTTCACGTGACGCGATCTGCGTCCCCGCCTGATCGAGCACGAGCCGTTCGATGTGCCGGCCGGCGAGCGTCGCGAAAATGAAGTTGTTGCGCAGACCCGGCATCAGGGCGCCGTTGTAGAACGCCGCGCCCGACGGCGCGATCGACGGCGAGTAGAACCGGACCGGCGCCTCCATGTCCGGCCGCGTCGCCGCGCCTTCGATCACCGGCCACCCGTAGTTGCGGCCCTTTCGCAGAAGATTCACCTCGTCGTTGCCGACGTTGCCGTGCTCGGTGCCCCACAAGTCGCCGGTCGCCGGATGCCACGCGATCCCCTGCGGGTTGCGATGACCAAGCGTCCAGATCGGCCCGCCAAACGGATTGTCCGCCGGCGTCGACGCGTCGTCGTTCACCCGCAGGATCTTGCCGTTGAACGATCCGAACGACTGAGGGTTCGATGTGTTCGCCGCATCGCCCATCGTGATGTAGAGCTTGCCGTCCGGGCCGAACTTGATCCGTCCGCCGTCGTGAATTGAGGCCGCGGAGAACTGCTCGAAGAGAATCGCGCGGTCGGCAAGCGTGTTGTTGGCCTCGCGGTACCGCGCGAGCCGGTTGACCACGCCGCCGCTCGTGTTTGCGGTGTACAGGATGTAGACGAAGTGATTGTTCGCGAAGTCCGGATGGAGCGCGATGCCCAGCGCGCCGCTCTCGCCTTCCGCGTGCACGTCATCGAGCGTCAGCGCCGGAACCGCGAGGACCTGACCATTGAGATAGATGCGGACGCGGCCGGGCCGCTCGGTGAAGAACAGGCGGCCGTCCGGCGCGAACGCCAGGCTCCACGGAATCTCGAGATTCGTCGCGATGACCTGCACGCCGAGCAGCAGGCCGTCGGACGTTGTGAACGTGTCAGTGACCGGGCCGTTGACCGCAGGCGTCGAGGTGCCGCACTGCGGTTGAGCTGATTGAGCGATGACGAAGACCGTCGCGAAAAGCCAGGCGCGCATGAAGCAAACGAAGGGTGCCAGACTGCCCCTCGTCCTAAAATACGCCCTTGCCGGCCTTTCCGACATCGAACTTCACGGTTACCTCTCTCCAGGTCGCCACCATTTCCGCAACGCCGTACTTCTCGCAGTCAGTACACACAATCTCAAGAGTTCGGGTGTCGAGCCAAGTGACTCGCGTGCGGCTAAGCGCGACATCAGCGAGGAACACACGCCTGGTCGCGAAACCAAACAACGCGATCCCTGCGCGCGGTTCTCTCGATCGAATCGAGATCTCCGTTCCGAAAGGATCTGTCGCGCCACAGTTGGTCTCTCTTTGGACCGCGACATATCCTCCGTTGGGGGATGCCAGCTCTTTGTACGCCGTTTGTTGACAGCCGCAGGCGGTCGACACCGTCAGTACCAGGCACAGCGCCCAAAGCGACAGTTGTCGTCTCATTGAATGGATCGTACGACAATCAGCCAGCAGCGATCGCCTCGCCGACAATCACCAATGGCGCGATCGCGCGATCATCAATGCCTAAAGGTCATTCCGATCGCAGCGCCCGCAACGGATCCACCCTGGTGGCTCGCCGCGCCGGCGCGAGACAAGCCACCGTCCCGGCCAGCAGCACGAAGCCGGCGACGGCGACGTAGACGGCGGGCTCGGTCGGCGCCGTGTTGAACAGATACTGCGCGAGCACGCGGCTGAACGCGATCGCGCTGCCGGCGCCGAGCACCAGTCCCGCCACCAGCAGCCAGATCGCCTGACGCAGCACCATGCTCAGCACGGACGATCGGCTCGCGCCGAGCGCCATGCGCACGCCGAACTCGCGCGTGCGCTGGCTGACCGACGTCGCGATCACCGCGCCGACGCCCGCGAGCGTGATGACGAGCGCGAGCCCCGCAAACACGCCGAGCAGCGCGGTCGTCAGCATCGGCGATTGCAGCTGGCCCAGGCGCAGCTCTTCAAGTGTCTGCACGTCCTCGACCGGTGTCGCGTCGTCCAGCTTGTGCACAATCGCCTTGACGGCGTTCGTGATGCTGAACGGATCGCCGTGCGTGCGGATCATCAGCGACGGCCCGTAGTTGCCGCCAGCCTGTGAGCTCGGGAAATAGAACTGCGCGATCGGTCCTGAGGTGACTTGATACTGCCGCATGTCGGCCACGATGCCGACGACGCGGAAGGTCCTGGACTGCTGCTGTCCCTGCGCGTTTGTCCCGAGCGGGACCGTGAACTCGTTGCCGATCGGATCGCGCAGGTTCCAGAGCTTCTCCATCGTCTGGTTGATGACGGCGACGCGCGGCGCCTCCGCCGTGTCGAGCGAGTTGAACGCGCGTCCGCGGACGATCGGCAGTCCGAGAACGGAGAAGTAGTCATTGCTCGCGACATTGATGTCGACCGTCGGCGGCAATCCTGTCGGCTCCGCCTGGCCGGCGATCGTGACCGGCTGTGCCCCTGGCGCGCCCGTGAGCGGCACGGCATTCGTCATGGCCGCGCTGACCACCCCCGGCATCGCTTTCAGTCCGTCGAGCAGGCCGGTTTCGAACCGGTAGAAATCCTGAGGCGTGTTGAGGCGCGAGAAGTTGCCGTGCAGCTGCGCGGTCAGCACATGGCCGGGATCCTGATAGCCCAGGTCGACCGACGACAACCGTCGCAGGCTCTCGAGGAACAGGCCGGCGCCGACGACGAGCGCAAAGCAGATCGTGACTTGCGCGACGACGAGACCCGAGCGGATGCGCTGGCGCGTGGGCGCATCGCCAGACTGCGCGCCATCCTTGAGCGACGTGACGACGGTCTTGCGTCCTGACAGGGCCGGGACGACGCCGAAGACGAGGCCCGTGAGCAACGCGACGAAGAGCGTGAACGCGAGCACGGTGCTGTCGATCGAGGCGTCGATCGCGCGGGGTGTAAAGCGGCTCGCGAACGCCGCGAGCATCCTGGCGGTCGGCCACGCGATCAGCAAACCCAGCACCGCGCCCGCGAAGGCGACGATCATGCTCTCGGTCAGCAACTGGCGGATCAGCCGGAGACGGCTGGCGCCGAGCGCGGAACGAAGCGCGAGCTCGCGGTCGCGCCTGAGCGTACGCGACAGCGACAGATTTGCGACGTTCGCACACGCGATGAACAACACGAGCACCGTCGTGCCGACGAGCGCGAACAGCATCGGCCGGGCGTTGCGCGTGATCTCGTCGTCGAGCGCAATCGCGGACGTCGTGAAGCCCGTCTGCGTCGGGCGATAACGGTCGGGGTACTGCTGCGCCCATGACCTGCCTTCGGCCTGCGCGTCGGCGCTCACCTGCGACACGGTGGCGCCAGGCTTCATGCGCCCGAACGCCAGCAGGATTCCAAATTGGCGATGGTTGTTGTGGCTGCCCGGCTCAGCGCCCGCGCGGGACGGACACGCCGACGTCGGCATGTACACGTCGTCGTTGTTGGGGTACTGGCCGATGGCCGGCAGCACGCCGACGATCGTGTGGGCGTGATCGTTCATCTCCACAACCGTGCCTACGACCCTTGGGTCGCCTCCGAACTGCTTCTGCCAGAACGCGTAGCTGAGGATCAGGACCGGCTCGGCGCCGAGGACGTCGTCGGCCGGCGTGAAGGTCCGGCCGTACGCCGGGCGAATGCCGAACACGTCGAAGTACTGCGGCGACACGACGCCTGTGTTCACGCGGTGCGGCTCGCCTTCGTTGAGCAGCACGAAGTGCATCTGGTGGTACTCGACGAACGATTCGAGCGCGCCCAGCCGTTGGCGCAGGTCTCGTGTCTCGGCGATCGAGACGCCGACGTCCTGGCGATTGGCGAGCGGAGCGTCGTTGCGAATGCGAATGAGCCGGCCGCTGTCACGGTACGGCAGCGGATGCAGCAGCGTGCCGTTGATGACGCTGAACATCGCTGAATTGGCGCCGATGCCGAGGCCGAGCGTGAGGATCGCGGCGAACGCGTAGCCCGGCGAGCGGCGCAGCGTGCGCGCGCCGTAGCGCAGGTCCTGCATGAAGTGATCCCAGAAGGTCAGCCCGCGGACGTCGCGGACTTGCTCCTCTGCCAGATCGACGCGGCCGAATTCAAGCAGCGCCGCGCGGCGCGCCTCCTCGAGCGGCGCGCCGGCCGCGACGCGGTGGTCGATCTCCATCTGCAGATGCGCGTCGATTTCGCGGTGGATGTCGTCGTTCATCCGCTCCCCGCGGGTGGCGAACCGCAGGCCCTGCCGAAGTCGCGTCCACATGGTCGGCTCCTTCTTGCGCTACGTGGATTGGAGGATGCGCGCCACCGCCGACGAGACCTGCTCCCAACTGGCGGCCTCGCGCGCCAACTGGCGCTCGCCCCCGCGAGTGAGGCGATAGAACTTCGCCTGTCGATTGGTCTCGGAGGTGCCCCACTCGGACGCGATCCACCCCTGTTCCTCCAGGCGATGGAGCGCCGGATAGAGCGAGCCCTGGTTGACCTGCAGCACGTCCTGCGACATCTGCTTGATGCGCTGCGCAATCCCCCATCCGTGCTGGGATCCAAGCGCGAGGGTCTTGAGAATCAGCAGATCGAGCGTGCCCTGCAGCAGATCGCTTTTCGGCGGTCGAGCCATCATTCCTCCACGTGTAGACGTTCGACAAGGCTAACAGGTTCCCTTGTAGTTTGTCTACAAGAGCGGTTGTCTCGAAACGGACGCTACTTTCTGAGCAGGGCGAGGTTCTCACGCCGCGGCGTGACGGCGCGGGCGGCGAGGACGAAGAGCGGCCAGGCGAGCAGGAAGGAAAACGCGAGCCAGCCGCTCATCAGCAACGGCACGAGCGCCGGACGCCGCAGCCAGAACTCGCCGATGTAGACGATGAGCGCGGGCGGCACGGCGAGCCCCATCACCGTGAACGTGCCGGCAAACATCGCGACGGGATGCGGGTTGCCGCCGCTGCCGGTCTTGCTCAGATCGGCCGGCACCGGGAACAGCGCCGACACCCAGACCGCGACCGGTCCGAGCAACGTGCAGATCGACGCCATGCCGATCGGCACGCTGATCCACGTCCACGGCGATCCGGACGGCGCAACGATCACCGAGACGACGAGACACAGCGACATCGCGGCACCCAGCAGCAATCCGCATCCGAGCACCTTGCCCCGTACGAGCGTCAGGTCGCTGAGCGGTTGCAGAAACAACAGCGTCAGCCCGGCGCGATCGGTGCCGAACAGGTTCATCGTGAACGGCTGCAGCGCGTGGAGCGCGAGCACGGAGCCCGCGGCAAACACCAGCCCGCCGTGGCTCAAGACCGCGAGGATCGGCCCGGGGATTTCTGGCATCCGGCGGAACAGAATCGACAGCGCCAGCAACAGCGGGCCCGGCAGCAAGATCGACAATCGGCCGCGAACGGATCGCAGCCCCGTCCTGAGCGACGCCATCGCGACCGCCGAGCTCCACGCACCGACGAACGGCAGCTCCCAGCCGCCAAGCGGCTTGGCCACACGCCGGTGCCGCTCGTGCTCGTTCTCGAGCGACGTAATCAACCGCGCGTGCACTGCCGACGATGCGGCGAAAATCGCCACGCCTTCGAGTCCGAGCAGCAGCACGGCCAGCCACGCGATCCCGGGCCGGCGCTCGGCCGCGAAGCTGATCGCGGTGCCGTAGAGCTCCGAGGGGATCACCGCGGACCATCGCGGGAGCGCCGCGTCGAACCGCGTGACGGAAAACGGCTCGCGGCGCGGGCGGCCCTGCGACTGGCGCACTTTTCGATCGGCGTCGAGGTTGGACGAGACGAGCGCCGGGACGATCGACACCATCGAGAGTCCGAGCACGAACACGAGCGTGAACAGCTCGCCGCGCCGCCGGCTGCGCAGCAGCCAGCCCAGCAGAAAGCTCACGAGCGCGGCGATCGAGATCAGCACGAACACCATGGCCAGCCCGGCCGCCGCAGCGACCAGCGCCATCATTCCGCGTCCGCCCAAAGCGAGGCCGATGGCAAACGTGAACAGCCCGGGAATGATGACGGTGAGCCACGGGTCCGTGAGATTGGCCATCACTTCGACCAGGTGCAGCGACGCGCGCGGAATCGGCAGCAGCAACAGCCGGTTGTAGCTCGACATCATCGTCTGGACCGGCGCGAGGATCGTCATGACGACGATGAGCCCGAGCAGGACGCCGAGGACGGCGCGGACGATGAAGACGATCGTGGTGGGCTCGACGAGGCCGCTCGCGGCCGCGCGGCCGCCGACGAAGCCGAGGATGCCGGCGGCGATGAGCGAGCCCGTCGACAGGACGAGCACGATGATCGGCGCCATCACCGCCAGCGTCCGCGACACCGTCTCGAGCGTGTCGCGCCGCTCGCCGCCGCGGATGGCGTTGACGAGCAGGCGCCATCGCAGCCACATGAAGGCGCGAAGGGATCGAAGGATCGTCACCGCGAGAGCCAGTCGAGCGCGGGCGCGACCGTGCGATCGGCGCCGACGAGCTCGAAGAATCGCTCCTCGAGCGACTGGCTGCCGGACGCGCCGCGCAGCTCGGCGATCGGCCCCTGCGCGACGAGCCGGCCGCGGTTGATGATGCCGATGTGATCGCAGAGCCGATCGACGATCTCGAGGATGTGCGTGGTCAGGAACACCGTGCCGCCGTTCCTGACGAAATGCGCGAGCAGATCGCGAATCTGCCGCGAGGCGACGGCGTCCACACCCTCGAACGGCTCGTCGAGAAAGAGCAGCCGCGGCGCCGGCAGGAGCGCCGTGGCGAGCGCGATCTTCTTGCGCATGCCGTGCGAGTAGTCCGCGACCAGATCGTTCTGCGCGCGCGTGAGGTCCATGAGCGTGAGCAGCTCCGACGATCGCTCGCGGATGTTCGCCGCGTTGAGGTTGTGCACCTGGCCGACGAACGCCAGCGTCTCGGCGCCCGTGAGGCGATCGAAGAGCGCGAGATCCTCGGGCACGACCCCGATGCGCCGCTTGACCTCGACCGGCTCGGCCACCGGATCCACGTCCAGAATCCGGTACGTGCCGCCGGTGGGCCGGATCAACCCGGTCAGACATTTGATCGTCGTGGACTTGCCGGCGCCGTTGGGACCGAGAAAACCGTAAAAGCTGCCGCGCGGAACGGCGAGATTGATGCCGTCCACGGCGACGAGATCGCCGAACGCTTTCCGAAGGCCGACCGATTCAATCGCGAACGACATCAGCGGCCGTCACTCTTCATCACGATGCACCGTCTCGGGCGAAAAGGCCGGCAGACACACCGCGACGTACCGCGCGCCGCCTTTGAGCGGACTGCTGTACCGGACCCACTCGCCCGGATGCGTCACGATCGCCTGCCCGGCTTTCACGTCGATCGTGCCGCCCGCGTGTTCGACGCGCAACACGCCGCGCAGCACGACCGTGATCTCCTCGAACTCCGGCCGTTGTCCCGGCTCGACCCAGCCTTCGGGCGAGGCCATCTGGGCCACGCTCACGCCGGCATGCCCGGAGTTCACCCGGCCGGCGAATTCCTTGATGCTCTTCGGCTTGTTGCCCGCGGCTTTGATGACGGTCGGACGTGCGATGAGCGTCGGCATGGTCACACCGTACTGGGAGCGGTCGGCGCCTGCCACCTGGCCTGCGCCGCGTGAAGCGCCCTGCGAACGTCGGCGGGCGCCTGCAGGTCGTCGAAGTCGAAGCGATGTTCGCGGCCGTCTCGCGCGATGACGTAGCCGCGGGCTTCGCTGACATGGATCTCGGCGATGTCGGGCCAGCGCACCGAAAAGCGCCGGAAGAACTTCTGGCCCACCGTGATGCCGTCGTCGGTCACGCTCAGCGCGCGGCGGCGCGCGGCGCGCGCGAACAGCCAGCCGTGCGCGAGTCCCAGCCCGATCAGGGTCACACCCAGAAGCAACGACGGCCGCTGGATTCGTCCGGTCTCGTGATGGTGAACGAGCACCTCGACGAGCACCATGACGCCAAGAAAGACATCGATCCAGTCGACGCCGTGCGCGTGGTGGACGTGCGCCGCCGGCTTGCGCTGATCGCGAATGGCGCGAAGGAGCGCGACGATCACGACGGCGCTCGCCGCGACTTCCGCGGCGCCGAGCGCCGTGCTCCAGAGCGCCGCGTGACCCGTGAGCCGGCTCATCCCGTCGCCGAACAGGACCGGCGCGGGCACCGCGTGCTGCAGCTTCTGAAAGAGCTGCACGCGCTCGCGCCTCCGCGAAACCAGGGGCACGGTGATCTCGGTCACGGCGCGGAGATGCTATCAGCGGTTGGCCGGGACCGCCACCGCTTGACGAGATCGCGCGCCGCCTCGGGCCACTGCGGCCAGCTGAATACAAATCCGTGATCGCGCAGCCGCGCCGAGACGACGCGCCGGCTCTTCAGCACGAGCTCGGTTTCGGTGCGCATGAAGAGCGCGCCAATCTCCAGGAGCCACGCGGGCGCCGGCAGGCCCATCGACGTGCCCCACGCGTCCCGGAGCGCGCGCATGAACTCGGCGTTCGGCAGCGGATTCGGCGCGGCCAGATTCACGACGCCAGAGATGTCGGCACGATCGATGAGCCACTTCACGGCTCGAACAAAGTCCTCGTCGTGGATCCACGAGACGAACTGCCGCCCGTCCCCGCTCGTGCCCCCGAGTCCGCGCCGAACGAGCTGCAGCAATACCTCGAACGGACCGTCGCGCTCGGGGCTCATGACGATGGCCGAACGCATCGCGACTTTGCGCGTGTCCGGCGTGGCCGGAGCGCGGTCGAACTCGCGCTCCCACTTCGTCGCGACGTCGATGCTGAAATTCCACGTGTCCGGCACGCCAGGCTCGGATCCGCCGAGAATGCCGGTGGCCTCGTCGTTGGCCGCGTCGAACCGGTGCGCGTAGATCGTCGCGGTGCTCGACTGCAGCCACACGCGCGGCGGACGGCTCGCGCGCGCGACCGCCTCGCCGAGGACGCGCGTGGACACGACGCGCGAATCGAGAATCTCGCGCCGGCGCGCCGGCGTGTACCGGCAGTTGACGCTGCGGCCGGCCAGATTGATCAGCACGTCCGCGCCTTCAAGTTCGGCCGTCCACGCGCCGAGCGACGCCGCGTCCCATTCGACGACGCGCCACGGCAGCGGCGCGCGGCGCCGGCTTAAAATGACGACGTCGTGTCCGTCTCGGGCGAACGATCGCGCCAGCACGTGTCCCAGATGGCCCGACCCGCCGGGAATGACGACTTTCACCAGCGACACCATAGATGAAGGCCATCGAAATCCCTAACCCCGGCCCGCCCGAGGTCTTGCGTCTGACGGATCGGCCGGCGCCGGAGCCCGGGCCAGGCGAAGTGCTCATCGCCGTGGAGGCCGCGGGCGTCAATCGTCCCGACCTCATGCAGCGCGAGGGCCGCTATCCCCCGCCGCCAGGCACAACAGACATTCCCGGACTCGAGGTCGCCGGACGGATTTCCGCGATCGGCCCGGCGGTCCCTGACGGCGACGCAAGATCCGCTTCGGGCCGCGCCTGGCGCGTGGGCGACGAAGTGTGCGCGCTCGTCGCGGGCGGCGGCTACGCCGAGCTCTGCGTCGCGCCGGCCGTGCAATGCCTGCCGGTGCCGAAGGGCCTGTCGATGATCGACGCGGCCGCGGTGCCGGAGACGTTCTTCACGGTGTGGACCAATGTGTTCGAGCGCGGGCGGCTGGCGGCCGGCGAGTGGTTGCTCGTGCACGGCGGGACGAGCGGCATCGGATCGACCGCGATTCAGATCGCGGTCGCGCGCGGCTCGAAGGTGCTCGCGACCGCGGGCACGGCCGCCAAGTGCCAGGCCGTCGAGCGGCTCGGCGCGACACGCGGCATCAACCATCGATCCGAGGACTTCCTCGAGGTCGTCAAAGAGATCACCGCCAAACGCGGTGTGGACGTCGTCCTCGACATCATCGGTGGCGCGTACGCGCAGCGGAATCTCGAGTGCCTGGCTCGCGACGGGCGCCTGGTGCAAATCGGCGTGATGGGCGGATCGGCCGCGGAGGTGCAGCTGCGCACGATCATGCTGAAGCGGCTGACGCTCACGGGATCGACGCTGCGGATCCGCACCCCCGCGGAAAAAGGCGCGATCGCGCTCGCGCTCGAGCGCGAGGTCTGGCCGTTCCTCGAGTCCGGCCGCGTGCGGCCGCTCGTCGACGAGGTCTTTCCGATCGCCGATGCCGCCGCCGCGCATCGCAAGCTCGAACAAGGCGACGTCGTCGGCAAGGTCGTACTGCGCGTGCGCTAGCATCGGCGCGGCTCAGCCCGGATAGAACCGGCGGCTCTTGTCGCTCCAGCGAAACGTGCAGCCCGGCGTGGACGCCTGCGCATTCACGACGATCCCGACGCGCTGGAACGCTTCCTTGACGCTGTTCCTGAAGATGTAGGCGCCTTGCGTCGAGTCCGGCAGATCGACGAGCGCGACGTCGGCACACGCGCGAAGGCGATCGTCCGCGGCGGCTGCACGCAGGACCTCGTCGCGAGTCGCGGCGGCCTCGCGCCACGGCCGAAGATGCAGCATCGTGCCGCCGACGTTGAGCGCGACCAGCGTCCACGCTGGCGCGCGCGAGCCGCGCGAAACCGGTGCGCACGGACGCCAGCGCGACGACCACCATGGCCCAGCCGACAAACCGGCTCCGCGCGCTTTACGTCGAATGACTGTCGATATATCGTATATCCACATATGACAGGAGTCGGCCCGCAATGAACTGGACGGACG
>DATEGZ010000310.1:0-27584 GCA_035279905.1 Vicinamibacterales bacterium
CCGCCGCGTCCGCCGCCGCCCTGCACCTGGTTTTCCTGCGTCTGCGTCTCGCCGGTGATTTCCTGCCCGGCGGCGTTCTCGACTTTCGAATCGCGCGGCAGGCTCACGCTGAAGCGAATCTTCGTGTCGTTCTCGATGAACTTGATCGTGCCGACCGGCAGATGCTGCGCATCGTACGGCGTGCGCAGGATGCGCGTCAGCTGCGCCGCGATCTTCGCGTTGTCCCACAGCGGCGCCTTCGTCTTCTTGACCGGATCGATCATCCACCACTTCATTCCGGCCGAGGTCTCGTAGCTGTACCAGAACCGGTCGCTGAACTCGAGCCAGTGCGGCGTGACCGCCGTCGAGAAGACGTACTTGCCGACCTTGGTCGACGTCCACCGCGACGCGAGGTCGTAGTTGGGCTTCGGCAGCTCGCGCGCCGGCGCGGCATCAGCAGCGGATCGCGGCGCGGCAAGCGGTTGAGCGGTCACGGTGAAAGCGACAACGCACAGCAGACGCAGGACAGTCCTCATGGACGGGCTCCTCGGGAAAAGCGACGCCGTAAATATACGAGATTTCGCGGGTTCGACAAGGTTCGGCGGGTTCGACAGGTTCCGCGGGTTCCGCTGCTCCGTCTGAGGCCCGGGGCCTGGGGCCTGACAACTGCGCGCTAGAACCTCACGCGCAATCCGAGCCGCAAGGAGAACGGCGGTTCGACGGCGGAAACACCGCGAAAATCCGGGCCGGAGTTGGCGAACTCCTCGACCTCGCGATTCGTGTTGAAGAGGTTGAAGATGTCCGCAAAGAGGCCGAGCCGGCCGCGGCCGACGGCAAAGTCCTTCTGCACGCGCATGTCCACGGTGCCCACGAAGCTGAAGCGCGTGCGGCCGTTCGGATACGCGCGGATGGGCTCCGGGCCCTGCGTGAGGCCCTCGGCGACGGCGAGCCGCGCGAACGGCTGGCCGTCCTGGTAGCGGACGATCGTCCCGAGCCGGATGTCGTGCGGGAAGCGGATACCGATCGCGACCTTGCCCGTGTACCCGCGATCGTAGAACGGCCGGCCGAGACCGTTGACGAGCGCGTTGGGATTGGCCGAGACGTCGAGCACGCCGGGATCGTTTTCGTCCGCGCGGAACCCGCGCACCGCGCTCGTCGAGTGCGCGCGCGCCGCGGTCGCGGTGAATGCGACGACGACGTTTTCGGAGCGCCACTGGACGCTCGCATCGAGCCCTTCGTAAGTCGACACGAGGCCGGACGGATTCGTGAGCACGTAGTGATCGAGCCCGAAGCTCGCGGGCGTGCGGCTGTAGGTGTCGAGCAGCTCGGTCTTCGGTCCGCCTTCGTTGAGGCCCTCGTCGGGCATCTGGATCAGGGTGTACTGCGCGCCGGGATCCTCGACCTGAATGAGATTGGACGAGCGCCGGATGATCGCGGCGAGCGTCGCCGACCAGCGCGGCCGATCGACGGACACGCCGGCCACCGTTTGAATGACGGCTGGACGCGCGAGATTGCTGTCGATCTCCGACAGCGGCGTGCCCGCTCCCGCGCCCGGCCCCACACGCGCGACCAGCGGACCGCGCTCGGTCAACTGCGCGACGCCGTCGTGGTTGGCGTCCGTCCACTGATACACGCGTCCCGTCGGCGACGCGGGATCGCCGAACGCGAGCGCGAGCGGCGGCAGCGGCATGCCGGCGCGCGACGCGTCGACGAAGACGCCGAGCCCCGCGTCCTTCGACACCGTCGCTTTGAAAAGCACGCGCGGATAGAAATCGGTCCACGAGACGGAGGTCGCGCCGCCGTTCGACGCCGACACGGTCTCGAACCGTACGCTGCCCTCGACCGACGCGCGATCGCCGAGCTTGATCCGATCGGCGCCGAAGATCGCGCTCGTCGTCTCATGCCAGGTCGCCGTGCCGTTGACACTCGGATCGAACTGCCAGATCCGCGCCGATTCGCCGTTCACGAACTCGACCGCGCCGGGCGTCACGACGAGCTCGGGATGCATGACGTCGTGCTCGAACGTCGCGCCGACGCGCCAGTCGTGCTTCGATGCCGACGAAGACTGGCGCTTGAGGTCCACCGCCATCCGGAACGCGGTCGTGCTCCCGGCCGGCTGCAGCAGGATCGGCAGCACGGCGCCGTCGTTCACCGAGTCGATCGAAGTCGTCGGCGTCGCCACGATCGTGGTCGGATCGAGAAACGCGTGCTGCACGCCGCCGGCCACGCGCCACGCTAGATGATCGGGATCGCTGCGCTCCCACGCGCCCTGAAAGAGCGAGAGCGTGTCGCGCGCGCGCGTCGTGTTGTCGATCGGCATCCACGCGTCGTTCGGGTGCTGCGCGCGCTGATACACGCCGAGCAGGCGCACTTCGTCGTGCGCCTTCGGCGTGATCACGACGTGCCCGGTGAACGACCCGAGCGTCGCGTCCTGATCGGGCGCCTGGCCGCGTTCGAGCCGCGTGGCGTGCGTCAGCCGCGCGGCAATCGCGGCTCCGGCGCGGTCACCCGCGATTGGCCCGCTGAAGACGAAGCTCGCGTCCTCGAGCGACCGCAGCGTCGCGATCGAAGGCGGCGACGAGGGCGACGCCGACCACGCCTGCGGACTGAAGATGCCTTGAAACGTGAAGGACGGCGAACTGCCCGGACGCAGCGGCGCGAGATCGAGTCGCGTGCCCGCGGCGCTCACTTCCGCGAGGCTCGGCGCGGTCGTGATCGAGAAGCTGTCGAGCGCGGCGGTGTCCGGCAGCACGAGCGGCGTGCCCGGCTTGAGCGGATTCGTGATGTCGAGATCGCCGAGCCGGTAGGTCGTGTAGGTCCACGACGCGTCGTACGCGCCAATCTTCGGCGCCACGCCGGTGCCGGCGCCGCTCGCGTCGAACCGATCGCTCGTCACCGCCGCCATCGTCGTTTCCACCAGGCCGGCGACGCTGGCGCTCGCGCCAAACTCCCCCGGCGGCGCCAGGCTCATCGTCGCGGGCTCGTGCGGCAGCAGCAGGGAACGCGTGAACAGCCAGGCGAGCAGCGACGCGGAGGGCATGAGGCGTCGCGATTCTTGTTCAGCCGGTGGTGAAAATCAAACGAATGGCAGACCAGGAGACAAAAGTCATCTCAGAGGCAGACCACGATTCGGTAACTCGTTGAAAACAAACGAGATCACACTAGTTTGCCCCCTGGAACACAGGATGCAATAACCAAGGGCAGCACAGCTGCTCATGTCAGGGCATCGCCGGGATTGAGAGGCGCGACCACGCCGCTCACTCCCGGCGTTGTCATTTCAGGCGGACCGCGGCGATCTCAGCGGCCGCGCGCTGGCCGCTTTCCACGGCGCCGTTCATGTAGCCTTGCCAGCGCAGGCTCGTGTGCTCGCCGGCAAACATCACGCGCCGGTGTGGCCACGCGAGCGCGTCACGCCACGCAGGATCAAAGGCGGGATCGAACGCCGCGTATCCGCCGCGCGCCCACGGATCGTCTTCCCAGGTGACCGCGCGCGACGCGACGACGGACGAGGGTCGTCCGAGCCATTGCAGGCGCTTGACCACGCCGTCGGTGCCTTCGGCGCGGAGGATGTCCTGAAGCTGGCGCGACGCGCCGCCGCCCGCCAGAAAACTGAGAATCGCCGCCGGACCTTTCTGGTGCTCGTTCCCGTCCCAGAGCGCCCCGATCGGCTGATCTGATCCAAACGCGGTTGGCCGGCCGGGCTTGTTCCAGAAGCGCCGCGAGAATTGGAGCAGCAGACGCGTGGCCGCGCCGTACCGCAGATGCGTGAGCGCGTCCTGTTGGAGCGACGGCAGTCCCGGCTCAAAGACCACCGCGCGCGCGGGAATCGCCGGCAGCGCGACGATCGCGTAGTCGGCGGCGATCTCCGCGTGCGTCGATCGCTCCTCGACGGTGGCGATGATGCCTCCGTCCGTTTGGCGGATCCGTCGCAGCGCGGTGGCCAGCTTGACGCGTGTCTTCAACCGCTTCGCCAGCACGGTCGCGATCTCGTCGTTGCCGCCCACGACGCGAGACGCGTGGCCCCATCCGGACTCGTCCATGTCCGCGAAAAAATCCACGAGCGCCAGCAGCGACAGATCTTCCGGGTCCGCGAGGAACAACCCGCGGAAGCCGCGCATGCGCTGCGCGAGCCACGCCGGAGCCTTGCTCGACGCGAGCCACGACGCGACGGACTGGCGCGCGAGCGACTGCGCAATCGCGCTCGTCCACCGACGCTCGGCGAGTTTGTATGCGTAGACGAGCGGCCCCAGCCTGGCGGCGAGCGGCGGGAATCCGGCGGACATCGACTGCACGGCCAGCCGGCCGCGCGCGTTCACGCCGTAGTAGCCGAAGCCTCGCCGGTTGGTCGGCACCAGCCGCAGGCGCAGGTCGCGCACGAGCGTCACGAGCGCCGTCTGCGTCGACTCGACGAAGTCTGCCCCGCCTTCGCCGTACTGGCCGGCAGTAAATCCGTCGCGAATCGTCCACACGCGCCCGCCGACGCGATCGCGCGCCTCAATTACTGTCACCGAGGCTCCGTCAGCCTCGAGCGCGCGCGCGGCAGCGAGCCCCGCCAGGCCGGCGCCGGCCACGAGCACGCGAACGTTTTTCAGTCTGGCCACGCCTGATGATGGCAGATTGGCGCGTTGATATGATGCCCAACATGAAACGACTGCTTCTTTTTTCGTTCTTCATCGCAGCCGCCGTGGCACGACCCGTCGCGCAGGACTACAAGGCGTATCAGAACTACGACTTCGTCCCCGGCGACAAGATCCTCTTCGAGGATGATTTCCGCACCGATACCGACGGCGAGTTTCCGGCGCACTGGAAGCTCAAGAAGGGCCAGGCCGTCATCAACAAGATGGGCGACGACCCGATCTTCGCGCTCACCGACGGCAACTACGTGGAAGTCGAGCCACGCATGAAGACGGCGAGCTACCTGAGCGATCCGTTCACCGTGGAGTTCGATTTCTTCGTCAAACCGGGCGCGTTCGAACAGGTCATCATCTACTTCCGCACCGAAGACGGCGACAAGGGCATCCACGTCGGCCACGACGTCTCGAGCGAGAACTTCGAGAACGACCTCAGCGCGACCGCGCCGGGCGAGGCCGACGATTTCCTGAGCAAATGGCACCACGCCGCGCTGGCCTTCAAGAACGGGCAGATCAAGGTGTACATCGATCAGAACCGCGTGCTCGTCATGCCGGACGCCAAGATCAAGCCGACCTCTCTCGAACTGGCCGGCATCGGCGACAAGGACAACCCGATCATCATCAAGAACGTCCGCATCGCGGCGGGCGGCGGCATGACGCTCATCGACAAGCTCACCAAGGACGGCAAGATCGTCACGCACGGCATCCTCTTCGACGTGAACAAATCGACTGTGAAGCCCGAGTCGATGGGCACGGTCGGCCAGATCGTCAAGCTGCTCAAGGACAATCCCGGGCTCAAGCTCGAGATCGGCGGCCACACGGATGCCGACGGCGACGCGGCGAAGAACCTGACGCTCTCGCAGTCGCGTGCCGATGCCGTGAAGAAGCTGCTGGTCGATCAGGGCGTGGATGCGGCGCGGCTCACGACGAAGGGTTACGGCGCGACCAAGCCGGTCGACGTCAACACGACGCTCGAAGGCAAGGCGAACAACCGCCGCGTCGAGTTCACGAAAGCAGGATGAGCTACGCGAGCGCGAGGTACTGCTGAATCTGGGTGAGCAGGGCCTTGAGCTCCTGCTTCTGCTCGGTATCGAGCTCGACGAACTTGAAGCCGGTGAGATAGAGCTGCAGCTCGCCCACGCGATCGTTGGCGACGCCGTGGGCGGCCTCCGCCTGGATCGTGGCGGACGATCCGCCGTCGAGCGAGAAGCGGAATTCGTGGACCTCGCCCTCCTCGAAGGGCGTGGTCGTCTCGACCGAGAAGCCGGTCGCGCTGATGTCGCTGACGCTCACGGGCATCGGCCGCGACAGGATCTCCACGTTCAGCTGCCAGAGCACGTCCAGGCGTTTGGCCTGCCGGCGCTCCACGCCGGGGCTCCGCTTGGACGTCGTCTTCCTGGCCGCCGAGGCACTCTTGGGGGTCGCGCGGCGGGTGCCTGCCTTGGCTTTCCCGGACATATCCATCCACAACGGAGCAAGAGCCGTGCCCGCGATTTCCCTCGGTGTTTCGCGTGATTTCAGCCCCGGCCGATGCCAAACCCGTCGTTCCCGGCCGTGGTTTGTCAGCGCGGGACCATACTCCCCACCCGTTCTAAAATGGCCTCTTCCATGGCCGACATCACGGGCCTGCTGCAACGGTGGCGCGACGGAGACGCGCAGGCGCTCGACGAGCTGACGCCGCTCGTCTACGACGAGCTGCACCAACTCGCGGCGCCGTACATGCGACGCGAGCGTCCGGGCCACACGCTGCAACCGACCGCGCTCGTCCACGAAGCGTTCATGCGCCTCGCGGGACTCCGCCGGGCCAACTTCGAGAATCGCCTCCACTTCTACGGCGCAGCCGCGCAGGTCATGCGCCGGATTCTCGTCGACCACTCCCGCCGGCGCGGCGCCGCCAAGCGCGGCAGGGACCACCTGACGCTGCCGTTGAACGAGGCCACACCGCTCGGGATCGACACGCGTCTCGATCTCGTCGCGCTCGACGATGCGCTCAAGCAGCTCACGATCGTCGCCGAGCGTCCGGCTCGCGTCGTCGAGCTTCGATTCTTCGGCGGCCTGACCGTCGAAGAAACCGCCCTCGTCCTGGGCATCGCGCCGGCGACGGTCAAGCGCCACTGGGCGTTTGCGCGCGCCTGGCTGCTCCGCGAGCTCAGCGCCGCCTGATCGAGGACCAGGAAAGTGGGCGGCACGGACTGGACCGACGTCGAAGCGATCTTTGCGGCGGCGCTCGAGCTGGCGCCGGCCGATCGGGCGGCGCTGCTCGACGCACGTTGCACGGGCCGCGCGGATCTTCGCCAGCAGGTCGAGTCGCTCCTCGCCTCGCACGATCGTGCCGGCGAGTTCCTGAACGGCGCGGCGATCGAGACCATCACCGATCGGCGGCCGGAGCTCACCGGACGCACGATCGGCGGGTTCCGCCTCTTCGAGCCGATCGGACGCGGCGGGATGGGCGTCGTGTATCGCGGCGAGCGCGTCACGAGCGAGTTCACGCAGCAGGCTGCGGTGAAGGTCATCGAGGCGCCGCTCGTCAGCCCGGACATGCTGCGGCACTTCAAGACCGAGCGCCAGATCCTCGCCGCCCTCCGTCATCCCCACATCGTCACGCTCATCGACGGCGGGATCAGCCCGGAAGGCTTCGCGTACCTCGTGATGGAGTACGTCGACGGCGCGCCGATCACGGCGCACGCGGCTTCCCGTGAGCTGCCGCTCGACGAGCGGATGCGGCTGATGCAGCGCGTCTGCGGCGCCGTCCAGTTCGCGCATCAGCACGCGGTGGTTCACCGCGATCTGAAGCCGGCGAACATCCTGGTGACGCCCGACGGGGTGCCCAAGGTGCTGGATTTCGGCGTCGCGAAGCTTCTCGATACCTCGAATTCCGGCGGCTCGGCCACGATGACCGCGCTGTGGCAACGGGGCCTCACGCCGAATTACGCGAGCCCTGAACAGTTGCGCGGGCTGCCGGTGACGACGGCCTGCGACATCTACGCGCTAGGCGTGCTGCTCTACGAGCTGCTGGCCGGCGTCCGGCCGTACGACACGACCGGCAAGCCGCTCGACGAGATCCTGCGGCTCGTCACAGACGTCGAGCCGCGCCGGCCGGCGCTTGGCGCCGATCTCGATGCGATCGTGTTGAAGGCGATGAGCAAGGATCCGGCGCGCCGGTACGCATCCGCGCAGGAGCTGTCCGAAGATCTCGGCCGGTATCTCGCGCGGCAGCCGGTGGTCGCGCGCGAGCCGTCGTTCGGCTATCTCTTCGCGAAGGCCGCGGAGCGCCATCGCGCGGCGTTTGCGGCGGCGGCGATCTCAATCGTCGCGCTGCTGGCGGCGCTCGGCGTCTCGCTCTGGGCGCGTCACGTCGCGGTCGTCGAGCGCAACCGCGCGACCGCGCGCTTCAATGAGGTGCGCCAGATCGCCAACGCGATGATCTTCAAGATCGAACCGGCGTTGCAGCCGCTCGCGGGGTCGACGCCGCTCCGCAAGCAGATCGTCAGCGAAGCGCTCACCTACCTCGAGCGGCTGCGAAGCGACCCGAATCGCGACGACGGACTGAGCCTCGAGATGGCGCGCGCGTACCACCGCGTCGGCGAGGTGCAGGGCAACCAGGCCGTGCCGAATCTCGGCGACCGCGACGCCGCGATCGACAGCTACCATCGCGCCATCGAACTGCTCACACCGATCACAAAGTCGCCGGCCGTGGGACACGATGCGACGGTGGAGCTCGGCCGAGTGCAGGTCTCGCTCGCGGTCGTCGCGAACGGACTGGGCCGCCGCGACCAGATGCTGGCCGCAGCCGATGCGGCCGGCGCGGTCGCGGAATCGTTGATGCGGCAGAATCCGAAAGACGACGAGGCCAGGCGCCTGGCGGCGAGCGTCGCGTTTCAGATCGCGTCGGCGAGCGGCCATCTCGAGGCGCTGCTGCACTACGAGCGCGCGCGCGACCTCTTCGTCGACCTGCTCAACGAGAAGCCGGACGATGCGGATCGGCAGCGGAACGTCGCGCTGACGGAAAAATACATCGGGTCGGCGTATCAACAGTCTGGCGACTACACGAGCGCGGTGGAGCACTTCCTCCGGGCGAAGGATCTCGACGAGCGCCGGTTGAACGCGCAGCCGGCGAATCGATCGGCGCAGTTCGACGTGGCGATCGATCTCGGCAACGTCGCGTTTGCCGAGCGGCGCACGGGACACTTGGCGGACGGCGCGAGCCACTGGGAGCAGAGCCTCGAGATGCGGAAGCGCCTTGCGGATTCCGACCCTGGCGATGTACTCGCGCGCGGCCGCGTCGCGTACGCGCACACGCAGCTGGGCTTCGTCTACGCCGACCTGGGCCAGCTGCCGCGCGCGCTGGACCACGCGCGCGAGGCGGCGCGCCTCAGCGAGACGATGGCGAACATCGACGTGGTGCACGGCGAGCAGTTCGCGGATGCGCTGTGGGCGGTGGCCGAGACCGAGCGGCGGATGGGCCGCGGCCTCGTCGCCTGCGAAAGCTACCATCGCGCCGTGGGCATCGTGAACGAGCTCGCGGCGCGGCCCGGGCTCGCGCCGGACATGGTCGAGCGGCTGACATCGATGCAGCGCAATCTCGAGGCCGCGGTCGTGACGCACTGCGGCAGGAACTGATCGCCGGCCCCTGGCCGGAATATCCTCGCCCCCTCTCGACATCACGTCTTCGAGAGGACGCATGCGATCGCGCATGCGCGCGATATGAAGCAAAAAACACTCATTTACTGGGCCGTGACCGCGCCCATGGCAGCGCTGATGTTGCTGTCAGCGGCGCCTGACCTCCTGCAAGTGCCGCTCGCCGTGTCGATCTTCGGGCACCTCGGGTATCCAACGTACTTGTTGCCGTTCCTGGGCGTCGCCAAGACGCTCGGCGTCGTAACCGTGCTGTTTTCGCCCTTTCCCAGGCTGAAGGAATGGGCGTATGCGGGGTTGTTGTTCGACGTGACGGGCGCGCTCTATTCGCATCTGTCGGTGGGCGATCCGGGCTCCGCGTGGGCGCCGGCCGCCGTGGCGATCGGCCTGATCAGCGGGTCGTATCTCACGCACCGGGTGCGGCTCAGCGCGAATGGTATTCTGAGGGCGCCGCGCGTGACGGACGCGACGGTGTCGGGGCGTAGCGCAGCCTGGTAGCGCACCTGCCTTGGGCGCAGGGGGTCGCTGGTTCGAATCCGGCCGCCCCGACCACTTCACTCGAAAATCTCCACAACACAAACGAGCATCGCGAGTTAGCTGAATCCTCAGCGACACTCGCGATCTGCCGCGCGTCGCCCTCCATCGCCGGTTTTCACCTCAGAGTGGGCCCAAAAGTGGGCCCACCAAAATCACAGCTAAGTGATGCAAACGTTGGCGGTTGTTGGAATCCAGCCGCCAAAAGCGGTCACGCACGGCGACGTGTGGCCGCGTCTTCTACGCGAGAGGTCGACCATGCTCGACCATGATCCTCGAAGTGTTGACGACCCTCGAGAGCGCGACGAGGATCCGCGAGACCGCGACGTCCGTGAGCGCGACCGTACGGACCCGCGTGACGTGTTCCTGCGAGAGCTCGACTTGCCGCGCGGACCCGAGCGCGAACGCGTCTTCGACGGCGATCGTGAGTACACGTTGCGCGGTTCGGAGAGTCGCACCCTGGCCACCGTCGGCGCCTTCCGAGTTGTCCCTGCCCAGGACCTCCGCGACCGCGACGATCGTCCGCTCGACGCGCGCAACAGCGAGCTCCGGCACCTGCGCGAATTGAGCCTCGTCGATACCGCTCGAATGCCCGGCCAGCGGGATGTCGCGGTGTTCCTGACCGACCGCGGCGAGAGTCTGTTGGAGGCCCATCGGCTTGAACGCGATCACGATCCGCGCGAGCAGGATCCGCGTGAGGACGAGCGCCATCAGGAGTTCTACGCCGGGCTCGTCAAACCTCGTGAGCTGGAGCACGACGCTCAGGTCTTCCAGGCGTACTTGAACGAGGTCGAGCGCCTGCTCGAGCGAGGTGATCGCGTCGATCACGTGGCCCTCGACTACGAACTCAAACGCGAGTATCAGGAGTGGCTCCACGAACGAGATCGCGGCGATGCGGATGCCGATGGCCGACCCGACCGGGCGGAGCGTGAAATCGAGCGCTGGGCATTCGAACACGACCTGCCGTACTTCGACGGGCACGTCCACTTTCCGGACGTTCGGATCGACTATCTCGACCTGGACGGGCACCACCTCCACCGCGACGTGGAGGTGACGACGGTTCACTACCGCGGCGGTCACGCGGCTGCGGTCAAGCGATCGGGATTCTCACGTTATCGCGGTGTTACGGCGCGTACCGGCAGCCGCGGCCGGCCGTTCGATCCACATCTCGCCGAGGAGGTGTTCTGATGGAGTCGCAAGACCGTATCGCCGCGATTGCCAGACTCGGATTCACCGAGCGCCAGGCGCGCTTTCTCGTGCTTGTGATGCAGTACTCCGGCGTCTGTCTTCTCCGGCAGTACAGCACGTTCGCGGGCATCGTCCACGGCCAGAAGACGTGCAAGTTTTTCGCGAAGCTCGTCAGCCGCAAACTTGCGACGGCGTACGCCTGTCGGCACAACCGCGGACGCGTCTACCACGTCCACCACAAGGCCCTCTACCGGGCCATCGGCGAGACCGACAGCCCGCATCGCCGACCGCTCTCGCCTGACCAGATCATTCAGGGCTTGGCGACCCTCGATGCAGTCCTCACGACGCCCACGATCGAGTATCTGGCGACAGCGGACGACAGGGCACGGCGGTTATCGGTCGTGGCGCATCTCTTCAGGGACAAGCATCCAGTCGGCGTTGATCCAGATGGTCGCGTCGTCCTTCTGTACGTCGCGACGGAGGCCTGCTCGCACCGGTTCCTGGCGTTCCTGCAGCGGCAGCAGACTCTGCTCCGCAGCCTGCCCACGTGGACGCTGCGGATCGTCGTCCCCTCCTGGCCACTCGGCCTCGACAACGCCTATCTAAAGATGGCGAACCCGGAGCTCTCGCAGGTGCTCTCGCGGAAACACGTCGAGCGGCTGCGCGCCTACTTCGAGCAACGCCGCGCCGCTCAGACGACCGACGCACGTCCGCGATCTGCTGACTTGGATCTGGCCCGACGTGCCTACCGTGGCGAGCGGTTCGAGCTGCTCTATCGGGGCTGGCTAATCGAAGGTGATTCCGTGTTGGAAACCGCCTCGTCTCCTCATTTCGAACAGGCGCTGAAGGACGGCAGAGGCCGAATCGAATCAGTCGTCCTGCCGCATCAGTACCGCCATCTCTCCCTCCTGGTTGCTCTCGAGAATCGGCGGAGGACGGGGGCCGAGAAGGGGGAGATGGCCGTCCCTCGACCTCGGCCCCACTCTTCCACCTCGTCGCCCCTGGCCGTATCAGCCATCACGCAACACAATTCCGCGTCGACGCTGCCGAGCGAACCGCTTTCACAGTGAGCATTTGCCTCGGCGGCTCTGCGTCAGAGTGCGCGGCGGTTTTTGCCGCGCCTCGGTGTGCGCGGGACACCGTCCAGCGTCAGAGACGGGGCGTGAACGACCCCGGCATCGCGCCGCAGGAGCCGCCCAGGCGGCGGCCCAGGGGTCGTTCACGCCCCGCTGTCGTTATCGGTTTGTCCCGCGCGTGCAGGCGCGGAATGGCGCCGCAGATCGGCCTTCGATCTGCGCGCGCTTGTGCCGCGCAATGTGATGTGGATTACGCTGTCGATCCGATGGTCGTTCTTCGATGCACACGCAAGCTGCTCGTGAGACTCAAACGGACAGAGGTCTCGGCCGGCGTGGCGTCGACAACTCGGCTCGGCGACTGGTACGGAAACATTCTCCAGATCGGTCGTCGCCAGCACCTGCTTTTCATCAGCGAACGTTCACGGCTTCCGGTCGTCATTCCGATCCGCGAGGCGAAGCGGCTCGAGACGATCTTTCCGGACGCCGTCTGTGCCGTCCTGGCGGCCGTGGGCATCGCCGACGAATGCATCGCGGAGGAGCGGTCGCGGATGTCGGAAATCGCGTTCGGGCCGACCAGGAATCGCAGCTTGTTGGGAACGTTGAACGACTTCTCCTTCATGGCGCAGCACGGAAACGCCAATCGGGCTGAACCAGAGTCTCCAGAGGAGCTGATGCGGTTCCTTGCGCAGACGCCAATCTTGCCGCTGGATGGCGCGAGCCCGATCGCACTCACGCGTGCGGTATTCGACGGCCGATCTGCATGCTGATCCCGTCTTTCGCGTCGCTCCGGTGTTCGATTATTCGGAAGCGCTTGGGCGCGTCAAGACTACCCTTCGGCGCTGCGTGGTCTTGACCCGCCCGGCGCGCTCCCAGGGATTTGCAATTACCGGAGCGACGGCGGTCAATGTCGCGGTTATTAGGGCGTACCGTCTCTCTTGCCGTCGCTCGATTCGTCGCCGGCAATTGGGATCTGATCTGGGGACAGCCAGACGACTCGGCCTTCCCGCCACACTGCGACTGGATCGCCGTCTCGCTTATGGCGTTGAAGCGCATCACGAACGGCCGCGCGCAGCGCGCGCTCAATTCGATCAAGATCACCGGCTCGCTCGGCGGGAGTCGGGCGTGAATCTGGAATGGTCATGCCTGCATCTCCCTCAGCGACTTCCAGGCCACCGCGTCAGCAACCACTGTGGAACCACCAAAGGCCCGAGAGGCGACAAGACGCGGACTTACGACGTCGCCGTTGTCGTAGAGCATCCAGGTTGTCAACGACGTGCATGTAGTCTAGCTCTCTCCCCGCGATGGCTCATCTGAAACGGATGGCGCTCCGAATGGGAGGCCCCAAAGTTCAACTTTGACGTGGCGCTGGCCATTGAAGACGTCAGCGACGGATCGATCGAGGCCCCTTGCCTTCAGCGCAAGCCATGTCTGCCGTCGAAGTGGATACGCGAGCGTTGCCGTGATGTCTTCTGCGTCAAAAAGAGACGTATAGGCCAAAACTTGATGCAGGTCGGCGCGGTGACTCTCCCGGATGTCGTCTGCCATTCGGCGCCAGCCGCTTTCGTCGATCTCGGCGAAATGCGATTTGTACTTGGCGTCCACGATCCTGATCGAGCGTCCCCGAACGATCACCATATCTGGCACAAGATGGCCAAGCGAGCGGTGGCTCGGGTCAGACCAGTGCAGCGGCGTCAGCGTCTCGCCCAGGCGGCCGGTCCGCATAACGCCACCAGTACGACGCACGTCTTCGCGGACCTTCGCTTCGACGTAGAACTCCCACAATCGATCCAACGCCATCGACCAGGCGAGTCCATCCATCTGACGACCGCCCCCGAGACCGCGTTCATCGCGCACCCAGCCAATCGCATCCAGACCACTGCGGAGGGCCTCGTGCAGAAGTGGATCACCGCCGAGGAGTCGTCGGAGCAGCTCGGGCCTCGGATAGACGCGCGGCACATCGTTCACACGCGCGAGCATGAGCACGGCGGCACGCTCGAGGTCCACCGCGATCCGATCCTCACCGCCGACAACGACCAGCTCCTGCAATACCCGCTCAAGGGTCCATCGCACAGCGCCTCGCAGCAGCGGGTCACTCGAGAGATCGGGAAAGCGCGAAGGAATCTTATGCCATCGACCAGTCGGAAGGTACTTCTGGATGTAAGTCGACCACACGATCGTCCCGCGTGGTGCGCGAAGCGAGTCGGTGCGGAAATCGAATCCACGCTTCATCGCATCAAGTAACGCCTTTAGCCTCGCGAGCACCGGTCCTGCAAGGACCCACGGTGGCACTTCACGTCCGCTGCCCGGGACAAGCGGCATTGACAGAACGTCCGGACCAGCATGCCATCCAATGCTTGAGAGCACGGATCCGACACCGGCCCAACCGAACCGCGGCCGTACGACGAAACCGGCGACGACTTGGCCGCTTGTCCCTGACCGGAGAGGAATCGCGCCGACAGCGCCTCCCGGATACAGTGTCAATTCGGGTCCTCGCGGCGTGCTGTCGAAGCGCGGCGTGATGCTCAGCGCTTCAAATGCAGGTTCATTGAGTCGCTGAAAAGAGTCGAATGCGCGTCCCCATCCTTCGGTGTCGCTGCCTCCGAACAGCTTCGGAGCCAGATGCACGCCATTGCCGTTGTCGTCAGCGCGGTACAACGGGCGCTGGCGCCCAACCGACCCGAGCGTCCTCCTGCTGCGACGTCGAGTAGGGCTGCGTGCCTGCCTGGCAGGGATTGCAGATCTGGAATTCATGCGCGGTTGGCGTAATCGTCGATCTCGTCCCGGACGGAATGGAGCTCGGATGCCATGGCGCCGAGGAGGCCCTGCCGCAAGTATTCGTCGAGGAGCGGGAGGAGGTCGTAGCGCATCCGGTTCTTGAATTCCCGCTCGTCTTGCGCGAGGTAGTACGAATGTCCGGGCAAAAGGTCGAGCATTTCGTCAGATGCGTGCTCTATGAAAACGTCCGCCAGACGGTCGAAGAACTCCACCGCCTTTGCTTGACCCTGGTTGGCCACGACCGAACGGTCCGGCATGAGCGTCACAAACGCGAAACGACGACGAACCGCCAAGTCGAGGCTGGCGATACTCCGGTCGGCAGTGTTCATTGTGGCCAGCACATACAGACTGTCGGGCAGCCTGAACGTTGTCTTCCCGTCGATCTCGTGCGTTAGACGAACCTCGCGCCCGTTCTTGCCCACCTCGCGTGGCTCGAACAAGAAGATGGCTTCACCCAACACCTTGCCGAGATCGCCACGATTGATCTCGTCGATGATCAACAGGAAAGGATCACTCGCCGCGTCGTTCGCCGCATCGAGGAGCCAGCCGGCGCGAGGCGCGAACCGGAGACCGTCCTTCGTCGGGTCTGGCGACAGGCCGACAATGAAGTCCTCGTAGGTCACGGCGGGATGAAATTGAACCGTCCGGCCTCGTCCCCCGAACAAGTCGCGACGAACACGCTCGGCCATGCGCGTCTTGCCCGTCCCTGGCGGTCCTTGGAGCACGACGAACCGGCGCTCTCTCAGCAGATCGTTGACGGTGTTTACAGTGACGAGTGGAAACACGGCGTTGCGAAGCGGAATGAGGAACGCCTCGACCTCAGCACGCCGGGCCGCAAAGACTTCCCAGTTCCGTTCAAACGCATATAGATCAAAGAATGCCTGCACGACCGTCCGTGCCGTAACCGTATCCATGTCGCTGCCAACCCAGGCAGCACAGTAGATTACCGAACCGTACCGCTTGAAGACTGGGGCACATGCAGGGAACATCCGACGAGCGGCCTCGGGGACGTCCACATTGATCGCAGCCGGATCCGGTTTAGACCAGGATGCCACGCCGAGTTCGCTTAAATGGCGTCGCAGTGCCGACGTGCGGCGCTGGTGACCGTGGCGCGTGAGCAATCCCTCGTCAGGCGCCAGTCCGCGAGTGCCAACAACGAAGGTGATGAGGCTTCCGCCTTCTTGTGGAAACCAGGCGATGCTGGCACCGCCATACGCGCCGGAAGGTGGGTTCTCTTCGGCGATCACCCCAGCCCACGCGACACCGTCATCGTTGGCAAGCCCGTAGGCGTCGCGGAAACCGTCTTTCGGCTTGTGTCGCGAGTGATAACGGTCTTCGAACAAGCTCTCGAGGGCGGCCTTAATCCCCGTTTCTCGCTTGCCTAAAGAAAGAACGCCGCGGCCCTGGGCGATGATGCGCGCAAGCGTCGAAAGACTATCGGAGTTCGTCATGACGATGCGAAGATTGGCTGCCTGAGTGGTTCCAGCGCGCCTCAGCATACACCGCCGCACGTCGGCTGATGACGCCTCGGTCGACTCGCAGGAGGAGCAATGACCGTATATGTGCTGCTTCGCGAAGACCAAAGTGAAAACGGATTCGTCGACGCGAGCGTTGTCGGCCTGTTTCGCAACTGGAAGGACGCGGACGCTGTCCGGGAATCGAGCGTTGCCGACGCGCGCAAGGTAGGCAATCGCGTGTGCGGTGACCCCGGAACGGAGCCGGACTGGGAGGTATGCTGGACGATCGAGTCATATCCGCTACGGTAGTCGTCGTGTTTAGATAACGACAGACGCAATCTGCCCGTCGCGGACGAAGTCGGAGTGAGTGTGAGATCACTTGCGTGCGCGTGCGAGGCGCGCCGTTGCCTCCTTCACCAGCGTCATCTCAGCGGAGTGGGGAAACTCTCGCACAAAGTCAGCGAGCTCGGTCGCGGCGGCATCGGCGTCGCCCATCTTCAGGAGGCACCTCACGAGTCTGTCGAGCGGAAGGGCGTCCGTTTGATTGGCCAAGAATCCGTACCTCTCTAAGCTCTTTTCTTTGGCGAGATCTCGACACTGACGCAAAGCCAGGACTGCTCGCCGATAGCGCGCCACAGCCTCCTGAGGGTCGGAACTCTCTAACGGCCACGTCTCCTGAACGAATTCTCGATTGGCCCGATTGAGGCGATGGTATTCAGCGGTCGCCTCATAGTCCATTTCGCTTTGATCGACTGACACCCTGGGAAGTCCCAATGCGTCACGGACGACCTCGAAGTCCAGGACGACGCCAACTGTGCCCGAACCCGCACCAGTCATTCGCGCGGGACATGAGACGGTCGAGCGGTGGCTTAGCAGCCGCTGTTGGTAGGTCCGCGCAATCTCGCGGGCCAGGTAGCCGACCTTCCGACCGTCTTGTTCGTCAATGACAACCGCAACCGCATTGGTGTCGTACGGATTGTCGGGTTCAGGAACGAGACGGGCGGTGAAGATTCCCTCCGTACCAAGCCTCGCGGCAAGGGCCTCTAATGCGTCTTGGTAGTGAGACTCGCCGACAACCTGCACGAAGCCGTGATGTCCCGTGGTGACGCTGACCGTAGCGACAATGCCACTCCCGATCTCGTCGACCCAGGTCTTCGTGGGAGCCTCGCGCCACGTCTGTGTCTCTCTCCGCTGTGGCTGTACCGCACTGGCAGGTTCATCACGACGGCCGAAAACCGCCTGAAAGATTGCCCGTAGCATCGGCGTCACCTCACTCTGCACGGGTCGATGTGGTCGATCGTATACGCATCCGGATTGCCTGGCGTCGCCAAGCATCGCCGAGCATCGGACGCGTTGACTCCATGCGCTGCCGGCGTTAGCATCGAGTTCTCACCACTCGCCCCGTCCCGCGCCGACCGGTGCGGAGGGACGCTTTACCCCGCACAGTTCAAGCGTTCATCAGCCGCCAGACTTTCCACGGGCCAGCCCGGAAGAGCGAGCTGATTTCGAGGTTTGCCACGGCTGAAAAGCCGTGGCCGTCACACGAGCCGCTGATTCCGAGGGCGGCTCTGAGGAAAGCGGTCGGCCCCGCCCAGAGCGGCAGCCGATCGCCCCTTCCGACAACACCCTCGGCACCTGAGGGAGTTCCACCATGGAACCGCAACACGTCGTTCCAGGACCGATCATCGAGCCGCGTTGGCTCGACGTGGACACCGCGGCTCAGTACCTCTGTATGAGCCGACACGCGCTTTATCACCGTATCAGTCGCCGTCAGATTCCATTCGTTCGGCGCGGTCGGATCATTCGATTCGATCGACAGGCGATTGATCGCTGGATGAGCAAGGGGGTTCGCAATGGCTTTGAGGAAGCGAGGAGGGATCTGGTACTTCCGGAAGACGATCAACGGTCAGCTGTTCCGCGAGTCCACCGGGTTCGCGGACAAAAAGTCGGCGGAGCGGCGCGCGTCCGAGATCGAGCACGACATCCGGGCGGGGATTCACGGATGGAAGAGCGCGATCCCGAGCTTCGCTGAGTGGTGGGACGTCTATCGCAAGACGTACACACCGCTCAAGTCAGCAAAGAATCGCGACGCTCAGATCGTAGCGCACTTCCTGCCGCGTCTCGGCGCAAAGCGTCTCGATGAAATCACGAAATCCGACATCGTGGGATACCTGAATCTGCGGCGAACGCAGATGACCGGCAGCCCCGGTCACAAGAAGCGCCGGCTCGTGTCGGAGAGCACCGTTCGCCGTGAGCGCGGGCTGCTGCAGTCGATCTTCGAGCGCGCCATCGACGAAGGTTACGACATCAAGAATCCGTTCCGCGGCATCAAGCGCGGGAAGGACAAGCCGCGGACGCGCGTGCTGACGCTCGACGAGGAGACACTGCTGCTGGAAGCGCTCCATCCGCGCTTCCAGCGGTTCGTCAGGTTCGCGCTCGGGACCGGCTGCCGTCTCGACGAGATCCGCGGCATCGAGACGAAGCGTGACGTCGACTGGCTGCGCGGAACCGTTCACGTCATCGGCAAGTTCAAGAAGGAGCGTGACGTGCCGATGCAGCCGGACGCTCGTGCTGCCCTCGAGGAGCAACTCGAGGCGGACGGCAGGCTATGGACGCAGAATCCGCAGCGGTTGAGGGAGGTGCTCGCCGAAGGGTCAGCTCGCGCGAAGATTCCGTCGCTTACACCGCACGCGCTGCGTCACACATTCGGGACGCGATGGCTCCAGGCTGGCGGCGATATCTACAAGCTCTCGAAAATCCTCGGGCACTCGACTGTCGCCGTCACCGAAGCGCACTACGCGCATTTGCTGAAGGAGGACCTGGTCGCGGCGAGCCAGCAGGTGAAGATCCCGGTGGCGCCGCGGTCGGGCGGCAACGTCGTGCGGATGCGGCAGCAGCAGCAATGACATTGAGGGTGACTCGGCTGTTCGTTTTGGATGTTTGCGGTTGTCGTAGCTTTACTACGACTACATTGACTAATCGAAACGCAGAGTTTAGAATGTTCTCAATAATCGTAGCCACGCTACGACAACAATGAGCAGACTAAACGACCTCTACGGCAAAGTCCGCCCCGGCCGTCCTGTTACGTCGGAGGAGCTGGCTGACATGGGCGTATCCGCCGACCTCGCCGTCCACTACGTGCGCGCGGGCTGGCTCACGCGTCTCGCCCGTGGTGTATTCGCGCGACCGGATACTCCGCTCGACCAGCACCAAAGCCTGCGATTGCTGGAGCGTCGGCTGAAGGCTCTGCACGTCGGCGGAAAGTCAGCACTCGACTGGCATGGCGTCCGCCACAATGTCGCTCAACAGCCTCAACTCCACCTCTACGGATGGGCATCCAGACCACTGCCTGCGTGGTTCACCGAACGTTTCCCGAGTAGCTATCACCGCCTCCGTCTGTTCGACGAAAAGCCAGACGCACTGCTGCGCGTTTCGCGCTTTCAACGCAGAACCGACGGTCCGCTGGTGTCCGATCCAGAACGCGCGGTCCTCGAGCTGCTGAGTGACGTCGGTGTTCGACAGCCTCTCCAGGAAGCGCGCGACCTGCTGGAGGGAACGTCATCTCTCCGAGCCGCCGTGTTGCAGCAACTGCTCGAGCGATGCAAGCAGGTCAAGGCCGTTCGGCTTTGCCTGACGCTTGGACGAGAGCTCAGTCTCCCCTGGGCCGCGAAGCTCGATCCCAAACGACTACCCACCGGCAGCGACCAGCGATGGGTGGGCCGGTCGCGAGAGGGCCTGCTGGTGCTCAAGGCATGAATGCCACCTATCTCGCTACCGCCCGCCTCCTAACAGAGATCGCCCCCGTCGTGTTCGAGAGCGGGATCTTCGCGTTGAAGGGCGGCACGGCTATCAACCTGTTTCTCCGGGATATGCCGCGCCTCTCGGTCGATCTCGATCTGGTATTCACCGATCATCGCCTTCCTCGTGCGGAAGCGTTGACGGCGATTAACGAGGCACTACGAGCGGGACGAGACCGTCTGGCGAAGCGCAAATTCAAAGTGCAGGCGG
Organism: Vicinamibacterales bacterium; assembly: GCA_035279905.1. Lineage (GTDB taxonomy): Bacteria > Acidobacteriota > Vicinamibacteria > Vicinamibacterales > SCN-69-37 > DATEGZ01. Next base: position 20,284 of record DATEGZ010000310.1, read on the forward strand.
TGTCGGCCGCCGACATGGGCGAGACCAAGCTGCTTGTGCAGCGCGACGACCTTTCCATCAAGATCGAAGTCAACACGGTGATTCGTGGCACTGTGCATCCGACGCAGCGGATGGCGCTGACCGCCGCTGCCAGCGACGCATTGATGGCCGATCTGGAACTCCCGCTGCTGTCGCCCGAAGACATCTATGGCGGCAAGCTTGTCGCTGCCATGGATCGTCAGCATCCGCGCGATCTCTTCGACGTCATGGAACTCTTCGCGCACGGCGGGATCACACCGGAGATCAGACGCGCCTTCGTCGTGTACCTCGCCAGCCACAACCGTACGATCCACGAAGTTCTGTTCCCGACGGCGAAGGACATTCAACTCGCCTACGAGGGATCGTTCGTCGGTATGACCACGGAAGCGGTGACGATGGACGCGCTACTCGGTGCGCGTGAGCGGATGTTTCGTGAGCTCCCTGCGGCACTCGATGCCGCCGAGCGCGAGTTCCTGCGGACGCTCGTGCGCGCGCAGCCCGACTGGTCGCTGCTCGGTATTCCGCACCTCGAGGAATTGCCCGCCATTCGGTGGAGGCTCCAGAACCTCAGTCAGTTGTCACGTAGCCAGCCAGCTCGATTCCGCGCACTCGCCGAGGCGCTGGACGAGCGCCTGGGACGGCGATGACCATGATGATGCCGATGATGATGATGACGATCACGACGATCATGACGTCACAATCGACGCGTGGATCATTCGCGATCGATCGACTCTGGTCGCAGCGCGTTCAACGATGGTCGCCCTTCGTCGCCACGTACTTCTCCGCGTCGCCTCGGGGGTGGGCCCAAATCTGGGCCCACGAATTTTCAGACGCCGCAAATTGTTCGGAAATCAGCACTTTCAGAGGTCGCCCCAGCTTGCCTTGGGCGCAGGGGGTCGCGAGTTCGAATCTCGCCGCCCCGACCAATAGTGATTTGAGGGGCTTCCGCCTTCGCTGAAGCTACGGCGGACCACCGAAGCCTTCGGCGAAGGTGGTCGCCCCTCAGACTCCCCTACTCGCTCACTCGCGGGGGCCCCTCACTCTCCGCTCCGTTCGCGAGGCTTCCGCCTTCGCCTAGCACTCACTTTGTTCGTGGCTTCGGCGGACCCGCCGTAGCTGCGCGCTAGGCGCGCGTCAGCGAAGGCGGGCGCTCGCGCGTCTCGCTCGCAGGCGGCGGATCCTGGGTTCAGTCCGTTCGAACCGCGTCTGCCGGCTGAATCGAGGCTGCCCGGTTCGCTGGAATCACGGCGGACATCACCGTCACGACCAACAGCACCAGGCTGACGGAGACGAGCACGACGGGATCCTCGAGATTGCCGATCGACCATCTGGCGACCACCGCGTTGAGCCCAACGCTCAGTGCGAGACCCGCGAAGAGGCCCGCGACGATGGCTGAGACCGCCGGCTGCACCGCGGCGTTGACGATGCGCGCGCGACCGGCACCGAGCGCCATGCGGATGCCAAATTCCTTGAACCGGCACGACACCGAGTACGATATGACGCTGTAGAGTCCCACCACGGCGAGCATCAGCGCAGAAACCGCGAAGCAGATCAACAGCAACGTCACGAACCGCTCGCGAGCCCACCCCGCCTCAGCCAGCGCATCGTCCGCTGTGCGTACCCAGTTCACTGGTTGATTGGGATCGACGCTTCGCACTGCCTCCCGAATCGAGCTGGCCATCGACAGTGGATCGCGACGGGTCCGCAGGATCACATTCTGGGAATCGCTCAACATGAGCGTGTATGGCACGTAGATCGACGGCGCCGGCGACTCGTGGAGCCCGACATTGGGTGTGTCGCCCACCACACCGATGATCTCGAACCAGCCGTCGCTGCCGGGCGCCGCCAGCTTGAAATAGGCGGTTGATTTGACGTACTCGGGCATCCGAACTCGCTGTCCAATCGCGGAGCCGTCAGGCCACAGTGCATGAGCCATCGTTTTGTTGACGACAGCGACGTGGGGCGTTCCGGCGTTCTCTGAGTCTGACCAGACACGGCCTCGAACGAGCGGGATCTTCATCGTCGCAAAGTAGTCGGCGCTGATCCGCTGGAGAAGCGGTGCCCCTCCTCTCGGGATGTCCTGTCCGGGAACGTCGACCGGCGACGATTGGCCCGACTGGGGTGGTATCCCGCTGTTGGTGGCGAGCGCGACCGATTCGACGTCGGGCACGTCTGCAATCTGCTTCCGCAGGCGCTCGTAGAACGCAGCGCGGTCGGCCCATTTTGTGTAGCCGTTCTCTGGAAGGTTGATCAAAGCAATCATCACGTCGTGCGGATCGTAGCCAAGCGATGTCCGGTACAGACCAATGAGCACCTGGACGGCCGCGCCGGTGCCCGCGAGCAACAGCACCGTCAGCGCAATTTGAGCGGCGAGCAGGAGGTGATGCGCTCGCCGGCTTTCGACGCCGGCGGTCGTCCGAACAGTCGCGGTCAGGCGAAGGCGCGAAAACGACAAGGCCGGTGACAGTCCAAAAACCAGAGCCGACGCCATCGCCAGGCCGGCACTGAAGAGCAGGACCGGTACGTTGACGGGTACTGCCATGAGGTTCCCGACCGGAACCGAATTCGGGGGCACGAGCCTGAGGATCGCCGGCAGGCCCCAGTAGCCCGCCGCCACGCCCAGTGCGGCGCCGCTGAGTGCCAGGAGCAGCGATTCCACGAGGAGCTGCCTCATCAACCGTCCGCGACTTGCCCCGATGGCAGCCCGCACGGCGAACTCATGCGCTCGCGATGTCCCGCGCGCCAGCAGCAGGATGGACACGTTCGCGCACGCGAGCAGCAGCAGCAACATTGACGCCGCGAAGATCAACAGGAGGGTCGGCACAAAGCCTGCTGACCTTTGTGTCTCCACCAGACTTCGTACGAGCGGACGCACTTCCTTCGGAAAGCGTTGCGGAGCTTCTTTGGCGAATTGGTCGAAGAGCGGCTGAAGTCGTTCTTCGGCCATGCGTGGAGAGACGCTCGGCTTGAGGCGGGCCTGGACGCCCCATACGACCTTCGTATCGAACGTCAGATCAAGGGGAACGAGAATTTCCGGACCCGTGTAAAAGTATTGACGCGGCAGCACGCCAATCACGCTGTAGGGTTCGCGGTTCAAATAGAGGGTCTGCCCTACTGCCTCCGGCCGCCCACCGAAGTGTCGCTGCCAGAACCGATAGGTGAGCACGACGACCCGTTGGGGCGGCTCGCCCGCCGGCCCGTCCGCCTCGTTGAAGACTCGTCCGAGGAGGGGCGGCACCCCGAGCACGTTCAAACCGTTTCCTGAAAAATACTGGGTGGGCACCACTTCCGGGACGCCCCGGCCGGTCAGGGTCATCTGCCAACTGTTCGAGGCGAAGGCGCCGTCCAGAACGTCGCTCTGTTGAAGGGCGACGAGCTCACGCACCGTCACAGACAGACCACGCGGCTTGCCTTTGTCGGTCATGTCGAGCGTGACGATCCGATTGATGTCCGCGAATGGGAACGGATTCAGTAGTGCCGCGTTCACGATGCTGAACACGCCTGTCGCGGCGGCAATCCCGACTGCGAGAGAGACGACCGCCGTCGCGGCGAAACCGGGGCTCCGGCGGAAGGTCCGCATCGCGTAACCGGCGTCACGCCAAAGCGCGTCCAACCAGGAGGCATAGCGATTCATGCGCCCTCCAGGACTCTGCACACCGCCACCGAGATCGCCTTCCAGTGATCGTCTTCCTTCGCGAACTGCCGACGGCCGGCCTTCGTGATGGTGCAGGAAGCGGGCTTCGCGATCTGCGCGCCGGTGTATCCCTCGAGAAGACGCTTCCGTCTACACCTTTGAGAGACGGAGGTTCGACTCATGTGTGCACTCCTACTGCCGGGCGTCTGGTGGATCTTCCCGCTGGTCGGGATGTTGATCTGCCTTGGGTTCTTCCTCGTGATGCTCCGCTCCTGGAGCACAGGACACGGATGCATGGGCATGCACCGCCACCGCGCAACACACGACGAGGCGAAGTGACCGAGCATTCGTCCGGCTCACTCCGACCGCGGGCGTTTGGCGCGCGACACGAGCCGTAACGGCTTCGCGTCCCCCGCATCGCGATCAGTCTTCCGGTCGCAGCGGAGCACGTTGTCGCCGTCACGATAGAAGTCGCATGCTTCGTGCAGAGCGTCGGCGAGACGCATGCGTGCCCGGTGGATTCGGATCTTGGCCGTCGGAAGTGAGCACCCGCTGATCTCGGCGGTCTGTTCGGCCGTCAGCCCTTCGAGATCGTGCAGGACGAGGGCCGCGCGGTAGTCCTCGGGCAGGCTGTCGATGACCTGGCGAACGCAACTGTTCATCTCGTCCACCACGAGCTGCGCCTCCACCGATTGATCCGAGTCTGCCGGCTCGTCTGTCTCGGCGAGGTCGACGATCTTCGCCCTGTTCGCGGGCCGGCGGAAATAGTCGGCCGCGACACGAGTCGCGATCGAGAAGGCCCACGTCTTCAGCTGAGACCGTCCTTCGAACCCAGGCAGACCTCGGCCGATGCGGATCAGGGTTTCCTGGAGGAGATCCTCGGCGACTTCGGGGTCCCCGCTATATCGTCGCAGGTACTGCAGCAACGGTCGCGAGAGCTCCTCGGCAATCTGTGCGAGAGAGGAAGCCTGGCTGGAATTCTCCACTGGGTCCTCCGGCGAGCGGGCCAGTCACCTGGCCCAAGCCGTTCACCCCAGACACGATGATAGTCGAACTCAAAATGGCGTTCGACGTCGGTACGACCAGGAAAAACACCTCACCGCGCGCGGATTATTGCCCAGCCCGCGCCGCAGCCCGGGAAGCGTCCGGACCCCTTCACGACCGCTTGCCGGGGCACATCTCTTGCACGTACGACCATGGCGGCAACGCGCACGAACATGCGGAGCCGCGTCAGGAGAGCTTTATGAAACTCAAGGGCACCTTGCTCGCCGCGATGATGGCGGTCCCCATGATCGTGTGGGCGCAACAGACACCGCCCACGCCAGCGGGAGCAACACCCAAATCCATGTTCGAGAGGATGCAGGCGAATGTTGCGAAGATCGCCGATCCCGCCGAGAAGGAGCGCTGGCAGGCCAACACGGCGCTGTGGAACACGAAGATCGGCAAGGCCGGCAGCCTCGACGCCGCCGACTTCGCCAAGATGCAGCCGTCGTTCGACACGATGCAGGCGAACGTCGCGAAGATCACCGATCCGGCCGAGAAGGAACGCTGGCAGGCCAACTGTGCGTTGTGGAAAGTGATGCTGGCGCACGGTGACAAGCTGGCCAAGGCCGATCTCGACACGATGAAGGCCTCCTTCGATGTCATGAAGACCAACGTCGCGAAGATCGCAAACGCGTCAGAAAAGGCGCGGTGGCAAACGAATCGGGATCTCTGGCAGACGGTCGTCGGGCACAACTAACGAGGAGCTCCGGTCGGTCCGGCCCACCGCGTCGCGCGGCCGGAGCCGGGCCCGACCGGACGCTTGTACTTCCCTCCCGCCTTTGGTACGTTCCTGCGGACACGACTCCCGACAGGAGGTACCGATGGCGCGTCTACACCGGCAGGCCGCGGTGATTCCCTACCGAATCCGCAAAGCACGCCTCGAGGTCGCGCTCGTCACCACCTCCAAGGGCAAGGGCTGGATCGTACCGAAGGGCTCGATCGACCAGGGCGAACGCGCGCGCGACGCGGCCATCCGCGAGGCCGAGGAAGAAGCCGGCCTGCGCGGCGTCGTGACGAGAAGGCGGCTCGGCCGCTACCGGCACAAGAACGGCCACGGCCCGTGCCTCGTCGACGTCTACCTGATGCGCGTGACCGACGTGATGGATGAATGGATGGAAGACAAGCTGCGGCGCCGTCGGTGGATGCGCGTGACTGACGCCGCCGATCATCTCCAGGAAGAATTGCAGGCGTTCATCTACAGCCTGAATCGGTCCGTCCGATCCGTCCGACTGGAACGCTGAACGTGGAATCGGTCTATCTGGTCCGCGGCGACGCGTCGCCCGCGGCGATCACCAACAGCTTGCGCGCGCTGCTTCGCACGCGCCATCACGCGATCGGCCGTCGCCGCTTCACCGTGCTCGACACGTTCGACGGGCGCGTGCGACGCGCCGGCGCGCGCCTGATCCGGACGGGCGGGGACGGCGACACGACGGTCGGCTGGCGGCCGCGTGGTGGACTGGCGCCGCTCAACGTGCGTCTGACGCAACCGGTGCACTTCGCGTGGGACCTGCCGGCGGGCCGGCTGCACGACGAGATCGCGCCCGTGATCGGCGTGCGGCGGCTGCTGCCGCAAGCCGACGCCGAAGAGCACGGGTCGCTGCTCGACATCCTCGACGATCGCCGGAAGACCGTCGCGCGCCTGCGGATCGAGACCGGCCAGGTGCGGCGGCCGGCGCCGCGAAGCGCCTGGCAGCCGCTGCCGACGATCCTGACGTTGACGGGACTCCAGGGTTATGAAGACGCGTACGAGCGGCTGAAGCCCGTGATCGAAAGCCGGCCCGGAATCGCGTCGTGCCCCGACAGCGTCGAGAGCGTGATTCTGCAGCACGCGGGCGTTACCGACGACCTCCCCACGCTTGCGGTCGAGCTCGCGCCGGACATGCGCGCAGAAGCCGGCGCGCGCGCGATCCATCGCGCCCTCGTCGCGATCCTCGTCGCGAACGAGCCGGGCGTGCGCGCGGACCTCGACACCGAGTTCCTGCACGACTTCCGCGTCGCGGTCCGCCGCACGCGATCGCTCATCCGCCAGCTCAAGCACGTCTTCCCGCTCGATCACGTCGAACACTTCAGCACCGAGTTCTCGTGGCTCGGCCAGCTCACCGGCCCCGCGCGCGACCTCGACGTGCTCGTGCTGACGGTTCGCGCCGAGACCGGCGATCTGCCGGCCGCTGACATGGACGCGGTCTTCGCCTTTCTGCGTCAGGAACACGCGCGCGCACGCCACTCGCTCCTCGAAGCCCTGGACAGCGCACGCTACCGGACGCTCCTCACGACCTGGCAGGAATTTCTGGCGCGGCCGCTCGCGCCGACCGCCACAGCGCCCGACGCACGACGGCCGCTTGCCGACGTCGCGTCGCACCGGGCCTGGCGGCTGAGCAAGCGCATCGCGCGCGCGGCCAGGGCCGTCACCCAGCACACCGATCCGGTCGAGCTCCACGACATTCGCATCACCGCCAAGAAGCTGCGCTACCTGATTGACGTCACGGCGTCGTTCTACGACGAGCGCGCGCTCGACCAGGTCCTCTCGACGCTGAAGAAAGTGCAGCGCGTGCTGGGCGACTTCAACGACGCGCAAGTTCAGGAGACGCGCCTGCTGGAGCTGGCG
>DATEGZ010000311.1:0-37061 GCA_035279905.1 Vicinamibacterales bacterium
GATCTCCTCGAGCTCGACGCGCGTCCGCTCCCGCGCCGCGCGCAGCCGCTGGCGCTCGCGGTCGATCCCGCTGGTCGCCAGCCGGTAGCGGACGTTCCGCGCGTCGCGCACCGCGACGACCGCCCGCCCCACGGCGGTGCCCGCCGAGACGCCGCGGCCCGTCAGCTTGGTCATGCTTCTTCGAACCCTCGCTCGACCAGCCCGCAGAGCGCGTCGAGCGCCTGCGTTTCGTCGGCGCCGTCGGCGGCGATGTCGATGGTGCTGCCGCGCGCCGCCGCGAGCAGCAGCAGCCCGAGGATGCTCTTGCCGTCCACCGTGCGCTGGCCGCGCGTGACGCGAATCTGGCTCGCGAACCTGCCGGCCAGCTTCACGAACTTGGCGGCCGCGCGCGCGTGCAGGCCCAGCCCGTTGACGATCGTCATCCGCCGCGACGTCACTCAGCCCTCGTGGCTCTGCGGATCGGGATCCGCGCGCAGTAGATCCGACGCCACGCGGATCGCCGCGCGCCCGTGCTCGCACAGATCGCGCGCGCTCGCGCGCAGCTCGCCGGACTGCGACGCCTTCGCGAGCTTGATCATCATCGGCAGGTTCACGCCCGTCACCACCTCGATGTGGTTCGCTTCCAGAAACGTCAGGCCGAGGTTCGACGGCGTGCCGCCGAACATGTCGGTGAGCAGCAGCACGCCCGTGCCGCGGTCCACCTTCGCGATCGCCCGCTCGATCGCCTCGCGCGCCACGTCCACCGGATCCTGCCAGCCGATCGACACCGCGGCGAACCCGGGCAGGTCGCCCACGATCATCTCCGCCGCGTTGAGCAGCTCGCTCGCGAGCTGCCCGTGCGTGATGACGACGACGCCGAGCGATCGGTCTCCGGTGGTCACAGGAGCATCCTACCCTTCGGCGGCGTCGCGGTGGCGCACGTGGAGCTCGATGCCCGGCACGGCCTTGAGCCGCTTGCCGAGCGCTTCGGCGATCGCGACCGAGCGATGCCGGCCTCCGGTGCAGCCGATCGCGATCGTGAGGTACGTCTTGCCCTCAGCGATGTACTGCGGCATCAGGAACTTGAGCAGCGACGCCGTCAGCTGCAGGAAGCGCCGCGCGGCCGGCGCGCGCAGCACGAAGCGCGCCACGCGCGGGCTCCGCCCCGTCCACGGCCGCAGCGCCGTGACGAAGTGCGGGTTCGGCAGAAACCGCACGTCGAAGACCAGGTCCGCGTCGGGCGGCACGCCGCGGCGGAAACCGAAGCTGAGGATGTTGACGACGAGCGGCGCCGTCGTGCCGGTGCCGCCGGTCGACTCCAGAATGCGCCGCCGCAGGTCGTGCACGTTGAGCGTGCTCGTGTCGACGATTTGATCGGCGAGCCGCCGCAGCGGCTGCAGCAGCCGGCGCTCCTCGCGGATGGCCTCGCCCACCGACCGGCCGCCGGTCGCGAGCGGATGCGGCCGCCGCGTCTCGCTGAACCGCCGCAGCAGCGACGCGTCGCTCGCGTCGAGAAACACCAGCCGCACGGCGTGCGACGACTGCGCTTTCAGCTTGCCGTACACCAGCGGAAAGCGCGCGAGCGCCTGCCCCTCGCGGATGTCGACGACCACGGCCGCGCGCCGGATCTCGCTCTGGCCCACGAGCGCGAGATCCGCGAACGTCGGGATGAGCGCCACCGGCAGGTTGTCGACGCAGAAGTAACCGAGATCCTCGAGCGCGCGGATCGCCTGCGACTTGCCGGCGCCGGACATCCCGGTGACGACGACGAAACGCGCCGCCCGGCGGCCGAGCGTCGTCACGCGGGGGCGCCGGGGTTTCGTCACAGCTCGTCGACCTCGGGGTCGTCGACGTCACGATCCGCCAGCGCCTCGAGCCGCCGCTCGAGACGCTCGGTGAGCAGCCGCGCGGCGTGCCGGCCGCGCGAGCGCAGGAGCTGATTGCGCGCCGCCACCTCGACGAGCATCGCGAGGTTGCGTCCGGGCGCGACCGGCATCCGCACGCTCGGCACGCGCACGCCGAGCAGCTCGATGGTCTCCGCGTCGATCCCGAGCCGGTCGTATTCGCGTCCGCTCTCCCATCGCTCGAGCTGGACGACGAGCTCGATGCGCTTGGACGACCGCGTCGCCGACACGCCGAACAGATCGGTGACGTTGACGAGACCGAGCCCGCGGATTTCGACGTGATGCCGCGTGAGCTCCGGGCAGCTGCCGATCAGGATCGATTGCTCGCGGCAGCGCACTTCGACCGTGTCGTCGGCGACGAGCCGGTGCCCGCGGACGACGAGATCGAGCGCGCACTCGCTCTTGCCGATGCCGCTCTCCCCCACCAGGAACACGCCGAGGCCGAGGATGTCGAGCAGGACGCCGTGACGCGTCTCGCGCGGCGCCAGGCGATCTTCGAGGAGCGCGGTCAGCCGCGCGATCGCCGCCGGCGTCGTGAGCGCGGTGCGCACGAGCGGCACGCCCGCGCGCTCCGCCTCGGCCGCGAGCTCCGGCGGCCCGTCCAGGCCCATCGTCATCATCACGCAGGGAAAATCACGCGCGAACAGCTTGCGCAGCACCTGCGTGCGGAGCGGCGTCTCCATCCGCTCGACGAAGCGGATCTCGCTCTCGCCGAACACCAGCACGCGGCCGGATCGGAGGTACTCGTCGAAACCGGCCAGCGCGAGGCCGGTCTTCTGGATGTACGGGAGCGTGATGCGGCGGTCGAGACCGGCGGCGCCGGCGAGCAGATCGAGGTCGAGGCCGGTTGCCGCGCCCCTCGCGCCCAGCAAGGCCCCGACGGTGACGCCGCCCGTCACGATCAGGCCTCAGGCTCGATCAGCCCGAAGTGGCCATCGGGGCGGCGGAACAGGACGGCGATGCGCTCAGACGCGGCCTGGCGGAACACCAGGAACGGCCGCCCGCCCGCCGAAAGCTCGAGCACGGCATCCTCGACGTTCATCGGCTTGATGGCGTAGTCGCGCGATCGCACCACGCGCGGGGTGCCGCCCTGCTCGGCTTCCGCCGCGGTCACGCGCCGCGGGCTCGATCCGTTGTTGCGCTTGCGCGTCTTCCAGCGGTCGGCGACCTTGCGGCCCTGCTGGCCGACCTTCTCGATCGCCTGCGCCACCGCCACCGTCAGCCGCGTGTCGCGGCCCACCGCGTGCAGCATGTGGTCCCCGCTCACGTGCACCGTCAGCTCGCAGATGAACGTCTGGCGCTCGCGGCTGACGACGCACTGTCCGGAGACGGCGCTGTTGTTGAGGACGCGGTGCAGGCGTCCCATCTTCTTCGTGATGTCGGTGCGAATGGCCTCGGTAACGGCCACGTGGCGGCCGGTGACTGTGAGCTTCATACCGTGCCGGACTCCGTGCGCGTCAGTACAGGACTTTGCGCTGGTTGGACGTCGGGATCTTCAGCTCCTCGCGATACTTCGCGATCGTCCGGCGCGCGAGCACGAGCCCCTCCTTCTGGAGGATGCTCATGATCTTCGAGTCGCTGAGCGGGCGCCGCTGATCCTCGGCCTCGATGATCTTCCGGATGCGCTGCTTGATCGTCACCGACGACACGCTCTCGCCGAACGAGCTGCTGATGCCGCTGTGGAAGAAGAACTTCATCTCATACACGCCCTGCGGGGTGTGCATGTACTTGTTGTTCACGACGCGCGAGACCGTCGACTCGTGCATGCCGATGTCGTTGGCCACGTCGCGCAGCACGAGCGGCCGCAGGTGCTCGATGCCCCGATCCAGGAAGTCGCGCTGAAAGTTGATGATGCTCGTCGCGACCTTCAGGATCGTCTTCTGTCGCTGGTCGACCGACTTGAGGAGCCACAGCGCCGACCGGAACTTGTCCTTCACGTAGGCGCGCGTCTCGTCCGACGTCTCGCCGCCCTTGTCGAGCAGCCGGCGATACACCGGGCTGATCCGCAGCTGCGGCAGCCCGTCCTCGTTCAGCATCGCCTTGTACCCGTCGTCGGTCTTCACGACGTAGACGTCCGGGATGACGTACTGCGAGTCCGCCGGGCTGTAGCGCGAGCCGGGCCGCGGGTCGAGGCCCTTGATGAGCTCGATGTGCGCCTTGACCTCTTCGGGCTCGATGTTGAGCGCGCGGGCGAGCTCCGGGATCCGGTGGTTCTGGAGCAGCCGCAGGTGATCGCGGACCAGCGCTTCGGCCGGCGTGCCGGCCAGCCCGAGCTGGCGCAGCTGCAGCAGCAGGCACTCCTGCAGATCGCGCGCGCCGACGCCGATCGGGTCGAACGCCTGCACGTGCTCGAGCGCCTTCTCCACCACGCCGATGTCCCAGTTGCCGAGCGCGGCGATCTCGTTGACGGACGCGACCAGATAGCCGTCCTCGTCGATGTTGCCGACGATGGCGGCGCCGATGTCACGCGTGATCGGGTCGGCCGTCTGCAGATTGAGCTGCCACATCAGGTGATCGGCGAGCGAGCTCTTCGTCGAGAGCGTGTTCTCGATCGGCGGCAGCTCTTTGACTTCCTGCGGCTGGCGCGGGCGGTAGCCCTCGTCCAGATACTCGCCAAAGAAATACTCGTAGTCGGCGTCGTCCCAGGTGTCCTTGCCGCTGTCGGTCTTGGCGGCTTCAGGCGTCTCCGGGGTCTGCGTGGCCTCGGGCGTCTGCGCGTCCTCGGACGGAACTTCCTCGAGGAGCGGGTTTTCCACCATCTCCTGGTTGAGGAGCTCGGCCAGCTCGAGCGTCGACATCGGCAGCAGCTTGATCGCCTGCTGCAATGACGGCGTCAGAATGAGCTTCTGAACGAGGCGCGCGCTGAGCTTCTGGTGAATCGCCATCAGACCTGGGTGCCGCCCTCAATCTTAGTCCAGCCGGAAATCCGCTCCGAGGTAAATCCGCTTGACGTCATCGTCGGCGGCCAGGGACGCGGGTGTTCCGCTGCGGAAAATGACGCCATCGTGCACGATATAGGCGCGATCGGTGATTCTGAGTGTCTCACGGACATTATGGTCAGTGACGAGGACGCCGATCCCGCGCTCTTTCAGGTGAAAGATGATTTTTTGGATCTCGCTGACAGCAATGGGATCGATGCCGGCGAACGGCTCGTCGAGCAGCATGAATTTCGGTGAGTTGACCAAGGCGCGGGTGATCTCGACGCGGCGGCGCTCCCCGCCCGAGAGCGTGTGCGCTTTACTGCGCGCGAGCGGCGTCAGGTTCAGCTCCGCCAGAAGCTCGCGCAGCCTCGCGGCGCGGGCATCGGCGTTGAGGTCGAGCGTCTCCAGAATCGCCAGGATGTTCTTCTCGACCGTGAGCCCGCGGAAGATCGAGGCCTCCTGCGGCAGGTAGCCGATCCCCTTGCGCGCGCGGACGTACATCGGCGCGTCGGTGAGATCTTCCTCGTCGAGCATGACGCGCCCGGAGTCGGGGCCGACGAGCCCGACGACCATCCCGAACGTGGTCGTTTTGCCGGCGCCGTTCGGCCCGAGCAGGCCGACGACCTCGCCGGACGAGACGTCGAGCGCGACCTCGCGCACCACGGTCCGCCCGCCGAACGCTTTGGTGAGCCCTTGCGTGCGCAGCGTGGCCATTACTTGATGGGATCTTTGATCGACACGGTGCAGACGATGCTCTCGGTCTGACGGGCGCCGTCGGCGCTGCCGCTCTGCTTCGTGAAGGTGAGTTTCTCCCCGGTGGATTTCGTGCAGCCGCTCTTGTCCGAGTTGGGGAGCTTGACGCGCGCCGGCGTCGCGGTGGATCCGGTCAACGTGTAGGTCTCGGTGGCGGCGACGTAGACGAGCTTCTGGCCGACGGCCTCGCGGCCGCCTTCGAGCTGGGCGTACGCCCCGCCCGTCGCAATGAGCTGGTCGATCGAATTGCCCTGATCGTTGAACGTCACGTCGATGCGCGGCGCGGTCGTGGTGCTGTCCGCGCTCTTGAGCGTGGCCGGCGTGCCGACGTACGTCGCGATGTGCTCGGCGTCGCGGTAGTCGAGCGAGTCCGCGTTGCCGCGATATTCCGTCGGCTTGGGCGGCGGCCCGCTCGATCGGCCGGTGGCATCGGCCGCGGGCGTCAGGAAGTACACCGAATTCACGTGGCCGACGGCCTTGAGGTTGTGCGTCCCGGTCTCGACCGTGACTTCGTCGCCCTGCACCGAGTTCTGATCCTGCCAGGTGCGCGCCAGCGTTTCCGGCGTGCCGGTGTAGACCGCCCGTCCCGAGTCGCTCGTGTACTTCAGCTTCTCGCTCGTGCCGTAGATCGGCCGGTTGGGATCGTTGAAGTCGAAGAGCGCGGACTTCGTCTGCGGCGTCGCGCTCGGCGCCGACGGCCGGTTGCGCGTCTTCACGTCGCCGCGCGCGTCGAGGTCGTCCGTGTTGATGTCGATGTCGATCTGCTGCGCGTCCACGGTCAAATCGCCATCGTCGACGTGCGGCATCTTGCGGGCGCCGCGCGCCGCGGGCCGGAGGAAGAGCTTGCCCGCCGTGGCGAAGTACTGGGCCTCGTCGGCGTCACCGCGGACGTCACCGTCGGTGAAGGTCGCGTTCTGCGTGAACGTCGCGCGATCGATCGCGTCGAGCTTGCCGTTGAGGCCGAGGACGAGCGTCTGCGACTTCCCCGTGCGCACGGAGTCTTTCGCGCCCTTGGTGCCCGGCACCGTTTCGACGAAGTCCACTCCGCCGTCGAAGCGCGCCTGCTTCAGCCCTTCTTTCTCGTTGCCCTGCGAGACGAGCGACTGCGCCGTGATCGTGCGCGCGGGGTTGTCGGCGGTCTTCGGCAGCTCCACACGCACCGGCTTCTGGGCCGTGAGGCTCGTGACCGTGCCGCCGTCCGGCGCCACCGCGAGATCGACTTTCGAGCCCGAGACCGATCGACGGCCCGTCTCGTCGATGAGCGTGAGCGAACCGATCATCGTCCGCCCGGCGATCGACGCGAGGTGCAGCGTCTGGCCGTCGGGATGGAACGTCAGGTCGATGTCGTCGCCGCGCATGTCGGGCGGGCTGTTGGCGGCCGCGCCGGCCGCCTGCGTGACGCTCGCGTGTCCGCGCAGCTCGATCAGCCGCAGGTGCTTCTCGTCGTCCGTCCAGTAGAGATTGGCCGTGTCGCCGGCGAGCGTTTCGGCGTCATGCGTGAGCGTGGCCGCGACGTCGAGGCGCGTCTGTTTGTGGAGGCGATCGACGGCGACGGTCTTCGCGTTCGCGGACATGGCGCCCTTGCCGTCCTCGCCCGGGGCCACGTCGATGTGCGATTGATCCTGCACCGTCAGCAGGTCCTGCCCGCGGTCGTAGACCGCGCCGACGCCGCGGCCCGACATCTTGCCGCGCGAAAACGACATAGGGCCGGGAATCTCGACACCGCCGGTCGCGTCGTCGTAGACCGCCGAGTCGCTCAGGAGCTCGAGCCCATCCTTCATGTGCACGCGCACGTGGCCGGTGAACTCCATCTTCCCGGGGTTATCGACATTTGGCGACTTCCCTTTGGTCTCGGACTTGTCGGCCCAGGCCTCGAACCCCCGGTTCCCCGAGGAGACGATGTGCGGCTGTTCGAAGACCATCCGGCCGTCGGCGTAGGTCTTGGTGCTCTGGTAGTCGATCGTGCCGATTTCCTCGTTGCCCTTCTGGCGAACCAGCCGGCCGGCGCCGCTCTGCACGGTGGCTTCCGGATCCACCGCGACCTGCGGCGGCGGGGGCGCATGCGGCGGCTTCTTGCGTGAGTAGGTGTACAGCGCGACGGCGCACCCGATGCCGATCACCGCGACGAGCGCGCGTGCGTAGCGCTGCCACCTCATGGCGCTACGACCTCGGGGACGCGCACGTCGGCGACGGAGAGCTCTGTGACCTTCTCGCCGCGATACTCGCCCCGTTCGAGCGAGTACGCCAGCTCGAGACCGAAGCGATTGGTCGTGAGGTACGCCTCACGATCGGCGGCGCGCCACGCGATCGCGCGGAAGGCGCGGCCGTCCTGCTTGAACAACAGCGCCAGGTGGCGCTCCTTCAGCTTGCGCGGCACTTCCATCAGATCGACGGGCGACGCGCGGAAGATCGGCTGCGGATTCGCGGCGCCGAACGGGCCGAGGCGCGCCAGGCCTTCGATCACTTCGCCGGAGATCTCGCGCAGACCGAGCGGCGAATCGATCCGCAGCCGCGGCACGAGATCGCCCGGCCCGAGCGCCGCGTTGGCGATGGCCGACAGCCGCTTGCGCAGCTCGCCCAGGCGCTCCGCTTCGATCGTGACACCGGCGGCCTGGCGGTGTCCGCCGAATCGCAGGAAGACATCCGCGCACGCCTCGAGCGCGCCAAGCAGATTGAACTTCGCGATGCTGCGTCCCGATCCGTGCGCGACGCCGTCCTCGATGGCCAGCACGAGCGCCGGCTTGCTGTAGATCTCCGTGAGCTTGGACGCGACGATGCCGATGACGCCGCGGTGCCAGCCGTGGCCGGCGACGATCAGGATGTTCTGCGCGCCGATCTCCGGATCGCGATCGATCGTCCGGCGGGCGTCCGCCAGGATCTCCGCTTCCTGCTCCTGCCGCCGCGCGTTCTCGGCCGACAGCTGGCGCGCCAGCTCCCGCGCACGGTCGCGGACGTCCGCCGCCTTGCCTCGCAGGAGCAGCAGGTCCACCGCCAGGTCCGGCGAGCTCATCCGGCCGGCCGCGTTCAATCGGGGGGCGATGACAAAGCTCACATGAAAACTATCGAGCGTTCGGCCGAGGAGTCCACTCTCTTCGAGCAGCGCCTCGAGCCCGGCGCCGTGCGGGCCGCGCGACAGCGCCGCCAGGCCGTACCGCGCGATCACGCGGTTCTCGCCCACCAGCGGTACGACGTCGGCCAGGGTGCCGATGGCCGCGATTTTCACGAAATGGGGCAGGTGCTCGACGCCCCGGCCGCTGGTCGTGAGCAGCGCCTGGACGAGCTTGAGCGCGACCCCGACGCCGGCCAGCCCCTTGTCCGGGTACGCGCAGTCCGCGCGTTTCGGATTGATGACCGCCAGCGCGGGCGGTAGGGCCGTATCGGGTTCGTGATGGTCCGTGATGATCAGATCGACGCCCAACTCGCGCGCCCGGCCGGCGGCTTCCGCGGCGCGGATCCCGCAGTCGACCGAGACGATCAGCCGCGCGCCCGCGTCGTGCAGACGATCGATTGTCGCCGGTTGCAGGCCGTAGCCGTCACGCAGCCGGTCCGGGACGAAGTGCACGACCTCGCCGCCCAGCATCTCGATCACGCGGCGCAGGATCACCGTCGACGTGATCCCGTCCACGTCGTAGTCGCCGTGCACCGCGATCTGTTCTTTGCGCGCGATCGCGCCCAGCAGGCGCTCGACCGCTTCGCGCATGCCGGCCAGCAGAAACGGATCGTGCAGCTGATCGAGGGCGGGCTCGAGAAAGCGTCTGGCCGCTACCGGGTCCGTCAGTCCGCGCTGGCACAGGAGCCGCGCGATGACGGGATGCACGCCGAGCGCCGTGGCCGTCAGTTGGACCGTGGCTTCGTCGGCGGGCACGTCCTCCCAGACACGGCGGTACATCACTCGCTCTGCTCTGCCGGCGACGGCGCCTCGACCGGCCCCTCGTCGGTGAACGCCTGTCCCAACCGGCCCATCGCGCGGAACTTCTCGTAGCGCATGTCCAGCCGCGTGCCGGCCGGCTGATCCATCAGCTCCGACAAATGCCGCCAGAGCGCGTCGTCGACGAGCGCGGCCGCGCCTTCCGGCGACGTGTGCGCGCCGCCCGGCGGTTCCTTGACGATCTCGTCCACCAGGTTGAGACCGATCAGATCCGGCGCGGTGATCTTGAGCGCTTCGGCAGCCTCGACTTTGCGCGCCGAGTCGCGCCAGAGGATGGCCGCGCACCCCTCGGGGGGGATGACGCTGTAGATGCTGAATTCCTGCATCAGCACGCGGTCGCCGATCGCGATGCCGAGCGCGCCGCCGCTGCCGCCTTCCCCGCACACGATCACGATGATCGGCACGTCGATCTGCGTCATCTCGCGCAGGTTGTAGGCGATCGCTTCGGCGACGCCGCGTTCTTCCGACTCGATGCCCGGGTAGGCCGCGGGCGTGTCGATGAAGATGATGATCGGCCGCTTGAACTTCTCGGCCAGGCGCATCACGCGCAGCGCCTTCCGATAGCCCTCGGGCTTCGCGTATCCGAAGTTCCGGTAGATCTTCTGCTTCGTGTCGCGGCCCTTCTGATGTCCGAGCACGGCCACCGGCACGTCGTGGAAGTATGCGAGGCCGGTGACGATGGCCTTGTCGTCCGCGAACCGGCGATCGCCGGCGAGCTCCGTGAAGTTCGGGAACAGCCGCTCGATGTAGTCGAGCGTCGTCGGGCGGTTGGGATGGCGTGCGACCTGCACGACCTGCCACGGCGTCAGATGCGCGTAGATCTCGGAGCGCAGCTCGTTGGCGCGCACCTCGAGCCGGGCAATCGCCGCGCGGCGATCGGCGGTCTGCGGCATGAGCCGCAGCGCCTCGATCTCCTTGAGGAGAACGCCGATGGGCTCCTCGAAGTCCAGGGTGTCAGCGGGCATGGGTTATTTGAGCACGACCGATCCCGAGCCGCACAACGCCTCGACCTCACGGACGAACAGGTCGCTGGGCTTGATGCGGCGGGCGGTCCCGGCGCGCACGAGCAGCGGCTGGCCGCCGTTGATTTCGACGAGCAGGGAGACCCGGCGGTCGCCCGGGAAGCGCTCGAGCACGCCGACGAGCGCGCGCATCGCGTCCTTCCCCAGGCCGGTGCCCTTCAGGCGAATTTCCACTTCGCGCACGGCGCGGTCGCGCACCACTTCGAGCGGCGTCATCTCGGTGACGACGAGCCGGCTGATTTCGTCGTCGCGCTCGAACTTCCCGCGCACCAGGAGCATCGCGTCGTCGACGATCAACCCGCCGTACTTCGCGAACGTCTCCGGGAAGACGACGGCTTCGACCTTCGCGGCCTCTTCCTCGAGCATGAACACGGCCATCCGATCGCCGCGGCGGGTTTTGAGCTGGCGGATGCCGGTGACGACGCCGCCAATCGCGACATCGGCGTGGCCTTCCGTCAGATCCGCGAGGCGTTTGGCGCCGGCGGCGTCGAGCACGAGCGCGTAGCGCTGCAGCGGATGGCCGGACATGTAGAGGCCGAGCGCTTCTTTTTCGAACGCCAGCCCCTCGGTCTCCGACCACCGGCGGGTCTCGGGCAGCGAGACCGTGTCGTCCTTCTCATCGGTGTCCATGCCGCCGAACAGCCCGGTTTGCCCCTGGTCGCGATCGCGCTGGTGCCGCGCGCCGTGATCGAGCACGCGATCGAGCCCCGCGAGCAGCCGCGGACGCCACGCGAGGTAGCTCTCCTGCCCGGCGGGCGCCAGCGAATCGAAGGCGCCGGCCTTGATCAGACACTCGAGCACTTTCTTGTTCACGAGGCGGAGGTCGACGTGCTCGACGAGCTCGAAGAGCGACGTGATCCGGCCGCCGAGCGTCTTGCGCGTCTCGATCAGCCACTCGATGGCGCTGGAGCCCGCGCCCTTCACCGCGCCGAGGCCAAAGCGCACGCCTTCGGGCTCGACGACGAACTGCCAGCGGCTCTTGTTGATGTCGGGCGGCAGGATGGGCACGCCCAGCTCTCGGGACTCGGCCAGGTACAGCGCGACCTTGTCGGAGTTCTCCGACTCGATCGTGAGCAGCGCCGCCATGAAGTGCCGCGGGTAGTGCGCCTTGAGATACGCGGTTTGATACGCCAGCAGCGCGTAGGTCGTCGAGTGGGCTTTCGGAAAGCCGTAGCCCGCGAAGTACTCCATGTACTCGAAGATCTTCGTGGCCTTCTTCTCCGCGATGCCGCGCGCCTTGCAGCCGTTGATGAAGTTCTCGCGCTGCGCCTGCATCTTCGCGGCGTCCTTCTTGCCCATCGCGCTGCGCAGCGCGTCGGCCTGGCCCATGCTGAAGCCGGCCAGCTCGCTCGCCAGGCGCATGACCTGCTCCTGGTACGCGATGACGCCGTAGGTCTCCTTGACGAGCGGCTCCATCTGCGGGAGCTCGTATTTCACTTCGACGCGGCCGTGCTTGCGCGCGATGTAGTCGTCGACGACCCCGCCGCGCAGCGGGCCCGGGCGGTAGAGCGCGTTGAGCGCGATCAGATCCTCGAGGCACTGCGGCTTGGCCTTGCGCAGCGTGTCGCGCATGCCCGAGCTCTCGAACTGGAACACGCCGTAGGTCTGGCCGTTCTGAAAGATCTGATACGTCTTCGGATCCTCGGGCGGCAGCGCCGCCAGGTCGAGCTTGTCGCCCGTCGTCTCCTCGATGTGCTTGACCGCATCGTCGAGCAGCGTGAGCGTGCTGAGGCCGAGGAAATCCATCTTGAGGAGACCGACGCGATCGATCTCCTTCATCGCCCATTGCGTGGTGATTTCGCCTTCGTCCTTCTGGCTGCGGTAGAGCGGGACGAACTCGGTGAGCGGCTTCGGCGTGATGACGACGCCCGCGGCATGGACCGAGGCGTGCCTGGTCATGCCTTCGAGCCGCTTGGCGACGGCGAGCAGATCGCGGACGCGGTCGTCGCGCTTCTCCAGATCCGAGAGCGCCGGGTTTTCCTCGAGCGCGGTGTCCAGCGTGATGTCGAGCGCCGTTGGAATCAGCTTGGCGACCTTGTCGACCTCGCTGATCGGCATCTCCATCACGCGGCCGACGTCTCGGACGACGGCGCGCGCCTTCATCGTGCCGAACGTGATGATCTGCGCGACGTTCTCGCGGCCGTACTTCTCGGTCACATAGGCGATGACCTCGCCGCGGCGGCGCTCGCAGAAGTCGACGTCGATATCCGGCAGCGTCACGCGCTCGGGGTTGAGGAAGCGCTCGAAGTACAAGTCGAAGTACAGCGGGTCGACGTCCGTGATCTTGAGCGAGTAGGCGACAAGACTTCCCGCCGAAGACCCGCGGCCCGGGCCCACGGGGATGCCCTGCTCGCGCGCGTACCGGATGAAGTCCCACACGATGAGGAAGTACCCGGGGTACTTCATCCGCTTGATCAGATCGATCTCGTACGCGAGCCGCGCTTCGTAGTCGGCGATCGGGCGGCGCAGCTCGCCGCGCGCCTCCAGTTGCTCGAGCTTGGCGCGCCGCACGGCGAAACCTTCGCGGACCATCGCCTCGAAATAGGTGTCCACCGTGTAGCCGGCCGGCACCGCGAAATTCGGCAGGTGCGACTGCCCCTTGGCCAGCGTGACGTTGCAGCGCTCGGCGATCGCGACCGTGTTGCTCATCGCCTCCGGGTAGTCGCCGAACACCTTGGCCATCTCGGCGCCGGTCTTCAGGAAGAACTGATCGCCGTGATACCGCAGGCGCTTCTCGTCGCTGACGCTCTTGCCGGTGCCGATGCACAGCAGCACGTCGTGCGGGTGGCGATCGCTCTGCCGCAGGTAGTGGACGTCGTTCGTGCACACGAGCGGCATCCCGAGATCGCGCGCGATCGGCAGCAGGCCGGTGTTCACGACGCGCTGGTCGTCGATACCCTGATCCTGCATCTCGAGGAAGAAGTTGCCCGGCCCGAGGATGTCGCGGTACATGGCAGCCGCGTCGCGGGCCTTCTTCATCTGGTCGTTGCGGATTCCCGTCGCGACCTCGCCCTTGAGACAACTGCTCAACCCGATCAGGCCGCGCGCGTGCGATGCCAGGAGCGCCTTGTCGATCCGCGGCTTGTAGTAGAAGCCTTCGGTGTAGCCGGACGAGACGAGCTTGATCAGGTTGTGAAAGCCTTCATCGGTTTCCGACAACAGCACGAGATGGTTCGCCGTCTCCCCAGGCTGACCCGTGCGGTCGGTGCGATCGCCCGGCGCGACGTACACCTCGCACCCGAGAATCGGCTTGATGCCGCGCTTGCGCGCCTCGTCGTGAAACGTGACGGCGGAAAACAAATTGCCGTGCTCGGTCACGGCCAGCGCCGGCATCTTCAGCTCTGCCGCGCGGTCCAGCAGCTCCCCGATCCGGCACGCGCCGTCCAGCAGCGAGAACTCGGTGTGGAGATGAAGGTGAATGAAGTCGGTCATTCCCATTCAATCGTCGCCGGTGGCTTGGAACTGATGTCAAAAACCACGCGATTGATCCCGCGCACCGAGTTGACGACGCGGGAGGAAATCGCGGCGAGCAGGTCGTGCGGCAGCCGCGCCCAGTCGGCCGTCATGCCGTCTTTGCTTTCGACGGCGCGAATCGCGATCGTGTACTCGTAGGTGCGATCGTCGCCCATCACGCCGACGCTCTGCACCGGCAGCAGCACGGCAAACGACTGCCAGAGCCGGCGATACCATCCGGCCTTCTTGATCTCTTCGACGACGACCGCGTCCGCCCGGCGCAGCAGATCGAGCCGCTCGCGCGTGATCGCGCCGACCAGGCGCACGGCCAGCCCGGGTCCGGGGAACGGCTGGCGCCAGATGAACTCCTCGTCGAGTCCGAGCGTCTGCCCCACCGCGCGCACTTCGTCCTTGAACAGCTCGCGCAGCGGTTCGACGAGCTTGAACTTCATGCGCTCCGGCAGGCCCCCAACGTTGTGGTGGCTCTTGATCACCGACGCGGGCCCCTTGATGGACACGCTTTCGATCACATCCGGGTAGAGCGTGCCCTGCGCGAGAAACTCGAACCCGCCCAGCTCGCCGGCGCGCTTCTCGAAGACGTCGATGAAGGTGCCGCCGATAATCTTGCGCTTCTGCTCGGGGTCGGTGACGCCCTCGAGCCGATCCAGGAAGAGATCGGTCGCGTCGACGAACTCGAGCGGCAGCTTCAGGCGCTCGAACCGCGCGCGGACCTGGGCCGCCTCGTCGAGCCGCAGCAGGCCGTTGTCCACGAACACGCAGGTCAGCCGATCGCCGAGGGCCTTGTGCAGCAGGATGGCCGCGACGGTCGAATCCACGCCGCCCGAGAGCGCGCACACGACGCGCCCGGACCCGACGGTCGCGCGGATGCGCGCGACGCTCTCGTCGACGAACGACGCCATCGTCCAGTCGCCGCGGCAGCCGCAGATGTCGAACGCGAAGTTGCGCAGGATGTCCGCGCCGTGCTCGGTGTGCACGACCTCGGGGTGAAAGAGGATGCCGTAGAGGCCGCGGTCCGTGTCTTCGATGCCCGCGACGGGCGCGCTCGGCGACGTCGCCGTGATCGTGAAGCCGGCCGGGGCGCCCGCGACGAAATCCCCGTGACTCGCCCAGACCCTGAGCGACTTCGGGATGTCGTGCAGCAGCCGCGATCCGTTCGTGATCGTGACGTCGGCATGCCCGTACTCGCGGCTCTGCGCGGGCGCGACTTTGCCGCCGAGCGTGTCGGTCATCAGCTGCATGCCGTAGCAGATGCCAAGCGTCGGCGTGCCGAGCGCGAGCAGCGATGGATCCGATCGCGGCGCGCCTGCCTCCGACACGCTTTTTGGGCCACCCGACAAAATGATTCCGGCGGGATGACGGCGCTCGATGTCGGCCACCGGCGTATTGAACGGAATCACTTCCGAATAGACGGCCAGTTCCCGCAATCGGCGCGCAATCAACTGCGTGTACTGCGACCCGAAATCGAGGACGACGATCGTTTGATGTGTCACGGGCGGTCGGATGTGAGCGACCAGAAGCAAACTGGAGGCCGAAGCCCCCAGAGAATGTCGCTATTATAAGCGTGTGCCGGCCGCAGCAGCCACAAGATGTTGGGGTCTGCTGCTCTGCGTCGGTCTCGCGCTACCCGTCGCCGCGCAGCAGACGGCGACGAGCGGGCAGGTTGTTCCCACGCCGCAGGCCACGCCGCCCGCCGGACAGCCGACGCCGACACCGACGCCAACGCCGCCGCCCCCGCCGCCGTACGCGTTCGGCTGGCGGCAATCGATCGGCAGCAGCGGTCCGCTCACGCTCGTCGTCACCGACGGGCTGCTGCTCGTGAGCGGTGGCGCGCCGCCGCTCGTCGCGCGGTCGCTCGACACCGGCGATGCGTTGTGGAACGCGTCGCTCTCGCCCACCGGCACGCCGGCGACCGGCGATCACCTGCTCTTCGTGCCGTCGAGCGGACATGTCAGCGCGCTCGACGAAACGACCGGCGCGCTCAAGTGGTCGGACGCACTCCCCTCGCCCGTCTCCGCGCCCCTCTGGCGCGCCGGGTGGCTCATCGTTGCGGGCGATCGCGAGTTGCGCGCGTACCGCGGCGCGGATGGCACCAGGCTCTGGACGCTCCCGCTCCCTGCCGCGGTCACCAATGCGCCGGTGATCGACGGCGATTCCCTGTTCGTGAGCCTCGCCGACCACTCGCTCATCGCGGTCGACATCAAGAAACCTGCGGTGACGTGGACGGTGCAGCTCGACACGGCGGCCGGGCCGCTGCTCGCGGCCAACGGGCTCGTCTATTTCGGCGGAGAGGACGGCAACGTCTACGCGTTCCGGCAAACGGGGGCGAGCCGGGCGGACTGGATCTATCGCGCGCGAACGGGCACGCTCGGCGCGCCCGTCGCCGACGCGGCACACGTGTACGTCGCGCTCCTCAACAACACGGCGCGCGCGCTCGACGCGCACAACGGCTCGATGCGCTGGGCGATCGAGCTCCCGGCCCGGCCGAGCCTCGGCATGGCGCTCGGCCCGGACAAGCTCGTCGTGCCGCTGCTCTCCGGTGAAGTGGCCGTCAGCACCTTCCGGCCGGGCGGCCAGCGGCCCGTCACCAAGGTCATCGCGTTTCCGAAGCCGCCGGACGCGCCGCCTGGATTCTTCCAGCGGCTGGAGTCGTCGGTCATCAAGAGGGATCTGGCGCGCGTGTATCTCGCGACGGTGTCATTTCAGGACGAGCGGACCCTCACGGCGCTCGACAGCGCGGCGAGTGTAAAGAAATAGAGTCTTTCAGGTACGACCGGTACGTCAGGTACGAGGAACCAGCTGCCGCTGGCCCACTTTGTTCCCAAGAGAAAGAGTTGACCAGCGAGAGCGCGTTCCTTGCACCTGACGTACCTGTCGTACCTGAAAGACTACCGACCAGCTTTCGCCTCGGCCGTCCCCGCTGCCAACGCGTCGGATACCGCCGCGGCCAGGCGCGCCACACCCTCTTCAATCCGATCCGGCGGCGGCGCGGAGAATGACAGGCGCAAGTGCTGCGCGCCGGCGCCGTCGACGAAGAAGGCCGATCCGGCGACGAAGATCACGCCCCGCTCGCGCGCGCGTTCGAGGAGCGCGTCGGTCTGCAGCGTTCCGGTGAGTTTGGCCCAGAGGAAGAAGCCGCCGCGCGGGTCGGGCCACGTGAGATGTCCGTCGAGGTGCCGGCGCAGCGCCTTGACCATCACGTCGCGCTTCTGCGCGTAGTGACTGCGCAGCTTCGGCAGGTTCTTCGCGAGGATGCCGCGCTGGCACGCTTCGTAGACGACGCGCTGATCGAGTCCGCCCGAGCACAGGTCCTCGGCCTGCTTGGCGAGCTCGAGCTTCGCGGCGATGGGCTCCGGCGCGTGGAGCCACGCGACACGGAAGCCGGGCGCGAGCGTCTTGGAAAAGCTGCTCAGGTAGATCACGCGCCCGTTCGTGTCATCGGCCGCAATCGGCCGCGTGTCGGCTTCCCTGGCGACGTCCGGGAAATACAGATCGCGATACGGGTCGTCCTCGATCACGAGCACGTCGCGCCGCTCCGCCCACTCGAGGATGCGCGGCCGCTTGGCCGTGCCCATCAGCAGGCCTGTCGGATTCTGAAAGTTCGGCACGACGTACAGCGCCTTCACGCGGCGGCCTTCGGCGCGCACGCGCACGAGCGTCTCGTCGAGCTCGTCGAGATCGATGCCGTCCGGATCCTGCCGCACGCCGACGAGCGACGCGCCGACGGCGCGGAACGCGGAGATCGCGCCCGTGTACGACGGCAGCTCGACGAGCACGACGTCGCCCGGATCGAACAGCACGCGCCCGATCAGGTCCAGCCCCTGCTGCGAGCCGGTCGTCACGACGAGCCGGCCCACCGAGGCCGTGATGTGGCGCTCGGCCATGAGCGTGACGATCGCGTCGCGCAGCGGCTTGTAGCCGCGCGTGGGCCCGTACTGCAGGACCGATCCATCGTTGCCCGAGAGCAGCTCGCGCGCGATCTCCGCGAAGGCCTCCCACGGAAAGACGTCTTCGGCCGGATAGCCCGGCGCGAACGAAATCATGTCGTGCGCCTGTGCGAGCACCGCGCCCATCTTGCGAATCGCGGACTCGCGCATGGCGTGGCCGGCGCGGGAGAAAAACGGTTCGTACTTCGTCGTCATGCGCGTTGCACCCAGAGTGGCGTCGTGAGGGGCCGGCTGTCCGGCTCGGTGAATCGGCGGTACTGCGTTTGATAGGCGGCCAGGGCCGTGAGCCCGACGTATTGAAACACGAGGCCCCGGACCAGCCACGCCGCGACCTGCAGCGGCACGGCGATGAGTGAGACGAACGGCACCCACGCCACGAACGTCAGGCCCGCGGTCGTGACGACCGACACGGCCATCGCCGCCGAGACGAGCAGGCCGACCACGCCGAAGATGCCCAGCACCTGCCGCGCGTCCGCGACGAGGAACGCGCGCAGGCGGCTGACGGCCGTGCGAATGCGGCAGTCATCCGTGATGACGATGACGCGGAGCAGGTCGAAGGCGAGGTTGACCGCGGTGACGAGGATGACGCTCGTGCTCGTGGCGACCAGCACCAGCAGCGGCCACGCGGACGTCCACGTCGTCGTTTCCGCGATTCGGAAGGAGACGCCGAGCGCCGTGATGTAGCCCCACCCGATGATCAGGTACGACAGGCTCAGCCCGGCGGCCAGCAGTCCGGATCGGCGCGCGAACCGGCGTGTCGCGTCGAGGATGGTGCCGAGGTCGTACGCGTACGCGCGCTGCAGTGCCTCGAGATGGATCGGACCGCGATGGATGTCGACCGCCGTCTGCTCGCTCGCGACGATGACCGCGAGCGTGCCGCCCTTGACGATGAACATGACGATGCCGCCGCCGAACGCGACGAGGCCGACCGCGGCAAAGAAGCTCGTGAGCGCGCCCGGCGCGGTGGCGAGCGACCCGATGACCAGATCGGCAGCCGCTCGCACGCCCTGCCCGAAGATCGTGCCGAGGTCGTCGCCGACCAGCACGGCGACCATCAATGCGCCACCGATCACCGGCACGGCGAGCGCGAATTTGAAGAGGGCTTCGATCACGAACTCAATGAGGACGACCGGCCAGTTGGCGGCGGTGATGAGCGCGCCGTGTCTCAGAGCGGCTCGTAACGGCAGCGTGGACGCCATCGAACGGCGCCTGCGAGTATAGCATCCGGCTTTCTGGTATCCTCACGGCGATGCCCCGCCCGGTGCGTTGATACGCGGCTTCCGGTGCGCAGTTCCCCACGTCGACTCTTCGTCACGGCCCTGGCGATCGTGCTCCTGCTGGGCGCGATTGGCTTCATCTGGGAGCTCGTGCGTTTCGGCACGAGCGACGAATCCGCCAGCCGGCATCTCGAGGCGGACGTGCGCCGCATCGTTTCGTTGCGGTCGCGCGAGATCGAGTCCCTCGCCACACGCGTCGCGCGCGAGGGCGCCCTCATCCAGAGCGCCAGCACCGAGCGCGATCAGCTCGCGCCGCTCTTCACCCGCTTGATGGGTCTGGTTGAAGACAACGGTGTCGAGCGCATCTCCGCCACCGCGTACGTCACGGCGGGCCCGCCCGGCACGTATCGCGTGCTCGCGTGGAGCGGCGGATCGGCGGAAGACCTGCCCGGTGACCGGCTGTCCGGCCCGCGCGCGGTGTTCGCGGCGCAGGGATTCGGCGGTCTCCGCCTCGTGGCGATCGAGCCGATCGAGTTCGACGGCAAACGCATCGGCGTCGCAGCTGCCGAGACGCTCCTCGCGCCTGCCGTGCGCGCCGCCTCGGCCGCGCCCGTCTGGCAGCTGATGACGTCTTACGGTCCGGTCGCGGCGACGCCGTCCAGGCTCGTCGGCGCCGAGGAAGATCCGCGGCGGCCGCAGTCGCTGAAGGTCACCGGCGCTGACGGCACGCCGCTGCTCGAGATCCACTTCTCAGCCGAGGAGCTACAGGGCGGGCGGCAGACCTTCCGCCGGCGAGCGATCGCCATCGCGGTGCTGCCCCTCGTCTGTGCCGGGCTGCTCTCGACGGGATGGCTGCTCGAGCGCCGATCGCGATCGCCGCGGCTCGCGCCGTTCGTCGGCTGGTCGGCGGCGACCGGCGCGGTGATCGTGCTGGCCGCGCTGGTGCTCCAGCGACTTGCGTCACTCGTCGCGGCGCCTCCCGCGATCGGCAGCCTCGTCACGGCGCTCGCGGCGCTGGCGCTGATGGCGCTCTTCCCGGGATCGTGGTGGTGGCGCCGTCATCCGCGGCAGGATCCCGCCGCGTCTCCGGTGCCGTTCGTCATCGAGCAGTTGCTGGCCGGCGCCGTCGCCGCGGCCGTCCTGTATCTGCTGACGAGCGTGTTTCGCCAGCGCATCATCGCGCCGTCGCTCGACAGCTGGCAGTTCCCACTCTTTCCTGTCGAGCCGATCAGCTTGATTGGTCTGGCGAGCCTGATCCTCGTGCAGCTCGCGCTCTACTGGACGGCGGCGACGGTGCTGGCGCTCGCCGCGGGACGGTGGCGGCTGACGTGGCGACGGCCCGCGATCGCGCTGTTGGCAGCGATGCTCTGGCTGTTGCCGATGCTCGCTGGTCCGTTCGTGCGCGCTGTGTCCATCGAGTTCCCGTGGGCGCCGATGTTGTGCGTCGGCGCCACGGCCGCGATCTTCGCCCTCACGTCATCGTCCCTGCGCGGCTACTACCGGCATACGACGCAGGCGATGCGCCTCGTGCTGGTGTTCGGCGCGTTGTTCCTGCCGACGGTCGCGCTCTATCCGATGGCGACGTTCTACGCGGACCTGACGACGCGGAAGCTCGTCGAGCAGGAGTACGCGCCGCAGACAGCGGAGTACCCGCAGGAACTGCGACGGCAGCTGCGCGATGTGCAGAATGAGATCGACGCGCTTGCCGAGCTGCCGGCGCTCGTCTCGACGGCGCCCGCGCAAGGCCTGGTGTCCTCGCACCAGGCGTTTCGCGTGTGGAGTCAGACCAGTCTGTCGCGCCTCCGCGTGACGTCGGATGTCGAGCTCTACGGGCCCGACCGCGCGCTTCGGAGCCGCTTCGGGCTGAATCTACCCGAGTACATCTACAGCGCCGCGACGCAGACGTGGACCGGCACTGCCGATTGCGGCTGGGATCTCTTCGGCGAGGTCAAGCGCTTCGGCGCCGAGGACCGCAACCTGCTCCACGCCGAGCGCGCGCTGTGCGACGGCGGCAAGATGCTGGGCGCGGTCGTGGTGCACGTCGCCCCGGACTACCGCGCGCTTCCGTTCGTCTCATCGGCCAATCCGTACTCCGACGTGATCGGCCTGCCGGACGCCGGCGCGGCCGGATCGCGCATCGCCGATCTGCAGGTCGTCGTCTACGGCTGGAGCCTGCATCCGGTGTTTGCGTCCGGGCGCGTCGCGTGGCCGATCAGCAAGGAGCTGTCCGATCGGCTCACGAGATCGCGCGAGTCGTTCTGGCAGACGCTGCCGGCCAACGATCGCTCGTATCAGGTGCACTTCGCCAGCGACCGAGGCCACGTCTACGCGCTTGGCTATCCCCAGTCGACGGTGTTCGAGCACGCCACGCGGCTGGCCGAAGCGGCGGCGCTCGTTGCGGGCATCTTCGTCATCTTTCTGATTGGCTCGACCGTCTACGCGCCGTTTCGCCAGCGGCACGACGTGCCCCTGCGCGTGCTCCTGCACGAGATCCGCACGAGCTTCTACCGCAAGCTCTTCCTGTTCTTCGTCCTCGCCGCCGTCGGCCCGGTGCTGCTGCTGGCGCTCGCGTTCGGCGCGTACATGACGGCGAAGTTCCGCGCCGACGTCGAATCCGAGGCGGCGAGCGTCGTCACGGTGGCCCGGCGCGTCTTCGAGGAGCTCGCCGTCGCCGAGCAGCGTCCGAGTCAGGCCCTGACGGCTCCGACCGACGACGCGATGGTGTGGATTGGCCAGGTGATCGGCCAGGACGTGAACCTGTTCGACGGGCCGCGCCTGGTCGCGACCAGCCAGCGCGATCTGTTCGATTCGGGTCTGCTGCCCGTCCGCACGCCGGCCGAAGCCCATCGGATGATCGCGTTGAACCGCGCGCCGACCTACGTCGTGCCGGATCGGCTCGGATCGTTTCAGTACCTCGTGGCTGCGGCGCCCGTTCCCGCGCGCGGACGGGACGCTGTTCTCAGCGTGCCGCTCGCGCTGCGCCAGCGCGAGATCGAGCGCGAGATCGATCAGCTCTACCGTGGCGTCCTCGTCGGCGCCGTCATCGTCGTGCTCTTCGCGGCGGGGCTCGGCGCGTCGGTGGCCGGACGCATTTCCGATCCGGTCGCGCGGTTGACCCGCGCCGCGCGGCAGATCGCGGCCGGGCGGCTGGACGTGCGCGTTGTCGCGGAGACCGCGGACGAGCTGCGACGTCTGGTGGACGACTTCAACACGATGACGTCCACGCTCGCCGCTCAGCGCGCCGAGCTGGCGCGAACGCAGCAGCTCAAAGCGTGGGCGCAGATGGCGCGCCAGGTCGCGCACGAGATCAAGAACCCGCTGACGCCGATTCAACTGTCCGCCGAGCATCTGCAGCGCGTGCACGAGGACCTGCACCGGCCGCTCGGCCCCGTGTTCGATCAGTGCGTGACCACGATCCTGCGGCAGGTCCGCCTGCTGCGCCAGATCGCCGGCGAGTTTTCGACATTCGCCGCCGAGCCGACGGCGCGTCCCGGATCGGTGGCCGTCGCGGATCTCGTCGAGGACGTGGTCGGGCCGTATCGCCCGGGCCTCGGCCGCAAGCACGTGATCGACGTGGACGTGTCCGCGACGCTGCCGCCGGTGTGGATCGACCGGACGCTCATCCTGCGAGCGCTGACGAACGTCGTCGAGAACGCGCTGCAGGCGATGCCGGACGGCGGCACGCTGCGCGTCAGCGCGTCGCTCGACGGCACGATGGCCGAGATTGCGGTGCGTGACACCGGCGTCGGCATGGACGCCGAGGCGGTGCGGCGCGCGTTCGAGCCCTACTTCTCCACGAAGACGGCAGGCTCCGGCCTCGGCCTGGCGAACGCGAAGCGCAACGTCGAGCTGTGCGGCGGGACGATGACTCTGTCGAGCGAGTTCGGCCGGGGGACGACGGTTACCCTGACGCTGCCGGTGGCAGCTCCTCACGCCGGGCCCTCACCCGCGTGACAACGAGCTCGACGAAGGCTGAGAGCAGGTAGCCGTAGGCGAGGACGGGCAGCGTGAAGCGTGGCTCTGTCGTGATGAACGCGATGAACAGCGCAAAGCCCAGCAGCGGCAGGTACGACGGGCCCCAGCCGAAATTGATCGTCTTGAAGCTGCGGAATCGAATGCCGCTCACCATCAGTGCCGCGGGCACGAGCACGGCCATGACGGTCGCCCAGCCCGGATAGCCCGTGACCTGATACGGCCACGCGTAAATCGTCGCGGCCACGACGCCCGCGGCCGCCGGCGTCGGCATGCCGATGAAGTAGCGCTTGTCGAGCTGGTGCGCGGCTTGTGAATTGAATCGCGCCAGCCGCATCGCGGCGGCCGCGACGTACATGAATCCCGCGGCCCAGCCGACGCGGCCGAGCTCGGAGAGGCCCCAGGCGTAAGCGAGCACCGCGGGTGCGACGCCGAAGGAAATCACGTCGGCGAGCGAATCGAACTCGACGCCGAACGCGCTCGTCGAGTTGGTCAGCCGGGCGAGGCGCCCGTCGAGCATGTCGAGCACGATCGCGAAGCCGACGAACGGCGCGGCCGTGACGAGATCGCCGCGCATGGCGTAGACCACGCACGCGTAGCCGCAGAACATGTTGCCCATCGTGCAGAGGCTCGGCAGCAGCACGACGCCGCGGCGTTTGCGCGGCTCGTGCGGGATCCGCCGGACGTCGAAGGACTCGATCATTCGCTACTCTCCAGACGTGAGCCTGGCGATGATGGTTTCACCGCCGCGAACCGTCTCGCCGGCCGCCACGGTCAAGGTCGCCGAGGCTGGCACGAAGACGTCCATTCGCGATCCGAATTTCATCAGCCCGATCCGCTCGCCTGCTGCCAGCGCGTCGCCCGTCTTGACGCGGCACACGACGCGCCGCGCCAGGACACCAACGACTTGCCGCGCGACGATCGTCTCGCCGTCGTGATCGATCCAGATCTCCGAGTGCTCGTTCTGCTTCGCGTCATCGCGATACGCGGGGACGAACGTGCCCGGCACGTAGTCGACGCGCGTCACGCGTCCCGCCACGGGCGTGCGGTTGATATGCACGTCGAGCAGCGAGAGAAAAATCGTCACCTGCCGCCACGCGCCGCTGGGGCCGGCGCCGGCCGGCGCCTCACCGGCGAACATCACCTTGCCGTCCGCGGGCGCGAGCACCGCGCGGCGATCCGTCGTCGGCGCGCGATCCGGATCACGGAAGAACAGCGCGATCGCCAGCGGCAGCACGAGCGACACCACGGCGAGCGTCATGGCCCCCGCCAACGCCAACACGACGGCGGGCACGGCCGCCACGGCGACGAAGGGCACGGCGGCCCGGTCGATGCGCACGCTCCTGATTGTACGAGGTCGGCCGGTCCGGCCGCGAACGGGCGGCTGGCCGGCCAGCGCTCCGCTCTAGTGATGCGCGAGCGGTGGCGACACCGGCGGCTGCCGGCGCACGATCGCCTCGATGCGATCCTTGAGCGCCAGCTTTTGTTTTTTCAGGGCTGTTTCTTCGTACTGCTGTTGGTCGGAGAGATGAGAAAGACTGGAGAGGTGGCGAATCTTTTCGTCGAGCGCTTGGTGCTCCGTGACCAACTGCCGGAAGGCTTCGTCGGTCCGAAGCAGCGCGGATTTCACGTCGTCTTTTACCGGGAGCTGAGCGTCAGCCATGCTCCGCCTCCTTATGTAGGCGCACCCTACCACAATCGGCCCGCCCAGTCGACACTTTCGCGTTACACGGTCGCTTCCGCCGGCAACTGGCGGTTCCAGAGGATGAGCGCGTCTTCGCGCGGGTGCTGGTAGTAGTCGCGGCGCACGCCGTCCACCTTGAAGCCGAGACCCTCATAGAGCGCGCGCGCCGCCTCGTTCGATCGGCGGACCTCGAGCGTCGCCGACTGCGCGCCGGACGCGACGGCGTCGCCGAAGACGCTCACGAGCAGCCGCCGCGCGAGTCCGCGCCGGCGCCACGCGGGATCGACCGCCAGGCTGTTGATGTGCAGCTCGTCGAACACAATCCAGCACGCGCAGTAGGCGACAACGCGCTGGTCGGTCGCGCGCATGACGTAGAGGCGCGCGACGTCGGTGTTCTCGAGCTCCCACTTGATCGATTCGGCGGCCCAGGGATTCGTGAACGTCTGGCGTTGGAGCGATTCAACGGCGGCCAGCTCCTCACGGGTCACGGCGCGGTCGATCGTGAATCCCGCGATCGGATCTTCTCCCGCCCGGGCGCGGGCCTGCGCGCGATCGCGCGCAAGCACGGCGTCGGGACGCCGGATGTAGATCGGCCGCAGGGCGTGCGGCGCAACGGCTCGATCGGGATGTGCCATCGCGAGTCGAGCCGCCACACCGGCAAGCGGTACGGGCGCGTCGGCGATCTCGAGCGGCAGATTGGCGGCGTTGAAGATCGAGGCGTACCGGCGCGCGCCGTCGCCGACGATTGTGATCCCCTTGTCCGAACGCTGCCGCAGATCGGCGACCAGCGGTTCGGGCGGCGTCACGCGGGGATCGAAGACGACGCGGGCGTCCTCGAGCGATTGGCCGGGCGCCACCTCCCAGGCCGCTGAAAACACTTCGCCCCGTTGTCCGTCCAGGCACGCGACGAGCAGGCCGGGCCCGGCGAGCGGCGCGTGGCCGAGCCACCCGTGCGCGAGCGCGTCGAGCGTCGGCACGGGCACCACGGCGCGGCTGCGCGACAGCGCGAAGCCTTGAATGGCCGCGATGCCGACGCGGAGTCCGGTGAACGATCCGGGGCCGGCGATGACGGCGAACAGATCGACGTCGGCGATCGACCTTCCGTGCCGCGCCAGCCAGTCGGTGACGTCGTGCGGCAGCCGCTCGCCGTGCGTGCGCGTGGCATCGCCGGTCGTCGCCTCGCACACGTCGCCGTCCATCAGGGCGACGCTGCCCGCGCGCGTGACCGTCTCGAGCGCCAGCACGAGCATGGCGCAATGTTATACTCCGACGGGTTCGACCCGCTCCGTGCGCGTTGACGCGATTGTCCCGCCCGTGACGAGCTCTTCATCTTCTTCTTCGACGCACGCGCAGTCTCCGGCCTCGGCCACGCCGGCGATGCGGCAGTATCTCGACGCCAAGCGGCAGCACCGCGACGCGATCGTGCTGTTCCGCATGGGCGACTTCTACGAGATGTTCTACGAGGACGCGATCACGGCCGCGCGCGTCCTCGAGCTGGCGCTGACGTCGCGCGCCAAGGACGCGGGCGGCGTCGCGATTCCTATGTGCGGCGTGCCCCATCACGCGCTCGAGACGTACCTGGCGCGGCTCGTGCGCAAGGGCTATCGCGTCGCGATTTGCGATCAAGTCGAAGACCCGCGCAAGGCCAAGGGCATCGTTCGCCGCGAGGTGACGCGCGTCGTCTCACCGGGGACCTTCACCGAGGCGGGGTACCTCGAGGCCCGCGAGCCGGCGTTTCTCGCCGCGATCGCGCCGGCCGGCGTCGCGTCCGCGGCGTGGGGCCTGGCGTTTCTCGACGTGTCGACCGGCGAGTTCGCCGCCGCGCAATTCGACGGGCCGGGCGCGGAGGCGGCGCTCTCGGCCGAGCTGGCCGTGCTGCGTCCGCGCGAGCTGCTGGCCGGCGACACCGGTCAGATCGACGCTGCGCTCAGCCCGCTGGCCTCGCCGCGTGTCACACGTGTGGAGGACTGGACGTTCGAGCCGGCGCGGGCCCGCGCCAGCCTCTGCGATCAGCTGCACACGACGTCGCTCACTGGCTACGGTTTGGACGACGCGCCGGCAGCGGTGGCGGCCGCGGGCGCGATCGTCACGTACCTCAAGGACTCGCAGCGCCGCGACCTCACACACGTCCGCGACATCAGCTTCCGCGTGCCGGCCGACGCGCTCCTCATCGATCCCGTTACGCTTCGCCACCTCAACGTCGTGGAGGGCGCCGACGGCGGGCGCGCGGGATCGCTCATCGACACGATCGACCGGACGGTCACCGCAATGGGCGGCAGGCTGCTCCGCCAGTGGCTGCTCCGCCCGCTCATTGCGCTGGCGCGCATTCAGGATCGGCTCGACGCGGTCGAAGACTTCGCGTTTCGATCGAGCGATCGCGGCCGGCTGCGCGAGCTGCTCAAGGGCATGCACGACATCGAGCGGCTGATCGCACGGATCTCGCTCGGGACCGCCGGTCCGCGGGACCTGGTCGCGCTCGGGCAGTCGCTGGCGCTCCTGCCCCGTCTGCGCGCGGGCACATCCGAATTTCAGGCGCCGCTGCTCACGAGCCTGACGGCCGAGATCGACGAGCTCATCGACGTTCGCGACGCGATCGAAAGCACGGTCCTCAACGAGCCGCCGGCGCTGGTGCGCGATGGCGGCGTCATTCGCGACGGCGTGGACCCCGAGCTCGACCGGCTGCGCGACATCAGCCGAGGCGGCCGCACCGCGATCGCCGCGATGGAAGAAGCGGAGCGCGCGCGGACCGGCATCACCTCGCTCAAGATCCGCTACAACCGCGTGTTCGGGTACTACATCGAGGTGTCGAAGTCGAACCTCGGCGCGGTGCCCGCAGACTACACGCGCAAGCAGACGATCGCCGGCGGCGAGCGGTTCATCACGCCGGCGCTCAAGGAGTTCGAGGATCAGGTGCTCGGCGCCGACGAGCGGATCCTCACACGCGAGCTGGAGCTGTTCGAGGCGCTCCGCGCGCTGGTGGCGGCCGAAGCGCCGCGCATCCTGGACACCGCCCGCGCCGTCGCGACGCTCGACGTGCTCGCCGGCCTGGCCGAAACCGCGGCGATCCACAACTACATCAAGCCCCACATGCACGAGGGCGACGAGATGCAGGCCGCCGACGCGCGGCATCCGATTGTCGAGCGGCACGTCACCGAGGCGTTCGTGCCCAACGACGTGCTGCTCAACGCCACCGACCGGCAACTCGTGATCCTGACGGGGCCCAACATGGGCGGTAAGAGCACCTACTTGCGTCAGGTCGCGCTGCTCTCGCTCATCGCGCAGGCCGGATCGTTCGTGCCGGCCCGCAGCGCCAAGCTCGCGGTCGTCGATCGCATCTTCGCGCGCGTGGGCGCGTCGGACAACATCACGCGCGGCCAGTCGACGTTCATGGTCGAGATGCAGGAGACCGCGTCGATCCTGCACGCCGCGACGAACCGGAGCCTCGTCATCCTCGACGAAATCGGGCGGGGCACGGCGACGTTCGACGGGCTGAGCCTCGCGTGGGCCGTGGCCGAGCATCTGGCGTCGAACGACCGCGCGCGGCCGAAGACGATCTTCGCCACGCACTACCACGAGCTCACCGACCTCGCGGACGCGCTGCCGGGCGTCGTCAACTCGCACGTCGCGGCGCGCGAGTTCAAGGACGACATCATCTTTCTGCACAAGATCGTGTCGGGCCGATCGGACCGCAGCTACGGCATTCACGTTGCCCAGCTCGCCGGGTTGCCGCCCGCGATCGTTCGACGTGCCGCGGAAATTCTGGCGTCGCTCGAGCGGGACGAGCTCGCCCGCGGCGGCCGGCCGAGCCTGACCGGGGCGCCGGCGCCGGCACAACAGCAGCTCGGCCTCTTTCAGGCCGCGACCGAGCCCGATCCGATCGTGCTGCGCCTCCGCGCGCTCGACATCAACCGTCTGACGCCCCTGGAGGCGCTCGCGCTGCTCGACGAGCTCAAACGCGAGGCCGACCGGTGAGACGCCTCGTCGCCGCCGCCCTGGTGTGCGCGACGGCCGGGTGCGGACATTCCCCGGTCAATCCGAACGGCCCGATCGTCGTCGCCACGACCAACGGGCCGGCGAACCTCGATCCCGGCGTCGGGTTGGACGAAGCGTCGCAGAAGATCCATCAGCTGCTCTATCGATCGCTCCTCAAAATCGACGACTCGCTGCGCGTCGTGCCCGATCTGGCGGTCCGGTTCGAGGCCCGCGACCCGCAAACCTACGTCGCCGAGATTCCGCATGGCGTGCTGTTCCATGACGGGCGCGAGATGACGTCGCTCGACGTCGTCTACACGTTCCGGCGGTTTCTCGATCCGGCGTTCAGCTCGGGCCGCAAGGGCGCGTATCGCAATCTCGCAGCGGTCTACGCGGAGGACCGGTACACGATTTCTTTTCACTTGAGGACGCCGTCGGCGTCCTTCCCCATCAACCTCGTGATGGGGATCGTGCCGGAAGGCACCGGGGCCTCGGCCGCGCGTCAACCGGTCGGCAGCGGCCCATACCGGCTGGCGGAGTTCGTGCCCGACGATCACGTGACGCTCACGCCGTTCGCCCAGGCTTACGGCGGAGCCCCGCGCAACGCCGGGCTCGTCTTTCGCGTCGTGCCCGACGAGACGATGCGCGGGTTGGAGCTGCGCAAGGGCAGCGCCGATCTGGTGATCAACGACCTGTCCCCGGACCTGGTCTCCGGCCTCGAGAAGGTGCCGGGCTTGAACATCGTGCGGTCGCCGGGCACGGACTACGCCTACCTCGGGTTCAACCTGCGCGATCCGCCGCTCGCCGACGAGCGTGTGCGTCGAGCCATCGGCTACGCAATCGACCTCAACGCGATCGTCACCTACCTGCGCCGCGGCCTCGCGCAGCCTGCCACCGGCATCGTGCCGCCGATGTCCTGGGCGTACGCGCCGGATGTGTTTCGCTTCACTTACGACCCCGAAAAGGCGCGGCAATTGCTCGACGAGGCCGGCTACCGGGATCCGGACGGGCCGGGGCCGGCGATGCGGTTGCACGTGACGCTCAAGACCTCGACCGACGAGCGGTATCGCCTGCAGGCCGCGGTCATTCAGGAAAACTTGCGTCTGGTCGGGATTGCCGTCGACGTGCGGTCCTCCGAGTTCGCGACGCTCATGGCCGACGTCATCAAGGGCAACATGCAGCTCTACACGCTGCAGTTCGTCGGCATCACCGATCCGGACATGCTGCGGCGCGCCTTCTACTCGACGCAGACGCCGCCCGACGGCTTCAACCGCGGCCGCTACGCCAATCCCGAGGTCGACCGGGCGATCGACGCGGCCTCCGCCGCGCTCGACGACGACACGCGGCGGGCGGAATATCAACAGGCGCAGCGCCTCATCGCCGCCGACGCGCCCGTCATCAGCCTCTGGTACAAGACGAACGTCGTCGTCGCGCAGGCCGCGCTGCAGAACATCGACGTCACGCCGACGGCCGACTTTACGTTCCTGAAAAATGTGTCACGCCGCGACACGCGATAGAATGACGCTCGCATGAGCCGTCGCAAATCGCGTTTCCTGCGCAAGCCGGTCGAGCCGTTCGCCGTCACGGCCGGACTCACGGCCGATGAAGTGCTCGCGAAGATGGAGCGGGTGTCGTTTCAGGGACGCAACCTGGCGACGGCGCGACGCATCTGGGAAAAGATGGTGTCGAGCGACGCGACGATCTTCCTCGGCACGGCCGGCGCGTTGTCAGCCGGCGGCATGCGGCTGATCCTCGCGCATCTGATCGAGCACCGCTACATCGACTGCCTCGTGTCGACCGGCGCGAATCTGTATCACGATCTCCACGAGACGCGCGGCCGCCGCCACTTCATCGGATCGCCGACGCTCGACGACGCGGCGCTGGCCGCCGAGCGCATCGATCGCGTCTACGACACGCTGGCGAGCGAGGACGAGTTCTGCAAGAACGACGAGTGGATTGCCGCGTTCGTGCTGAAGCTCGAGCGGCGGCCGTACACCACGCGCGAGTTCCTCTACAAGCTCGGCGAGCACCTCTGGAACGAAACCGAGCACAACGGAATCCTGACGGCCGCGTATCGCGCGAACGTGCCGATCTTCTGCCCGGCGATCGCCGACTCGTCGATCGGGATGGGCGTCTCCCAGGCGCGGCATCGCGACCAGACCGCGGGGATGATCGACGTCGTCGGCGACATCATCGAGTCCGCGAACATCGTCATCCGCCGGCCGAGCACCGCGACGATTGTCCTGGGCGGCGGCACGCCCAAGAACTTCATCAACCAGGCCAGCGTGCAGGCCGAGTTCTACGACGACCGCGTGACCGGCCACAAATACGCGATTCAGATCGTCACCGACGTGCCGCACTTCGGCGGCGCCAGCGGGTCGAGCCTCGAAGAGGCGCAGAGCTGGGGCAAGCTGTCGATCGAATCCGAGAAGGTGACCGTGCACGGCGACGTCACGCTCGCGCTGCCGATGCTCATCAGCGCGCTCGAGACCACCGCGAAGGACGCGCTCGCCAGGCGCAAACGGCCGGAGTTCGATCCCTCGAAGCGGATCCTCGTCGTCAACGGCCATCCGCTCGCCGACAACAAATACCAGGAGCCCTGATGCAGCCGCCGGACTACGAACGCCTCCAGCCGTATCAATTCGGAGGGGCGCTCCCGGACGTTCCGTCGTACGACTCGGCGGCCGCCGTCATCCTGCCGGCGCCGCTCGATCGGACGACGTCGTACGTGCCCGGCACGCGCAACGGTCCGCGGGAGATCCTCATCGCCTCCGCGCAGGTCGAGCTGTGGGACGAGGAAATCGGCGCCGACGTGCACGGCCGCGGCATCACGACGCTCCCGGAGCTCGACATGACGTCCGGGACGATGGAAGCCGTGCTCGCCGAGCTCGGCCGCGTCGCCGGCCGCATCCTCGACGACGGCAAGTTTCTGCTCACGCTCGGCGGCGAGCACTCGATCACGTCTCCGCTCGTGGCCGAGACGGCGCGGCGGCACCGCGGGGTGAGCGTGCTCCAGATCGACGCGCACGCGGATCTTCGCGACGGCTACCAGTCGCAACGCCACAGCCACGCGGCCGCGATGCGGCGCACGCTCGAGTTCGCGCCCGTCGTGCAGGTCGGCATCCGCAACATCTCGGAGGAAGAGGTCGCCGCGCTGCCGACGCTCAAAACGAAGATCTTCTACGACTGGAACATGCGAGACGACCCGGACTGGATCGCGCGCGCGGTCGACGCGCTGTCGGACACGGTGTACATCACGATCGATCTCGACGGGCTCGATCCGGCGACGATGCCGGCCGTCGGCACGCCCGAGCCGGGCGGTTTGTCATGGCGGGAGCTGACCACGCTGCTCCGCCGCACGTTCGAGCGGCGCAACGTCGTCGCGTGCGATGTCGTCGAGCTCTGTCCGATTCCCGGAATGGCCGCGCCGAATTTCCTGGCGGCCAGGCTGGTTTACAAGCTGCTTACGTACAAGCTCAGGCCCTAGGCCTCAGGCCCAAGGCCCCCGGGGCCCAAGCCCCAAGCCCCAAGCCTCGTGGCCTACCCGATGTTTGTCAGCTGCTGACGCGCTTCCGCTACGTAGCCCGAGTCCGGAAACTCGTCGACGACGCGCTTGAAGGCTGCGCGCGCTTCCTGCGTCTTCCCCGCCTTGAGGCACGTCTCGGCCAGCTGCATGAGCACGCCGTCCACCGGCAGCATGCCGTCGCGGTCGGCGGCGAGATCCGTCAGCGCCTTGATCGCGTCGTCGAACTTGCCCTGATAGCGAAGGGTCTCGGCGCGGCCAAGTTTCGCCATCGAGCCGTAGAGGGACGTGCCGCCCTTGTCCGCGACGGCGCTGAACGCCTGCTCCGCTTCGGGCAGCCGGCCGAGCGCCAGCAGCGCCACGCCCATCTGGTAGCGCGCGGCCAGGCCCGACGGCGACGACGGATACTGCGTCGCGACCTGCTGAAACGCCTGCAACGCGGCTTCCTGCCGGGCCTGATCGGTGGGATAGGTGCCGGCGGTCTGCGTCGCGCCCGGAAGCGTGGGCGGCGGCACGACCGGCGCCTGGGCGATCGACATGCCGATGCCGAGCATCGAGCTGGCCTCGTCGTTCGTGTGCTTGTGCCAGTACCAGTAGCCGCCGCCGATGGCGACGATCGCGATGATGGCGACCGACCACATCACGACGCGGTCGCGGTTCTCGCGCAGCGTCTCGACGACTTGAATCGTCGTCGCCGCGAACTCGTTCTCTTTCAAGTGCCGACGTTCCTGTGCTTTCATGCCTCGTTCCTTGTCGCGCCCGATGGGGCCGCGACGATCCTGGTGCGCCCGGCCCGATTCGAACGGGCGGCCTACGGTTTAGGAAACCGTTGCTCTATCCAACTGAGCTACGGGCGCGAATCCTGGTGCCGTTCCAACTAGTACGCGAGCACCGATCCGACGTGCTCGCCCTTCAGCTTCTCGCGGCCGCCGAGCGCCACGAGCTCGATCAGAAACTGCACGGCCGTCACCTCGCCGCCCAGCCCGCGGACCAGGCCGACCGTCGCCGACGCCGTTCCACCGGTCGCCAGCAGGTCGTCGACGATCAACACGCGTTGGCCACGGCCGACCGCGTCCTCGTGGATCTCGAGCGAGTCGGTGCCGTACTCGAGCGCGTAGGACGCCCGCCGCGTCTTCGACGGCAGCTTCCCGAGCTTCCGCACCGGCGCAAACCCGGCCTTCAGCCGATCCGCGACCGCCGATCCGAAGATGAACCCGCGGCTCTCGATGCCGACGACGACGTCGATTTTCGACGCGTGGTGCGGCTCGGCCATCGCGTCCACGGCGAGACGGAAGCCCTTCGGGTCCTTCATCAGCGTCGTGACGTCGTAGAACAGAATCCCCGGCTTCGGAAAATCCGGCACGTGCCGGATCTGCTTCTTCAATGCGTCCATCTCGTCCTCGGTCATGGCCCAGCCGCGCGTCAGGCGATGCGAAATCCCGTGACTCGCCCCGACGGGACTTCGTCGGTTCTCTCGACGTCTTCAACGCGCGCGGCGGGCGGCCCCCGCCGGATGCGCCCTTCGAATCGGTCGACTGCCTCGCGCTCACCTTCGGCAATGACTTCGACTCGTCCGTCCGGCAAGTTCTTGACCGAGCCGGAGATACCCTCGCTGTCAGCCGCCTCGAGGACGTAGAAGCGAAACCCCACGCCCTGCACACGGCCGCTCACCAGGTACCGTCGGGCGGTGAGCATCGCATCAGTATAATCGGGACCGAGTTGGTTCCGCCCTTCGGCGAAGCTCAGGGCGCCCCGAGCGAAGTCGAGGGGCGGGGTTCCGAGTATGTCGCTTACTCGTAATCCGTGGGAGGCGTTGGGCGAGCCTCCGTGGCACCCGCCCCAGGCGCCGCCTTCCTCGCCGCTTCCCTCAACCTGCGACGTTCTGATCGTAGGCGCCGGCGTCACCGGACTTGC
Organism: Vicinamibacterales bacterium; assembly: GCA_035279905.1. Classification (GTDB taxonomy): domain Bacteria; phylum Acidobacteriota; class Vicinamibacteria; order Vicinamibacterales; family SCN-69-37; genus DATEGZ01. The sequence continues at coordinate 34,208 of DATEGZ010000311.1, forward strand.
TGCGGCCCTCGCACTCACATCCACCGGCCGACATGTCGTCGTCGTCGATCGCCGATTTGGATCCGGCGCCGCCTGCCGCTCGGGTGGAATCATCGTCGGCGACACGCTCGTGGGGCCGGCTCCGGGGTTTGAGCGATGCGATCTCGATCTGCGGGAATGGGTCACCGCGCATGCGCCGGATTGCCGGCTGCGTTGGACCGGGTGCCTGGAGCTGGATCGCGACGCCAGGCTCTCCTCGAGGCCGATCGACTGGCAGGACGCAGGCCCGGTCCGGTTAAGCGGACGGATCGAGGGCGGCACGCTCGACCCGTCCGCGCTCTTGTCGGCGCTGGCGTCAGCAGTAGTGGCTGGCGGCGCGCGGTTCGTCGACGCGTTCGCCGTCGATCGTTGCGAGCGATCCGGATCGCGCCTGACGGCGACTGGCCACGGCCAAGCGATCCGCGCCGACGCCGTGCTTTACGCCACCGACGCGACGGACGCCGCCACCCGCCGTCTGTGGCCCCACCGGCAACTGACCGTGGCGCTGGAAACCACGCCAATTCCGGAGGCCCTCGCTGACGAGATCGGCTGGCGCGATCGGCTCCCCTTCTACACGAACGAGCTGCCGCTGCTCTGGGGGCGGACGCTCGACGACGGCGCGCTGCTTGCGGGACGCGAGTTGGTGCCGCTCGACGATTCGACATCCTTCGCGCCGGCGTTCCAGCAGGCCTCAGCCAGACTGGTCGCGCGAATCCGCGGCCTGCATCCCGCGCTCGCCGCAATCGAGGCGCGCCACATCTGGGCCGGACCGATCGCGCGTGACGAGCGCGGCGTGCCGTCAGTCGTGCCCGATCCGGATCTCGCCGGGGTGTGGTGGGCGGGCGGCTTCGGCGGTCACGGGCTCGCGCAAGCGTTTCGCCTGGGAAAGCAAGCGGCTGTGGAGATCGCAAGACTTAGAACTTAGGACTTAGAACTTAGAACTTCGGAGGATCCGCCGTCACCCGGGCTATCTGAAGTTTTGAGTTCTAAGTTTTAAGTTCTAAGTTTGCGTTAAGGCCAGTCGATTGGGTTTTCATCGAGATTGACGTAGACCTGCTTCGTCTCGAGATACGCCTCGACGCCCCACCGGCCGAGCTCGCGGCCGATTCCGCTCTGCTTGAAACCGCCCCACGGCCCTTCGACGGGCGCCGGCTGCGAGTGGTTGACCCAGACGACGCCGCAGCGCAGGCGCTTGACGAGACGGAAGGCGCGGAAGATGTCGCGCGTCCACACAGCCGCCGCCAGGCCGAACGGCGAGTCGTTCGCGATCTTCACCGCCTCCGCTTCGTCGTCGAACGGCATGAGGCACGCGACCGGGCCGAAGATCTCCTCGCGCGCGATGCGCGCGTGATTGTCGACGTCGGCGAAAATCGTCGGCTCGACGAAGAGGCCGGCGTCCAGACGCGCGCCGGTGGCGCGGCCGCCGCCGAGCGCGAGACGCGCTTCGCGCTTGCCGAGATCCTGATACGCGCGCACGCGATCGAACTGCTGGCGGCTGACGAGCGGGCCCATCCGCGTGTCGCGGTCCGACCCGGGCCCGAGGACAATCGTCTTCGCCTGTTCGACCATCGCCTCGAGCACCTTCGGATAGACCGACCGCTCGACCAGGATCCGGCTGCCGGCCGAACACATCTCACCCTGGTTGAGGAAGATGCCGAAGAGCGCGCCGCGAAGCGAGGCTTCGAAATCGGCGTCCGCGAAGATGATCGCCGGCGACTTGCCGCCGAGCTCGAGCGTGACGCGCTTGAGCGTCGCCGCAGCCGCGGCCATCACCTGGCGGCCGACTTCTCCGCTGCCCGTGAACGCGATCTTGTCCACGTCGGGGTGCGCGACGAGCGCCGCGCCCGCGCGCTCGCCGCGGCCGGTCACGATGTTCACGACGCCCGGCGGCAGCTCGGCGTCCGCGAAGCTCTTCGCCAGCTCGAGAATCGTGACGGGCGTCTCTTCGGCGGGCTTGAGAACGACGGTGCAGCCCGCGCACAGTGCCGGCGCGATTTTCCACGCCGCCATCAGCAGCGGATAGTTCCACGGAATGATCTGCGCGACGACGCCGACCGGCTCGCGCAGCGCGAGCACCATCGCCTCGTCGGGCACCGGCACGACGTCGCCGTGAATTTTCGTCGCCAGGCCCGCGTAGTACTCGAAGCAGGTCGCGGCGTCCGCGACGTCGCTCTCGGCTTCCACAATCGGCTTGCCGCTCGTGAGCGTTTCGAGCGCGGCGAGCTCGTCGGCGCGCTCGCGCAGCGCATTGGCGATGCGCAGCAGGATGCGGCCGCGCTCGTGCGTGGACGTCTGCCGCCAGGCGCCCTCGAAGGCCTGGCGCGCGGCGTCGACCGCCGCGTCGACATCGTCGGCGTTGGCGTCGGGCGCGGTCGCGACAATTTTGCACGTCGCCGGGTCAATCACGTCGATCGTGTCCGTACTTCGTGCGCTGACGAACCGCCCGTTGATAAACAGCTGATATAGGGCCATAAGGACGTCGCAGCCTATCCGACTGGTTCCGCCGTCTTCAAGCGGATACAGGTATACTGCTCCCGAGACATGCGTCTCCGTGCCGCTTTCGCGAAGTTGCTGAGTTGGGCCGCCGTCTCGGCGGCCCTGTTCTTCCAGCCGGCCACGGCCCTCGCCGACGCGGTCTACGCCGACTTCGACCGCGACGGGAAGCGCGACGTCGTCAGCATCGTTCCCGGCTCGAAATCCACGCTGCAGGTCTGGCTCTCGGCGACGCAGACGCTGCGTCACCTGAGGCTGTCCCGGCCGGTGCTGCGCGTCGTCGCGTTAGATCTGGACGGCGACGGGCGGCCGGAAATCGTCGCGTCGGACACCGACGCCAGAT
>DATEGZ010000312.1:0-12748 GCA_035279905.1 Vicinamibacterales bacterium
CGATTGCCGGCGCGATGGAGAAACCGGAATCCACGCTCTTCGACGGCATCGACATCACGCTCACCGGGCTCGCGAAGTACGCGGGCGCGACGCCGCCCGCGGCGCTCACGAGCGGCCTTGCCGCGATCGCGTCGGCCGCGCAGCAAGCGAAGCAGATGTTCGACGCGGGGAACGACGCGGGCACGGCCGCGCCGATCGAGGCGGGCTTGACGGCGCTGCGCGCGCTCCGCGCCAACCTCGCGTCGATGGGCCTCAGCGACGCGGCGCGCTACGAGATCGACTTCCGGCTCAAGAACAAGGAACTGGACTACGAGAACGCGGTGATTGCCGCGCACGGCCTCACGTTCAACGTGATCGCGAATGACGGGCTCGTGATCGGCGGACAGCCGATCAGCGTGTCGCTCGGCGCCGTCAATCGCGGCGCGACGGACATCACGGTTGACGCGTCGATCGTCGGATTCGACGGCGCGGCCGCGTGCACGCCGGCGACGATCAAGAAGGACGGCGTCTTCTCATGCACCTCCGCGGCGACCGTGCCGAAGAACGCCAAAATCACCGACCCGTACTTCACGGACACCTACTGGAAGAACCCGTCAGGCCCGGCCCGCTACTCGTTCGATCCGAGCGTGCCGTTTGGCGTGCCGTTCGCGCCGACGCCGTTCCGCGCGGTCTTCAAGATCAAGGCGGGCAGCGTCGAGGTGATGAAGGACCAGCCGGTCGAGTACCGCTACGTCAAGGACATCTACTTCGGCGACAAGCGGATGGAGCTCAACGTCGTGCCGGCGTTCTCGGTGCGCGTGACGCCCGCGCTCGCGATCGTGCCGCTCGCCAGCGCGCCGACCGCGAAGCCCGTCGAGCGCGAGATCTTCGTCGCGATCACGAACGGCACGAAGGGCGTCGCGCAGGCGACGGTCGCGCTCACGGCGCCTGCCGGCTGGAAGGTCACGCCGGCAAGCGCGCCGGTGACCTTCGAGAAGGAAGACGAAGCGATCTCCGCGCGCTTCGTCGTGACCGCGCCGGTCGCCGCCAAGATCGGCGAGTACGCGCTCAAGGCCGTCGTCACGTCCGCGGCCACCGGCGCCGATCAATTCAGCAGCGGCTATCAGGAGATCGAGTACCCGCACATCCAGCGGCGGCAGGTGATCAAGCCCGCGGAGACGTCGGTCAAAGTGATCGACGTCAAGATCGCGCCCAACCTCAAAGTCGGCTACGTCATGGGCGTCGGCGATCTCGTGCCGCCGGCCATCGAGCAGCTCGGCGCGAAGGTCACGATGATCGAGACCAACGAGCTCGCGTGGGGCGACCTCTCGAAGTACGACGTGATCTTCACGGGCGTCCGCGCGTACGAGCGGCGCGAGGACCTGCGGGCGTACAACCGGCGCCTCCTCGACTACGTGAACGCCGGCGGGACGCTCATCGTCAACTACAACAAGCAGGAGTTCAACCAGGCGCAGTACGGCCCGTATCCGGCGCAGATCGGCGGCATGCAGGGCATCAGCGGCCGCGTCAACGACGAGACCGTGCCGGTGAAGATCCTCGACGCCGAAGACGCGGTCTTCAACTACCCCAACAAGATCGGTCCGTCGGTGTGGGACAACTGGACGCAGGAGCGCGGTCAGTACTTCCTCGGCCGCAAGGATCCGAAGTACGTCGATCTCGTCTCGATGACCGACTCGTTCCCCGACAATCCGGGCGAGCAGCTCGGCGGCCTCGTGGAGGCGAAATACGGAAAAGGCCGCTGGATCTATCTCGGCCTCGGGCTCTGGCGTCAGCTGCCCGCCGGTACTGTGGGCGCGTATCAGCTGATGGCGAATCTGCTGAGTCTGCCGAAGGCGCCGGGGCCGCGCGTGGTCAAGTAGGACGCCAGCGGCGTCCCCGACTATACTTACGTCCGTCGGATGCGCATCGGCGTTCCCAAGGAAATCCACGAAGGCGACCGCCGCGTCGCGACGACGCCCGAAGTCGCCGGACAGCTGCAGAAACTCGGCTTTTCGGTCGCGATCGAGGCGGGCGCGGGCGAACGTGCCGCGTTCACTGACGACGCGTATCGCGCGGCCGGCGTCACGGTCGAGACCGACACGCGCGCGCTCTGGTCGTCCTCAGACATCATCCTCAAAGTTCGTGCGCCGGAGCACCATCCGGGGCTCGGCGTGAACGAAATCGATCTGCTCCACCAGGGACAGACGCTCATCGCGTTCCTGTGGCCCGCGCAGAACCCGGAGCTGCTCAAGCAACTGGCGGCCAGGGGCGTGACCGCTCTCGCGATGGACAGCGTGCCGCGCATCTCGCGCGCGCAGAAAGTCGACGCGCTGAGCTCGATGGCCAACATCGGCGGCTATCGCGCGGTGATCGAGGCGGCCGAACACTTCGGACGATTTTTCACCGGACAGATCACGGCCGCGGGCCGCATTCCGCCCGCGAAAGTGCTCGTGATTGGCGCGGGCGTCGCGGGTCTCGCGGCGATCGGCACGGCGCGCTCGCTCGGCGCGATCGTGCGCGCGTTCGACACGCGGCCGGAAGTGAAAGAACAAGTCGAGAGCCTCGACGGCGAGTTCCTCGATCTCGACTTCAAGGAAGAAGGCGCCGGCCAGGGCGGCTACGCGAAGGTCATGAGCCCGGAGTTCATCAAGGCCGAGATGGCGCTGTTCGCCAAACAGGCGACCGACGTCGACATCATCATCACGACGGCGCTCATCCCCGGCAAGCCGGCGCCGAAGCTCATCACGACCGACATGGTCAAGTCGATGAAGACCGGCAGCGTCATCGTCGACATGGCGTCCGAGCAGGGCGGCAACTGCGAGCTCACGCAGCCGGGCGTGGTGGCCGACGTCCACGGCGTCACGATCATCGGCTACACGGATCTGCCGAGCCGGCTGCCCACGCAGTCGAGCCAGCTGTACGCGACGAACCTGCGGCACCTGATCACCGACATGTGCCCGAAGAAGGACGGCGTGCTCGTCGTGGACATGAACGACGAGGTCGTGCGCGGTGCGACGGTCGTGAACGCGGGCAGCATCACGTGGCCGCCGCCTCCGCCGAAGCTCACGGCGGCGCCCGGCCCTGCGCAGAAGAAGCCTGAACCGAAGAAGGTCGAGGTCAAACAGCCCGAGAGCCAGACGGGCACCGTTGTCGCACTGCTCGTGGGCGCGGCCGCGCTCGCGGGCCTCGGCCTGGTGGCGCCGCCGTCGTTCATGGCGCACTTCACGGTGTTCGTGCTCGCGTGCTTCGTCGGCTACATGGTCGTGTGGAACGTGACGCCGGCGCTGCACACGCCGCTCATGAGCGTCACCAACGCGATCAGCAGCATCATCATCATCGGCGCGCTGCTGCAGGTCAGCGCCAGTCAACCGGCGGTGATCTGGATCGCCGGCGTGTCGATCCTGATCACCAGCATCAACATCACCGGCGGCTTCGCGGTCACGCGTCGCATGCTCGAGATGTTCCGGAAGTAGGAGCGCGCGTGACCGCTGGCCTCGTGATCGTCTCCTACATCGGCGCGACCATCCTGTTCATCCTGGCGCTCGGCGGCCTGAGCAATCAGGAGACCGCGCGTCGCGGCAACATGTTCGGCATCGCCGGCATGGCGATCGCGCTCTTCGCCACGATCTTCGGCGTCGTCACCGCCAACTACGCGATCCTGATCGGCGCGTTCGTGATTGGCGCGGGCATTGGCCTGATCGCCGCGCGGCGCGTGCAGATGACGCAGATGCCCGAGCTCGTCGCGATTCTCCACAGTCTCGTGGGACTCGCGGCTGTGCTCGTCGGCTTCGCCAACTTCCTCGATCCGACGGTGCATTTCGAGGGCCCGGAGCAGGCGATTCACAACGCCGAGACGTACCTCGGCATTCTCATCGGCGCCGTCACGCTGTCGGGTTCGGTCATCGCCTTCGGCAAGCTCAGCGGATCCATCGGCGGCAAGCCGCTGACCCTGCCCGCGCGCCACTGGCTCAATCTCGGCCTGCTGATCGTCGTCTTGTTTTTTGGCTGGAACTTCGTCACGCAGGAACCAGGGCACGGCCTGCACCCGCTGCTCATCATGACGGCCGTCGCGCTGCTCTTCGGCGTCCACCTGGTCATGGCGATCGGCGGCGCGGACATGCCGGTCGTCGTCTCGATGCTGAACAGCTACTCGGGCTGGGCCGCGTCGGCGACCGGGTTCATGCTCAACAACGATCTGTTGATCGTGACCGGCGCGCTCGTCGGCAGCAGCGGCGCGATTCTGAGCTACATCATGTGCCGCGCGATGAACCGCAAGTTCCTGTCGGTCATCGCCGGCGGCTTCGGCAGCGACGGCGGCGCCCCTGCTCCGGCCGGCGGCGCTGTGCCGCAAGGCGAGGTCACGTCGATCGACGCGGCGGAAACGGCCGCGCTCCTCGCGGAAGCCAAGGACGTCGTCATCATCCCCGGCTACGGCATGGCGGTCGCGCAGGCGCAGCACGTCGTGTTCGAAATCACGAAGCTCCTGCGCGAGCGCGGCGTCAACGTGCGCTTTGCCATTCACCCCGTCGCGGGCCGCATGCCCGGACACATGAACGTCCTGCTCGCCGAGGCGAAGGTCCCGTACGACATCGTCTTCGAAATGGACGAAATCAACGACGATTTCCCCGACGTGGACGTCTCGGTCATCATCGGCGCCAACGACATCGTGAATCCCTCGGCCGAGGACGAGCCGAACAGTCCGATTGCGGGCATGCCGGTCCTCCAAGTCTGGAAGGGCAAGACCACGGTCGTCCTCAAGCGCAGCATGGCGACCGGCTATGCGGGCGTCGAGAATCCCCTGTTCTTCAAGGACAACACGCGCATGCTCTTTGGCGATGCCAAGAAGAGCCTCGACGCTGTCCTCGCGGCGCTTCGCGGCGCCGACAAGCACTAGCTCCCCTGGTTTTTCGACGAATCTCGTCGCGGGTTTACGCGGGGCGTAAGCCCGCCCGGTCCAATCTTGCTGGATCGCGTTTTTTACACTGGCCCCGCGCTTGCAACTGGAGACCTAATCATGTCGAAACGGCACCCCATGTACCTCGGGATCTGGGCGCTCGGCCTCGTCTGTGGCTGGGCCGGGAATACGTTTGCTCAAAGCACGACCTCGAACACGACCACCCCACCGGCAGCAGTCGCGCAAGCCACGACTGACGAAGACGATGCGAAGGCTCAGCCGATCGAGCCGGACTACCGCGTCATCAACCTGCCGACGACGCTCCGGCTGCCGCGCCATGGCGGCAACTTCACGCTCACGCACCGCTTCAACGGCGACCTGACGGAAGGCAGCTTCCTCGATCAGCTTCAAAGCATGTTCGGGATGGACAACGGCGCGAGCATCGGGCTCGAGTACCGCTACGGGGTGATCCGGCACGTCGAGGCCGTCGTCTTCCGCACGAACATCGATCGCACGATTCAGTTCACGGGCAAGTGGGATCCGTGGCGCCAGGGTGAGAAGAACATGGCGATCTCCGTCTCACCGTTCGTCGCGGTGGAAGGCGCGAACAACTTCCGCGAGCGCTACGCGACGTCGCTTGGCGCGACGGTCTCGCGCAACATGCACAACCGGGTCGAAGTGTACGCGGTGCCCTGGATCGTCATGAACTCCGCCGCCGGTACGGGCACCTATCGCAACACGTTCACGCTCGGCGTCGGCGGCCGCGCGCGTCTCAAGCCGCGCTTGTTCGTTGTCGCGGAGGTGATGCCGCGGCTCGGCGGGTACACGCCCGAAGACGCCGCCTACGGGTTCGGCATCGAGACCCGCGTCGGCGGCCACGTCTTCCAGTTGAACTTCAACAGCTCCCAGGCGACCACGTTCGGCCAGCTTTCACACGGAGGATTCCCCGACACCCTCTATCTCGGATTCAACCTGTCCCGAAAGTTCTTCTGACGGCCGCGGCCGGCGCCGCGAGCCCGAACGGCACATCGACGCGCGTCTCCCGTTCCCCGGAGCGCTGAGACCAAGCAGTCTTCATGGAGGAGATGGGACCATGACACGTGTAGCAGCTGTTCTGGGCAGTCTCGGTCTATTGGCCGGAGTCGCGGCGTGCGGAAGCAGCTCGCCGTCAACGAATCCGTCACCGACGCCGTACGTTTTCACCGCGCAGCTTCTTCCGGCGAATGAGCTCGGGAACATCAACGGTGGCGAGACGTCGGGAAGCGGCACGGTGACGGTCACGATGAACACGACGAGGGACGCCGCCGGCAACTTGACGACGGCCAACGCGACGTTCGACGTGACGATCAGCGGGTTTCCGAGCACCACCAACATCACGCTGGCTCACATCCACGTCGGGGCGTCGGGCGTCAACGGCGGGATTGTGGTCAGCACCACGATCGCGAGCGGCGATGTGACGCTGACGAATGGCGCCGGCGCGTTTCAGAAGCTGAACCTGAACATTCAGGATCTGAATCTCGCGAATCAGATCATCAACAACCCGGCGGGCTACTATTTCAACGTGCACACGACCGCGAATCCTGGCGGCGTGATGCGAGGACAACTCGTCAGAGTGCAATAGGTTCGGCGGGTTCGACACGGTTCGACGGGTTCCGCAGGTTCACGGGCAGCGTGCACCGAACCAGCGGAACCCGTCGAACCTAGAACGTCAGTCTGATCGTGCTTCCGCGCCGTTCGTGGGTGACGAGCGTCGCGTCGCCGCCGTGCAGCTTCGCGGCGGTTTTCGCGGCGGCGGCGCCCAGGCACGCGGCCCAGCCGCCGGGGCGATCGAGGTAGGCGGGATCGAAGAAGCGGCGGCCCAGGCCGTCCGGCAGCCGGACTTCCTCCTGCGCGATGTCAATGGTGGCCAGCTCGCCGTCGTGCTCGACCGCGTGAATCCGCACGGCGGCCCACTCGTCCGAGCGGACGAGGCCGAGCGTCGCCACGACCGCGCCAATCAATCCAACTTCGAGCACGTCGCTGTCGATGCTCACAACCGCGTCCCAGCTCGAGGCGTGGACGTCCAGTCCCGCGCCGCTGAGCCGGCAGGCCGGCGCCAGGACATCGCGCACCTGCGTCAGGAGCGCGCCCAGGCGTCGTCCGCGAGGATCGAGGCGATGGCTGCCCGAGAGCACGGCTTCCGCGCGGAGCCGCCAGGCCGCGCGCGCCGCGTGCATGTTGATGAGGTCGAGGCTCACGCGCCGGACGAGCGGCGACGTGTCGTTGGCGAGCATCGCAGCCGCGCTCTGAATCGTCGTCAGATCGTCGGCCAGGTGTGAAAGCGGAATGGTGCGTTGAACGTCGCGCGACTCCGCCGGAAAATCGACGAGCTCTTCGTCCCAGCCGCCGGCGGGCTTCGACCGCTGTCCGGCTCGCTGGCTCTCGCGCGACGGCTCCGACCGGCGCGACGTCAGTAGATCAACATAGTGCGCATCCGCGCGCATCCGAAATCCCGGTGGCAGTCCTTCTCGCGTCTGACTCTCACCCGCCGCCGCGTCGTCCTTGGTTGTACCTTCGTGCCCGCGCTCTTCGAATTCCGACACCGAACCTCCAGGGAGCAGAGAGAAGCGCAATACTAACAGATCGGTTCGACGGGTTCGGCGAGTTCGACGAGTTCCGCTGGTTCAGCAAGTCTGCGTCACGCGTGCTGCCGAACTCGCGGAACCTGTCGAACCTTGTCGAACCTGCCGAACCCGTTGCCTGCGACTACTGTCTTGGGTAATGGAGCAGGTACACGCGCCCCTGCCCGTCCATGTGCTCCAGCGTGAGCCAATCCTTGAACTTGTCATATCGCGCGGCGACTTCGTCGCGTTCCGACGGCGGAATCAGATCGATGTGCTCGACGGCGTACTTCACGCCCAGATCGATCAGCGCCCGCAGGCTGGCTTCATCGGGGAACGTGATGAGCTTCTGGTGCAGCGCTTCGTATCCGGGCGGCTGAATGCCGCTGTAGCCCTGGACGATCGGCTGGTAGTGGCCGAGCGAGTGCAGCATGTAGAGCGTGGTGCGGCGCTCCTGCGTGATGACGCTGTACGAATCGGGCACCGGCATCTCGACCACCGCGAACGGCGCGGGCTGCGTCGCGAGCCAGCGGTCCACGCCGGGCGGATCGACGCGGTACGGCTGCACGTCGAGCGGCAGGACGGCGAACTCGCCGAGCATGAGCAAGCCGATCACTGCCGCGGCCCTCGTCCTGGCGGCCGCCGGGCGCGCCGCCATCAGCCGATCGAAGCCGAACGCCGCCAGCACGCCGAGGCCGAGCAAACCGAGCAGCATGAAACGCGAGGGCACTCGGACGAAATTCAGTCCAGGCAGCCAGTAGACCCAGCGCCACACGCCGTACGGTGGCGCGACGGCGAACCAGAGCGTCACGAGCACGACGGCGAGATAGAGCCAGCGATAGTCAGGCGCGGGCGTCGCCGGGCGGGAGCGCGAGCGTACGAAAAACGCCGCCGCGGCGAGCGCGATCGGCAGCAGGCCGGGGAAAAGCAACGCGTCGGGCTCGTGTTTGAGCCAGTCCCAATCGGGCATCCGCGAGATCAGCCAGGTCTGGAAGTGCGAGCCCGACGCGAAGAAGCTCGACGTCGCCACACTCCAGTCGTCGAGCGCCCGGCGCAATCCGATCTCGACTTGCGCGGCGCGGTACGGACGGTAGATCAGCGCCGAGGGCAGGAGCGCCAGCGCGCCGACGACGCCCAGATCGCGCAGGCGCTTCACCGGCGCGAGCGGCTCACCACGAAGGAGACGCTCGCTGACGAGCAGCAGCATCCCGAGCACCAGCATCGCCGCTCCGTGGCCGCTCGTCAGTGCCTGGAGCGAGAAAAACGCCGCGGCCAGCCGCAGATCGCGCCTCGCGCCGGTCTGAAAGTAGCCGTGCAGATATGCCAGCGCGAACGGCACCCACTGAATGGTCGTCAGGTGAAACTGATCGAGCCGCAGAAACCGCGGCGGCGAGAATCCGAAGATCAGCCCGCAGAGGATCGACGCCGGCGCTGACAGTCCCAGCCGCCTGCCCAGGAGGTACGCGCCGTACGCGCTCAACGGGATCGAGGCGAGAGCGACGAGGTTGAACGCGAGCATCGGGTTGTGGGTCACCCAGATGACTGGCGCCGCCAGCATCGCGCTGCCGATCACGTTCTCCGAGTAGGCCAGCGTGTGCTTGAACGGATAGAAGATGTTCGCGTCGAAGATCGAGAACGGATGGTGCAGGAACGCGTGCACGTCCCAGCCGAGCGCCCAGATGTAGAGGTCCGTGTCCGTGCCGATCGTGAGGACCCCCGCCGCCGGATGCAGGCTGAACGGGTACGCCATCACGACCGTCAGCGCGGCGTAGAGTGCGAATGCCCGGCGGCCGTTCACGCGCACGAATTGTATGGCCAGAAAATCGCTTTATACTATGGTGCCCCACGGTATTGGCGGGCCGGGAGCCCGCACCCGGGTCACGGTCACATGCGCGACGACACCCCCAGCGTCGCTTTCGAGACGCAACGCGCTGCCGAAACAGGCGGCGTCGCGGCGTTCTGCGCGCGCCATTTCGCCGCGCTCGCTTGTCTTGTACTCGCCCTCGCGGCGTTCAATCTCACGTTCCGCCTCGGCTCGGAGTTCCTCACCGAGTGGGATGAGTCCCTCTACGCGACCGCGGCGTCCGAAGCCGTCGACGCCGGTCACTGGATCGGCACCACAATGGAGGGCGAGCTCGACTACTACAACACCAAGCCGCCGCTGAACGTCTGGCTCATCGGGCTCACTTTCAAAGTGTTCGGCAAGAGCCTGATCGCCCTCCGGGCGATCTCGGTCGTCGCGGCGTGGCTGACGGTGCTGGTGCTGCTCGTGTGGACGCGCCGCAGTCGCGGACCGCTCGTGGCGCTCCTCGCCGGGCTCGTGCTCGCCACATCGTTCGGCTTCATTCACGTGCACTCGGGACGAAGCGCCAACACCGATGCGCTGTTCACGCTGATCGTGGTGCTCACCGTCGTGACGTTGTGGGCCGAGCAGCGCGCCCGATGGGCCCGCGTCTGGCTGGGCCCGCTGCTCGCCGGGGCGTTTCTGCTGCGCGGGATGGCCGTGCTGATGCCGCTGGGCATCATCGCGGCGGTCTGGGTGCTGCGGCGGCCGAAGCTCGCGCGCGCCTGGGCGCCGACGATCGTCGCCCTCGTCCTGTGCCTCGTGCCGGTGGGCGCGTGGATGATCGCGCGCTACCGCATCGATCAGTGGCGGTTCCTCGATCGGCTGTTCTTCTACGATTTCGTCGCGCGCACGACGGACGTCATCGAGGAGCATCCCGGCGGCGTGTTCTACTACCTGAACATCCTCCAGAAGCATCAGTTCGACTGGCTCTTCCTCGGGCTCGTCGCGCTGCTCCTCGCGCCGCTGTCGTGGGCCATGCTGCGAGGCTCGTTCCCGCGCTGGCGTGAGCACGGCTTCGCGGTGCTGATGACCGCGTGGGCCGGCGTCACGCTGATCGAGCCGACGCTCATGCGGACCAAGCTGCCTTGGTACCTGAACACTTTCTACCCGGCGTTTGCGATCGGCATCGCATGGCTCGTCGTGCACGCGCTGTCGGGCGCCGGCACCTCGCCGCAATGGCGCCGCCGTGTGCTGGCCGGCGCGTTCGTTCTCGCGTTTGCCGTGGCGGAATCCAAGCTCGTCTGGTACTCGTTCGTCTATCGCGATCTCGCGCTGACCGATCAAAGCCTCGTGCTCGCGGAGATGGAAGAGCTGGCCGGTCACCGCCTGTACCGGGAGCGTGCGGACCGCGCCGGCACGTTCGTCACCGGCCTCGCGCACGCCGAGCCTCGCTACGCTCCGGACACGCAGAGCTTTCTGAAAGAGAGCCAGCCCGGCGACTACCTGATCACGTCCGAGCCCGTCTCTCATCCTGAGTTGCACCTTGTCAGATCGAAGGGCCGGTATTCCCTCTACCGCCACGGAACGAGAACATCGCGGTAGACTGGGATCACTTCCCGGAAGTGAGCTCCCATGTCCATCCGTGCAGTACGACGCGTCATTCAATCCCGGCCGACGATGGAGGGCGCGGGCGTCAAGCTGCGCCGCGCGTTCGGCTTCGGCGACACCAAGGACTACGATCCGTTTCTCCTGCTCGATGATTTTCGCAACGATCATCCCGAGGACTACCTCGCGGGATTTCCGTGGCATCCGCATCGTGGCATCGAGACGATCACCTACGTGCTCTCCGGCACCGTCGATCACGGCGACAGCCTCGGCAACAAAGGCACGCTCGGCTCCGGCGACATCCAGTGGATGACGGCCGGCAGCGGCATCATTCATCAGGAGATGCCGAAAGGCGACGCGGCCGGCCAGATGCACGGCTTTCAGCTGTGGGCGAATCTACCGGCCGCGCTGAAGATGACCGACCCGCGCTACCAGGATGTGAAGGGCAAGGACATCCCGGAAGTGACCGACGACGACGGCACGAAGGTGCGGGTCGTGTGCGGAAGCTTCTGGGGCAAGCAGGGCCCGGTCGACGGGATTGCCGCGGATCCGATCTACCTCGACGTATCCGTGCCGCCCGGCAAGCGTCGCACGCTGCCGGTCGAAACGACGCGTCATGCCTTTGCGTACGTCTTTGCGGGTGACGGCACGTTCCGCGACGCGTCGGCGCCGCAAGGCGTGATGACCGACACGACCGGCGAGCTCGACGAGCGGCCCGTGCTCGACACGACCGGCGATCGATCGCTCGTGCTCTTCGACCGCGGCGACGAAGTCAGCGTTCAGGCCGGCGAGCACGGCATCCGCTTCCTGCTCGTGTCCGGCAAGCCGCTCGAAGAGCCCGTCGCGTGGTACGGGCCGATCGTGATGAACACGGAGGACGAACTTCGGCGAGCGTTTGCCGATCTGCGGAACGGGACGTTTATTAAGCGATAGGCATTAACTTAGAACTTAGAACTCAAAACTTAGAACTGCAGATCGTCACGCGTGACTCGTGTGATCCTCCGCAGTTCTAAGTTCTAAGTTTGAAGTTGTAAGTTAACGTTTATCCCTTCCCGCGGCGGCGCGTCCGAGCTCCACCGCCTTGAATCCGGCGTCAGTGAACCCCGCCTGGATGATGAAGGCGGTCCACCCCTCTTTCATCCGCGATTCGATGTCGTTCTGTCCGGAGGGATAGCCGCACGGCACCTTCGCTTCCTTGCACGCCGCGAGGATCTGCTGATTCGCTGCTTCCCACGCGGCATCGTCACGCACGCGGCGGCCGTCGGGGCCGGGGCTGGAGAACACCTGGCCGAGGGTGCCCGCGCCGGTGAACATCACGCTGATACCTTTGGTCGCGGCGATGTTCCGGACGTTCGCGAGGCCGGGCTTGCTCTCGACGATCACCCAGAGCAGCAGGTTGCCGTTCGGATTGAGCGGCCAGAGATCGGCCTTCTCGCGGTACTGCGCGTCGGTGAGGCCCCAGTACTTCGCGGCCTGACCGATGTCGTCGGAGCGGACGCCGCCCTTCGACTTGAAGCGCATCGCGGAGATCGCGGTGTTGACCTCGTCGACGGTTTCGACGCCCGTCATGATGATCGTCGTCACGCCGGCGTTGAGCTGGTGGCCGATGTTCTCGATGGCCTTCGCCGGATCGGTTTTCACGATCGGCGTCTTCACGGCGAACGGCGCCTTGAGATGCGGAGACGGGGTCGTCGCGACGCCGCCGGCCTCGACGAGCGCGTCGTGGAAGGTCGTGAATGTCTCGATGTAGCGATCGACGCCGCCCTCCATGTTGCCGTTGAAGAGGTAGTCGGATTCGGGATGCGCGAGCGCATCCTTCGCGAGCTCGAGCGGCGTCTTTTGCGGAGGAGGCGGCGGAGGCGGCGTCTCGGGCGTCGGCGTGGC
>DATEGZ010000313.1:0-9781 GCA_035279905.1 Vicinamibacterales bacterium
GATCCTGATCGACGATTTGTACGTGACGCCTGAGATCAGCGAGCCGCAGCGTGCGAAGGTCCGCGCCGTCGAGCGTGACGACGCCGGCGTCCGGATCGATCAACCTCAGCAGCAGATCCGCGATCGTCGACTTGCCGCTGCCGCTTGCGCCGGCGATCGCGAGCACTTCACCCGGCTCGGCGATGAAGCTGACTGCGTCGAGCACGGCGCTGCCGCGGCCGTGCGACAACGACACGCCATCGAACTCGAGACGGCCGGCGACCGACGCGATCGGCTGCGCGCCGGGCTGCTCGATGACCTCAGGCCGGGTGTCGAGGATCTCCAGCACGCGGCGCCACGACACGCGCGCGGTCGCGAGCGCGCCGTACAGGCCCATCAACGCCTGCATGGGCGCCACCACCCGCGCCTGGTACGCCATGAACGCCGCGAGCGTGCCCAGCGTCAGCGTGCCCTGCACGACGCGCCAGCCGCCGTAGAAGAAGACGGCCGCCGTGCCCGCCGCGAGGAGCGCCGACGGCACGCTGCCGACGAGGTAGTGCACGCGCTGCAGGCCCATCAGCGTCGCGATGAACGCGTCGTTGAGCCGCGTGAAGCGTCCGACCTCGCGCCGCTCGGCGTTCGAGGTCACGACCGTGCGCATGCCCTGCAGCGTCTCGATGAGAAAGCTGCCGATGTCCGCGCTGCGCTGCCGCAGCTCCGCCGATCGCGCCTCCAGCCGACGCCGGTAGATCACGAGGGCCCACGCGCTCAACGGCAGCGTGGCCATGCCGACGAGGAACAAGCGCCAGTCGAGCCAGAGGAGCACGGCTACCGATCCGGTGAGGAACAGCACGTTGCCCACCCAGGCGAGCGCCGCTTCCGCGGCCACGCGCTGGATCTCGCTGATGTCGTTGTTGATGCGCGAGACGATGTCGCCCAGCCTCGTCTTCGCGTAGTAGCGCGGCGACAGCCGCTGCAGGTGCTCGTACAGCTCGCGCCGCATGTCGAACAGAATCTCCGCCGACACGCGCATGTACTGAAGCCCGCTCACGACGTTGAGCACGAACCCGACCGCCCCGACCACGACGAACAGCTCGACGATGCGCGTGAGGGCGGAGAGGTTGCGCGCGACGAGCGCTTCGTCGACGAGCGCTTTCGTCAGGTAGGGCAGCCACAGCGAGAGGCCCGTGCTCGCCAGGCTCACGAGGAGCACGACGAGGAGCCGCCGCCAATAGGGAACGATGTACTGGAACGCCCGCCGGTTCACGGGCGCGGCCTCAGTGCCGCGCGGCGCCCGCGCGGGTGGGCGGCGGGAAGAGCAGCAGGCGCGTCATGTCGCCGTCGAGCGTGATCGTCCGCAGCAGCTTGAACGTCGCGGTGTCGTAGAGATCGATCGTGTTGCCCGCCTGATAGATGTAGATCGTCTTGCCGTCGCTGCTGACCCGCATCGACATCCGCGGGCGGCCGCGGAATAGCGTGCGGTTGACCACGCGATAGTTCTCGAGGTCGAACGTCCAGAATTCGTACTCCCCGATGTCGCGGAACAGGCCATAGGCCCGCTTGTGGTCGCGAGTCACCGTGAACCCCAGCCCACGTGCGGGACCAATGGGATGGAAATCGATCTTCTTTTTCACGAGATCGATGCGGCCGATGCCCATGATCCGCCGGTTCTGAAGCTTGTCGTTCATCGTCAGCAGGCCGGTGTAGAAGCCGGGATCGTCGCTGAACGGATCCAGGCCGCCGAGGCTCACGGGTCCCGCGCCTTCTTCGAGCGGCCGGGTGAGATCCCACTTGTCGACCTCGGTGAACTTCTCGGTTTCGTAGATCAGGATGTCGTCGCCGAACATGTACATCAGCTTGCCGTCCGGCGAGAAGATGATCCCCACGCCGTCTCGTTCCTGATTCTTCGGCCACGGAATCGTCCGCGTGATCTTGTGCGTCGCGAGATCGTACTGCACGAGCGTCATCGCGCCGATGTCCCACCGGTCATTCATCAGCGTGTAGTTCCGGTACGTCAGGATCAGGTACTTGTCATGAGGATCCGGCTGGAGACCCCAGAGGCGCGTCTTCGTACGGTCCTGGCTCAGTGTGAACGTGTCGATCGTCTGGCGCTTCACGCGGTCGACGATCTCGACCTTCTCCTCGGTCGCGTCGACGACGTAGAAGCGTGATCGGTCGTCGGAGGGTGTCAGGTTGCCTGGGATGCCGCTCTTGAGCGGGATCGTTCCGATGACTTTCTCGGTGGCTTCGTCGACGATCGCGATGTTGCCGGCGTAGGTGCCGATGTAAAACGTGCCTTCGCTGCCGACGACCGCGGGCTTGGTCGTCGCGCCCGGTTGCGTGCGCGGCGTCTGGGCCTGGCCCGACAGGCCGCTCGTGAACGAGACGAGCGCGCCCGCGCACACGAGCGCGCCAAGCGCAAACGACAGCCGCGGACGTCGTACGTCGGTCACGTTCGTCACCGTTACGGGAAGATCAAATCGATCTTGCGCCAGTCTTTTTGCGCGGCGGCGCACTTGCCGGTCCACGTCGGCGCGTGATTGAGCTGGTCGGGCACCTGCGCCGGCCAGTAGCAGCCGAAGTGGCAGTCGAACAGATCGCGCTCGACCGGCTGGCAGAGTCCCGCCGTGCCGCCGGTGCGGTCGACTTCCCAGCCCGGCGAGAAGATCGTCGCGCAACCGAGCGGGATGTGCGGGCCGGCGGGCTGCTGCGGCGGGCGCTGCTGCAGCGCGACGACGTCCGCCTTCGCTTCGGCATCCGCCGAAGCTACGGCGAGACCTTCGGTCCGCACTAGTCGGTGCGCCTTCTGATTAACTGGCTTGAGGTGCTTCATACATCGCCTCGAACTGCCGCAGGAAGCCGGGATTGGCCTCCGCGATTTCGCCGTAGATCTTGAGACAGGTATCGGTCCAGCCGCGAATCCACTCACAGTAGTGCAGATTCGGCCGCTCGGTCGTGCCGTAGCGGGTGTGGGCCTCGTGGTAGCAGCCGCCCGCGCAGACCGGGCGCGCCCAGCACGTCGCGCAGTCGGTCTTGTTGGCGACGTGGTGCGTGTCGAGAAACGCGGCTTGCTTCGCGCGATCGATGCCGGTGTGTACGTCGCCCAGCTTGTGGTCGTCCGAACCCGCGAAGCGATGACAGAGCGCGACGTCGCCGGCGGTCGAGACGCCGAGAAGCCCGAAGCCGGCGCCGCAGGGCCACGCCTTGCTCGCGCCCTTGTGAATCTCGCCGAGCGTTTCGTGAATGTTGCCGAAGCCGTGATGGCGGCCGGCGAGCGCGGCGTCGCGGTAGTCGGCCGCGAGATCGCGAAACTGCGCCAGGACCTCGGTGAACCCGTCCTCGCCGAACGCGTGCGGGCGGCCCGGCGCGGCTGTGACCGGCGCAAAGCCGACTTCCCAGAACCCGAGCTCGTGCGTCAGGTGATCGTAGATGCGGCGCACGTCGAGCGTGTCGCGCGTCAGCGTCACGCGCGCGCCGATCGGCCGCGACCGGTGACGGGCGATCAGCGCCTTGATCTTCGGCGCGACGATCTCGTAGCTGCCCGCGCCGCCGTGGAACACGCGGAACTTGTTCTGCAGCTCCTTCGGTCCGTCGATCGAGATCGTGACGCCGAAGTCGTTGTCGGCGAGGAACTCGATGATCTCCGGCTTGAGGAGCGTCGCGTTCGTCGTGAGCGAGAAGTCGATCGTCTTGCCCAGCTCGCCGGCGCGCCTCCGCGCGTAATCCACCGTCGTCTTGAGCACCTTGAAGTTCATGAGCGTCTCGCCGCCGAAGAACGTCAGGTGCGCGACCTGGCCGGACTCGCGCAGCAGCAGCTCGACGCTCTCGCGCGCCGTCTCCTCGCTCATCCATTTCGGCTGCCGGCCGTTGTCGGTCTGGACGATCTTGTCCTCGCCGTACTCGTAGCAGTACGCGCAGCTCAGGTTGCACTGGTTGGTGACGTTCATCACCATCGTCGCCAGTGGAATCGGCGTGAGCGGCAGGATCTTCGGCGCGGGGCGGTGCGGCAGCTCCGCGCGGGCGAGCGCGCGCACGCGCACGAGCTCGGCGACGCTGTCGTCGATGTCCTCGGCGGCGTGGCGGCCGGCGAGCGCGGTCACGAGATCGTCGCGCGACTGCGGGCGGGCGGCGACGGTGTCGAACACCGCGGCCGAGACGTCGTCGATCGCCATCACGGCCGCCGACGGCGCCAGGTACAGGAACCGGCGGCCGGCTGCTTCGAACGCGTGGCAATCGCCGGGCTGCAACGCGATCATCTCGAGCCCACCGTGAAGAAATCCCAGCGCATGAAGAGCGGCACGGTGACCACGAGGTGCGCGCGCGCCCGCATCGGCGTCTGTACGGCCGATCCAGCCGGCGGCGGCACGGTCGCCACGACCCACACGTCACCGACGTTGTTGCGGTTGCCCGATCGCGCGGGATTCGGCCCGTCGAGCGCCGGCGTGAACTTCCCGCTGCGGCCGTCGATCTCGCCGACGAACCTCACGTCATCGTCGTCATACGTGGTCATGTACTCCTCGGTGGTCCACGTCGCGTCCACCGGGCCGAGAGCGATGTCGTCGTTCGTGTCGGGCTTGCCGTCCGGGCCGTTGCTGTAGGCGATCGCCTCGAACTGCGCCATCATCTTCGGGAAGACGACGCCGCCCACGCGCGCCATGTTCCAGCCCGGCGTGATTTTGATGAAATCGACCTGACTGTAGATCGCGACAGCGGCGCGCGAGACCACACCCGACACGACGAGATCGTGCGCGCCGGGCGGGGCATCGGCGGCGACCGTCACGTCCATCGTCACGAGCGTCGGCGTGGCGCTCACGATGCGCGAGACGCTCACGCCGCGTCCGAAGTCGATGTCGCCGGCGCTGAGGTTGGCGGGGAGGTTCGCGCCGTACAGCCGCACGCCCTGCGCCATGCTCGAGGTCTTGATCGACGCGCGGTCCAGGCCGAGCACGACGGGCTCGCGGCTCACGCGCGTGAGCTGGATGTCGACGCCCTGCTCGTCGTACCCGCCGGTGAACCAGCGGCCCGACAGCGTGCGCCAGTCGCGATCGACCATCATCACCTCGCGCAGCGACGTCGCGTCGTCGCCGCCGACGGTCGATCGTCCGCGCCACTGGAAGCCGGTGTAGATCACCGCGCGTCCCGAGCGCGTTACCGTCTTGCCACCGCGCGCGTAGGTGAACGTCGTCGCCGTCGTGAAGTCATCGGGCGACGCGCCGGCTGTGATGGTCATCTGTCCGTAGAACGGCCCCGAGCCGTTCTCGTAGCCTTTGAGCGCCCACGTGCCCGCGATTTGCGGGCTGCGCATGTTCGCGGACCACGCCGTCCATTCCTGCGTCGTCAACGGAAACGCGGACTTCAGATGCGCGACGGCTTTTTCGTACGGATGCCGGTTGTCGGGCGGCCGGCCGTCGGCGCCCGGCTCGGTGTCGGGCGGGCCGCCGCGACGGAACACCTGGAAGTCGACGAGCGGATACCAGCCGCGGTGCATGTTGATGAGCAGGTTCCACTCCTGCGCGGAGCGGCGCTGCAGCATCACGCGTCCGATCGAGTGACAGCTCGAGCACACGCGCTCGGTCTCGGCGTCGCCCGTGTACTTGAAGTCGATCAGCCGGCGCTCGACCTCGAACGCAGCAGGCTTGAGCTCTTCGGGGGCGAGGCCCAGGTGATCGGACAGGTACTTCACCACCTCGCGCGCCTGATCGGGCTCGATGCTCGCTTTGTTGAGCGAGACCATGCGGCGGATCGTCTCCTGCCAGCCCTCCGGCGTCGTGCGGCGGTACGAGATGCGCGTGAAGCGATGCTTCGCGTCCTCTGAATGACAGTCGCCGCACGCCGCTTTGACTGCTGCGCTCGTGATGGGCGTGCCGTCTTCTTCGTCGACCTTCGGGGTGGGCGACGGCGTCGGCGTGGCGGCCGGCGGCGTTTGCTGATCGCGGTCCCGCGCGCCGAGTGAGCGCATGCCGCTGGCGGCGAAGAGGACGATCACACAGGAAATGACGACGAGGCGGCGCGTCATGCGGCTGTATTGCGGCGGTTGTACCACACCGGGTGGCCGCCTGCAACGCTCACGCGAGCGCGGCGACCCACCGTTTGTCGCGCTTGCGCGACGCGCGATCGCGCGCGGAAACGCCCAGCTTGTCCTTGATGTCGGGCGACGCGCCGTGGCTTACGAGCCACGCCAGCTGCGCGGGATCGAATTCCTTTTCGACCCCGTAGCGCAACGCCGTCCGGCCGGATTTCGGATCCGCAAAGTTCACGTCGGCGCCCTTCCTGGCGAGGAACCTGGCGGCCTCGAACTTCTTCCACATCCACGCGGCGAGAAATGGCGTGACGCCCACGACGACATGGATATTCGCGCCGGCCTTGACCAGTAGATCGAGATGGCCGACGTCGTCGTACCATGCGGCGGCGAACAACCCGCCGCCCGGAGCGTTCTGCACCTTCGCGCCGCGTTTCAGCAGCAGCTTGATCAGCGTCGCGTTGCGCCCGCGCGCGACGGCGAAGAAGAGCGCCGTGCAGCGATCGTGCTCCGGCGGCAACATCGACTCGACGTCGAGTCCGCGGTCCAGCAGGAGGTTGACCATCGCCGCGGAGCGCGATTCCGGGATCTTGCGATCCGCGCACGGCACGGCGCAGGCGAGGAGCAGGAGGTTGAATCCGCGGCGGTCGGTGACGTTCAGCAGGTCCGGCCGCGCGGCGAGGAGATCGCGGACGGCGTCGACGTCCAGCTGATTGACCGCGTCGAGCATCCGGGCCTTCGACATGGACCGCCCTAGCGTTCGTGCACGAGCGCGCCGCGCGCGATGAGCACGCTGAGCGCGCCCAGAAAATCAGGCAGCGCGACCTCGCGGTGCGCCTGGACGAACGCGGCATAGAGATCGCCGACGTCGCGGTGATGCGGCGCGAGGTTGGTCAACCCGACGAGATCCACGCTGCGGAGGTACCGCAGTCCGCCTGGCCAGCCTGGCAGAAACACGTGGTCGTCCATGACGATGTCGCGCCCGCGGACCGCCGCCCGCGGCGCGACCCGCAACGCACGCCCGCGCGACAACCGGACCTCGGGACGCCGCCGCAGATCCTCGAACGCGGCGAGCACGTCCGGATCCCTCGCGAGTTCCGCCGGATCCGGCGTGTCGTCGAGCTCGTCATCCTTGATCTCCGCGGCGCGAGCGAGCCAGAAGGGGTGCGCCGTGCCGGCGGCGGCGTCGGCGGCGAATCGCGCGGACGGTTTCATCGCGCTCGCGGCCAGCTCCCGCTCGCGCCGGTTGAAGAAGCCGAACGCCTCGTCGCGCATAGCGGGTGAGGTGAGCGCCGTGTGCGTCGCGATCGCCGCGAGCCACGCGGAGGCGAGCGCCTTTTTCATGCCGAACGACGAGAGCGGATCGATGAACGATCCGGCGTCGCCGACGAGCAGGAAGTCGCGGCCCGCGTACTCGGCCGCCGTGTAGGGCGACGCGTCCGCGCCCCACGGCCCGTCGGTGAGTCGCGCCGCCGCGATCAGATCGGCGAACGCGCGCACTTTGGCGACTTCGGCGCGGTACACCTCGAGCGCCGATTCGCCGCGCGCGAGATCCGTGCGCTCCGGATCGACCATCACGGTGACGTGCCGCATCGAGGCCGACGTCGCGACCGACCACGCCCACCCGTCCGCGTACGACGCGACGAGCGTGTGCGTGAGATCGACGCCGAACCCGCGCTCGTCCGTCCAGCGGCCGGCGAGCGCCACCGTTCGCGCCGGCGAATCCGCGTGCCGCAGCCCGCGTCGCGCGATGATCCCCGTCCGTCCGCTGCAATCGAGGATGAACGGTGCCGACGCCTGCGTCGTCTCGCCGGCGGCGTCGATGGTGATCGACGGCTGTGCGGGTTCGCCCGCGTCCGAGTCGCCGGCGAGCCGCACGTCGCGCACGAGCCCGGTCCGTACGTCGGCACCCGATTGTTCGGCGAGACGCCGCAGCAGCGCGTCGAAGCGCGCCCGGTCCACCTGATAACCGGCTGCGCCAGGAGGAAAGGTCTCGACCCGCGGCGAATCGTCGCCCCACCACACCGTGTTGCCGCGCCACGGCGTGAACCCGGCGTCCTCGATCGCCTGGAGCGCGCCGATCGCGGCCAGCACCTTCTGTGTGCTCGGCGGGATCGACTCGGCCAGCAACCGGCTTTGCCCGCCCGGTCGATCGACGAGCAGGACGCGATGTGTCCACGCGGCCAGCAGCCGCGCCGCCGCGCACCCCGCGGGGCCCGCGCCGATGACGATGGCGTCGTAGGAAACTACTCCCGGCGTCATGGCTCAGCGGCCGTACTTCTTCAGGATCTCTTTCAGGCGATCGATCGGCAGCGCCTGGACCGTCCGCCGATTTGCCGTCGTGTCGGTGGCTTTGAGCAGCGAGTTGTAGACGGCTTCCTCGGTCGCGTCGAGCGCCGCTTCGAAGAGGCCCGAAACTGCGTCGGTCGGAAGAAACGTTCGCGGCTGCGCACCGTTCGTCGCGGTGACGCGATTGGCGGCCGCGGTCGAGAACGCGATCGCGAAGTCGCCGCTGCCGTTCGAGTATGTCGAGCCCGTGCGCGCGAGCGCGAACACCGCGCGCGCGGCGAGGCGCTTCAGATCGCGCGCGTCGAGCGGCGCGTCGGTTGCGACGACGATCATGCAGGAGCCGTCAGCCGTGGGTGCGCTTCCGACGCCGCCTGTCGGCGTGAGCTCGCGCCAGATCGGCACGCCCGCGATCGTCAGCCGTCCGCCGAAGTTCGTCTGGACGAGCACGCCGACCGTCCACGAGTCGTTCTGCTGCCGCACGACGCGTGACGACGTGCCGATGCCGCCTTTCCAGCCGAACGCGATCGTGCCCGTGCCGGCGCCGACCGCGCCTTCGTCCACCGCGCCCGTCTTCGCGCCGTTGAGCGCGGCGATCACGTGATCGCGCGTCACGTGCAGGCCGCGGATGTCGTTGATCGTGCCGTCGTTGGTCTCGCCCACGAGCGCGTTGACGGAACGCACGTTGTCGTTGCCCGGCTGATCGAGCGTCCACCGCACGACCGCCTCGACGGCCGTGCCGACCGCCAGCGTGTTGGTGAGCACGATTGGCGTCTCGATCGTGCCCAGCTCGTCGACTTGCGTCGATCCCGCGAGCTTGCCGAACGCATTGCCGACGAACACCGCGCCCGGCACCTTCTCGCGAAACACGTTGCCGCCGTGCGGCAGGATGGCGGTGACGCCGGTCCGTACCGTGTCGCCCTCGATGACGGTGGTCTGCCCGATCTTGACACCTGTGACGTCGGTTATCGCGTTGAGCGGGCCAGGATTCCCGGCCCCAGGCGCGATGCCGAGGTCGCGTGCACGCGGCCTCTCGACTGCGCTCGAGGCAGGCCTCCCGGCGATCCCTGCGCCGGCAAGCGCCAGGCTTGCGGCGAGCACGACTGCCTTGTGCCTCAGCATCGGCTGCCATCATAATTCCGCCACCCGGTAGGAGGGTGAAATGACGCAGCAGTCCTCGCGGCGCATCGTCGTGTTTGGAGCGAGTGCCATCGCGCTCGCCGTGGTGTTTTCGTTCGCGCCGCTGGCGGCGCAAACGCCGGCCAAGCGGCCGTTGACCTACGACGTCGTCGATTCGTGGCGATCGATTCAGGGCACGCGCTTGTCGCAGGACGGCCAGTGGCTGGCTTACGCCCTGACCGCGCCCGGCGACGACGGCGAGCTGGTCGTGCGCAATCTGAAAACGAATCAGGATCTGAAATCGCCGCGCGGGACGAATCCGACGTTCACGCCGGACGGCAAGTTCGTGATCTTCACGATCGTGCCGACGAAGGCGGA
>DATEGZ010000314.1:0-4533 GCA_035279905.1 Vicinamibacterales bacterium
CGCGATTCGAGCATCGGGTCCTGCTTCAGCAGCTCCGCGTAGCGCCCCTCGAGGGTCTTGAGGTGATGCACTTCTTCGGTGGCCAGCTTGCGGAAGATCTCCCGCGCGCGCGGATCCTTGACCAGCTTGACGCCGCGCCCGTAGAACTCCATGCCGCTGCGCTCGGTCGCGATCGCGATCCGCAGCGCGTCGCGCGCGAACACGCTCTCGGCCGCCGCCGGCGGCGCGCTCGCGGCGCGCCCCGTCCGGCAGTTCTCGCACGTCCCGAACACCTGCAGCACGCTCTGCGCCGGCTCGAACTGGCGCGCCCCCGCGACCTCTTCGATCAGGGCCTCGATGTCCGAGCTGAGGAACTCGAACGACTGGCTGCAGCTCTTGCAGATCAGGTGGAAGTGCCGCGGGTGGCGGTACGAGTGCTCGAAGCGAAACCGGCCCTCGCCGAAGTCCACCTTGCGCGCGATGCCGGCGTCCACCATCCACTGCAGCGTGCGATAGGTGGTCGCGCGGCTGATGCGCGCGTCCTCGCGGCGGATCAGCGCGACGAGATCCTCCGCGCTGATGTGTCCCTCCTGCTGGAGGAACACCCGCACGATGAAATCGCGTTTGCCGGAGCGGCGCCCTCCGACTGGCCGCCGGGTTTCAACGAACTCCGTGGCGGATTGCATGGACGTCCCGGACCCTGGACTTCGGACCTTGGACTTCGGACGAACGAACTAGACGTTGAACGACGAACCGCACCCGCAGGTCGACTTCGCGTTCGGATTCTTGATCGTGAACCCGCCGCCCATGTTGTTGTCGATGAAGTCGACTTCCGCGCCCTGCAGATACCGCAGGCTGATCGGATCGACGAAGAGGCGCACGCCGTTGACCTCGAAAATCTTGTCCGCCGCCGGGTCGCCTTCGCCCTCATCGATCATCAAGCCGTACTGGAACCCCGAACAGCCGCCGCCCTGCACGAAGACGCGCAGTCCGGCGCCCGTCTTGTTCTCTTCGACCAGCAGCTCGTTGATCTTCTCCGCCGCCGCTTCCGTCACGTGAATCATGATCCAATTATACGGCGACCCGGGGGTCACTCGACACCCGGCCCGGTTTGTACGACACTACGGGCCAACAAGGCTCCCCGAGATGTCGGTTCCGGACCCCTTCGATCAATTCGTTGCCGACCGTGTCGCGTCCCGGCTGTTCGCGCACGACCTGTCGGTCCTCTGCCCACCTGACGCACCGGCGGAGCGCGCGGCGTCGATCCGCCAGCGGCTCGGCTGGCTGACGGCGCCCGACGGCTTTGCCGCCCGCGTGCCGGACCTCGCGAACTTCGCACACGACTGCTGGGATGAGCAGATCCGGCGCATCTATCTGCTGGGCATGGGCGGCAGCAGCCTGGGCGCCGAGGTCCTCCGCGACATGGGCCCCGAGCAGCCGCACGCCCCGAAGCTCACCGTGCTCGACACGACCGACGAGCGCACGATTCGGGAGGCGACCGAAACGCTGGCGCCCGCGAACACCTTGTTCGTCGTCGCCAGCAAGAGCGGCAGCACCGTCGAAGTGGCTTCGCTCGAGCGGCACTTCTGGAGCCTCGTCGAAGAAACGCTGGGCGAGAAGGCCGGACGGCAGTTCATCGCGATCACCGACCCCGGCACGGCGCTGGTGTCGCTCGCAAAAGACCGCGGCTACCGGCAGAGCTTTCTGAATCCTCCGGACATCGGCGGGCGATATTCCGTGCTGTCGCTCTTCGGCCTCGTGCCGGGCGCGCTCCTCCGGCAGCCGATGGATCGCCTGCTCGAGTCGGCTGAGACGATGGCGTCGCGGTGCAAGCGTGACGGGTTCGGCAACCCGGGCCTGGCGCTGGCCGCGTTCATCGCGTCGAACGTCAGGAACGGACGCGACAAACTCACGCTCCTGCTGGAACCGGCGCTGCAGAGCCTCGGGGCGTGGATCGAGCAGCTCGTTGCCGAGAGCACGGGCAAGGACGGCCGCGGCGTCCTGCCGATCGTGGGCGAACCGATCGGCAAACCTTCCGAGTACGGCGACGATCGCGCGTTCGTCGTGATCCGCCGGCCGTGGACGACGGATCTGCAGGAGGTCGGCGCGCGGATGCGGACCGGCGGCCATCCGGTGTTCGAGATCGAAATGGCGGCCGACGAGCTCGGCGCGGAGCTCTTCCGTTGGGAGTTTGCGACGGCAGTGCTGGGCGCGTCGCTCGGGATCAATCCGTTCGACGAGCCGAACGTCAAGGACGCGAAGCTGCGCACGCAGTCGCAGCTCGAGTACCGCCAGACGCGCGCCGCGTTCCGGTTCACTCCGCCGTTCGCGCGCGGACAGGGCTACTCGCGCCGCGAGGCCGGTCACGATGCGGGCGTCACGCCGGGCGGCTACGTCGCGATTCTCGACTATCTGCCGCAGGAGCCGCGACGCGCCGAGATCATCTCGCGGCTGCGTGGCGCGCTCCGCGAGCGCACGCACCTGGCGACGACGTACGGGCTCGGCCCGCGATATCTGCACTCCACCGGGCAGTACCACAAAGGCGGGCCGAACACGGGTCTCTTCCTGCTGTTCACGGCGGTCGATGACGCGGTGACGCCGGTGCCGGGCACCGACTACACGTTCAGCGCGTTGAAGTTTGCGCAGGCGCTCGGCGATTTCGACGCGCTCGCCGCCGCGGGCCGGCACGTCGTCCACTACCACATCGAGGATCCCGGAGCGGACTACAGCGCCGCGCTCGAAAGCGTTCTGCGAGGGTATCGATGAGGATAGGATCGAGGAGCATGCGCCGCGTGCTCCTCGTCGGCCTCGCCCTGGTCGCCGGTCTTCCCCTCGCGGCGGCGCAGCAGCGCGATACGCACAGCCGGTTGTTCCCGCCCGAAGAGCTCGGCATCCTCGAAGGCCCCGATCGCGATGAGTGGCAGCAGCCCGACCGCGTGATGGACGCGCTCGGCATTGCTGACGGCAGCCGCGTCGCGGATCTCGGCGCGGGCGGCGGCTGGTTCACCATCCGGCTCGCGCTTCGCGTCGGCCCCAACGGCCTCGTTTACGCCGAAGACATCCAGCACGAGATGATCGAATCGATCCGGCGCCGCGTCGATCGCGAGGGACTGCGCAACGTGCGGACGATCCTCGGCGAGCCGGCGGACCCGCGCCTGCCGACCGACCTGCACGCGGTACTGATCGTCAACACGTACACACAGTTCCGCGATCCCGTGGCCGTGCTCCGCAACGCGGGGAAGGCGCTCGGCCCGGCCGGCCGGCTCGGTATCGTCGATTTCAAGCGGGATGGATCGGGCGGCCCGGGACCGGCGCTCGAGGAGCGGATCGCGCCGGAGGGCATCGAAGCCGACGCGCGCGAGGCCGGCCTCAAGCTCTACAGCCGGGAGACGTTCCTTCGATATCAGTACTTGCTGGTTTTCACACGATGAGAACGCCGCTGTCCTCCCCGCCGCCGTTCTTCGGACCTCACTTCGACCGGGTCGGCCGGGCGCTGCAGGAGTTCCTGCCGGCCGACAGCACCGAGGTCGTCGTCGATTGCATGCGGTACACGCTGCTCGCGCCGTCCAAGCGCGTCCGCGCCGTGCTGGTGCTGCTCACCGCCGATCTCTGCGGCAATATCTCGCGCGCGATGCCGGCGGCCTGCGCGATCGAAGCCGTGCACGCGGCGTCGCTCATGCTCGACGACCTGCCGTGCATGGACAACGCGCCGCTGCGCCGCGGCCGGCCGTCGTCGCACCTCACCTACGGCGAGGCGGTCACGATTCTGGCAGCGTTCGGGCTGTTGAACCAGGCGTACGGACACATCGCGAAGAGCTACGAGCCTGCGCTCGCGATGCGGATCACGTCGCTCATGTCGGGCGCGATCGGCCTCGACGGCCTCGTCGGCGGCCAGGCCGAGGACGTGCTCGCGACGGAACGCGCGCTCTCGTTCGAAACGCTCGAGCGAATCCACCGCCGCAAGACGGGCGTGTTCTTCAGCGCGGCGGCGGCCGCGGGCGTGCTCAGCGCGGGCGGGTCGTCTGCGGATCTCAACGCCCTCACCAACTACGCAAAAAACCTCGGGCTCGCGTTCCAGATCGTCGACGACCTGCTCGACGTCACCGGCACCACGGCGGAAACGGGCAAAGCCGTGCGGACCGACGTGCGCAAGACGACGTTCGTATCGTTCAGCGGCGTGGACGGCGCGCGCCAGCTGGCGCAGGAGTTGTGCACGACGGCGACGACCGCGCTCGAGCCCTTCGGCGCCAAGGCCAACTCACTGGTGGAGCTCGCGAAGTTCGTCGCCGCGCGGAGGCTGTAAGTGGCCGGCCCGCCGGATCCGCGCGTCGATGAGCTGCGCGAGCAGCTGCGCGCGCTCGGATATCTCGACGCCCGCGTCGATCGCTTCGTGCTCGGGGGCGCCGCGCGGCGCGGCAAACCCATCACGCTTGCGTCGGCGGCGAGCCTTCGCATCGGCGCCCTCGCCGGCGCGCTGCTGGGACCCGCGGCCGCGATCGGACTGCGCGCGCGATCGCCGGGCCTGGTCACGAGCGCGACCGACGCGATCGTCCT
>DATEGZ010000315.1:0-83703 GCA_035279905.1 Vicinamibacterales bacterium
GCCCGTCGTCACGGGCATCCAGACGACGCGCGGCGGTCCGTGTCGCGGCGAGACCTCCGGCGCACCGAGCATGAGGTCGAAGCCGGAAATCGGCGCGGTCGATCCGAGCGCGGTCACGAGCGCCGGGACGCGTCCGGAGTCGACGTCGCCGAGAAAGTGCACGGTGAGATGCGCGACGGCCGAGGCGACCCATCGCAACGCCGGCGCGGCGTCGCCCGCCGCGCGCTCGACGTCAGCGTGGAGCGCGTCGATGCGAGCCCGCGCGGGCGCATCGGGCGATACGGCGAGAAAGAGCCTCACAACCCGAGGATCGACCGGCGCACCATGTCGAGCGCTCCCGCCACGGCGAGCGCCCGCACCATCTGGCGATCGCCAGTAAAGATCGACGTCTTCACTGCGGGCGCGGATCCGGACACGGCCATGACGACCGTGCCGACCGGCTTGGCCTCGGATCCGCCATCAGGACCCGCGATGCCCGTGATCGCCACGCCGATGTCCGCGCCCAGCGAGGTGCGCACGCCGTCGGCCATCGCGCGCGCCACCGGCTCGCTCACCGCGCCGTGCGCCTCGAGCATCGCGTCGGGCACGCCCAGCTCGCGCGTCTTCACGTCGTTCGCGTACGCCACGACACCGCCGACGACCCACGCCGAACTGCCGGGAATTTCCGTCAGCCGGCCGAGCAACAATCCGGCCGTGCACGATTCGGCGGCGGCAATGCGCCAGCGGCGCTCGCGCAGCAGATCGCCGACGACGGCTTCGAGCGCCCGGCCATCCACGCTGAACACGACCGAGCCGAGCGCGTCGGAAAGCCGTCCGACGGCCTCGTCGAGCGCTCGATCGATCGCCGGCACATCTCGTCCGGCGGCCGACAAGTGCAGCTCGATTTGTCCCGGCGTCGCGAGAATCGTCGTCTCGATGGAAATCGGCTGACGCCGGAACGGCGTGTAGACGGGCTCGGCGACTTCATCCACCTGGGACTCCGCCCGGCCGGTGATCTTCAGCACGCGACGGCGAAGCCTGCGTCCGCCCGTGCGCGCCTCGAGTCGAGGGAGCACATCGGCCTGCCACATCGGATGGATCTCACGCGGCGGACCAGGCAGCAGCACCGCGACCTTCCCGCCGTGCTCGATCCACAACCCTGGCGCGCTGCCATGACGATTGGCGAGCACGGTTGCGCCCACCGGCACCTGCGCCTGCCGGCGATTGATCTCCGGCATCTGGATGCGGCGCTTTGCAAATCGATCGCGGAGTCCAGCGAGGATGTCGGCGTCCTCCACCAGCCGGAGCCCGAGCGCGCCCGCCACGGCCTCGCGCGTCAGGTCGTCGTCCGTCGGGCCGAGGCCGCCTGTGGTAACGACCAGGTCGGCGCGCGCGATCGCCTGTCCGAACACGGTCGCGAGCTCATCGCGGTGGTCGCCGACGACAGCCTTGACTCGAACGTCGACGCCGAGCTCGTTCAGCCGCGCCGTGAGCCAGAGAGAGTTGGTGTCGATGCGGTCGGGCGTGACGAGCTCACTGCCGACGGCAATGATCTCCGCCGTCCGCAGCTCGGTTGTCACATGAGCCCCGCCAGCCCGAGGCGGGCCGCGGCGATCACGAACAGGCGCATCAGGAGGTTGCCGTAGATCGCGACCATCAAATCATCCGCCATGATGCCGAGGCCGCCGTGCAGGCTCTCGAGCCGGCGGGCCGGCCAGGGTTTGAAGATGTCGAGCACACGAAACACGAAGAAGCCGACAATCGCGCCGCCGGCGCCGACTCCTGTCAACAGCAACGTGAGCAACTGCCCCGCCACCTCGTCGATGACCACCGGCCCGGGGTCGTCGCGCCCGAAGTGGCGCGCGGCCACGGTCGCCGCCCAGACACCGACCACTGAGATTATCGCGACGAGGCCAATCTGTTCAGGTGCCGGCCTGTGCCGGGTGAGCAGGTAGATGACGACCCCGACTGCGGAACCGGCGGTGCCGGGCGCCACCGGGAAGTAGCCGGCGCCCAGTGAGGTCGCCAGCAGCACGGCGAGACGGTTCATGCGCGGACGACGCGAGTATGCGCGAGACGGTCGTGCACGGCCAGACCCGGACGGACGAGCGCCGGAAGGAAACCGACGCCGAGCACGAGCACCGACGGCAGCGTGAGCAGCGCGCGATAGCTGGCCTGGCCAATCGTCGGCGAGTCCGATCCGGACGAATCGGGATCGGCCACGACGCGAAGACCGACGAGCATCTTGCCAATCGTCTGGCCGCTGGCGGCCGTGAACAGAAACAGGTAGCCGACCACGACCAGGGCGAGAAACGCCGCCATCGGCCCGATCGGCAGCACCTGCGCCTGCTGCCAGGTCAAATCGCATTGACGAAGCGTGAACCACACGACGGCCGCGTTGATCGCGCCGAGAAACGCGAGGTCGATCACCGCCGCGCCCACGCGCCGCACCGCGTTGCCTGAGCCGGCAGCCATCGCCTGCCCTGCCGACGCCGGGCGCCCGGTCGCTTTCGCTTCGATACGCTGCAGGTCTTCGAGCAGGTCGTGATCGAACGGTCCGAGCTTGCGGGCCGGCTCGGCGTCAACGCGGGCGATCTGCGGGCGCGGCGCCTCGGATGCCCGGCGCACGGCCAGCGGCGCGCGAGCGTTCGAGGGCTGCAGCTTGACCAGCGGCTGATCGCTCTCCGCCGCCGGGTCGGCTGTCGCGGCTTCAGCCTCCGCCAGTCCCTTGACGAAGAGCGGCAGCTCGGTCGTTGGCTGAGGACGCGCCGGCCGAAGCTTCGGCGGCTCGGGCGGAAAATCGGGTTCCGGCTCGGGCTTGTCGATCGTCAACGCCAGCGTCGACGCGCTCGCGACCGCGGGCTCCGATCCGCCGGACCGCATCGGCCCCAGCGTCATCGGCGTGCGCGACCGATCGGCGTTCGGCTCGCGCATCGAAAAGTCGGCGAACGGCCGCTCGGGCTCGTTGTCGTCTGGCGGTCGGAGCGTCAGGTCAGGTTCGGACAGGGAGAACGAGTAGCCGCAATGCTTGCAGCGCGGCTCGGGTTCGAAGCTCAGATAGTGGCACTTCGGACATTTCATCGTCGGTCCACCTTGGAGGCAACGCGTTCCGGTCCACCTGCGAGCAACATCTGCTGGATTTCGATCCGCAGCTCGTCAGCCGCCAGCCGCGCCGGACCATCCGGGTCCACGCGATCGAGCGCCTGCAGCGCCTCGGCCAGACGGCCGCGGCTGTAGAGGTTGCGGGCGCGCACGAACGCCACGTCCGCGCTCGTGAGCACCGGCGGCCACTTGGAGATCACCGGCGCGACGGTCAATTGTTCGCTCGGTGAGCGCATGCCGAGCCACTCGGACACCGACGGCTGCGTGCCCAGCGCCACGAGGGCGACCGCGATGGCGGCGGCCACGACGACCAGCGCACCAAACGATCGGGCTCGCCGGCGCCACGCGGGCAGCGGCGCCGCCAGCGCGCCGGCGTGGGGCCGATCGGAGGCTCGCCGGCGCAAATGAGCGCCTTCCAGACGCTCGAGCCGCTCGAGCTTCACGCGCAGCGCCGCGGCCTTCTCATCGTCGCCCATCGCGGCGACGGCTTCGGTCAGCAGGTGCCGGGCGGCTTCCGTCCGTCCCTGCTCCAGCAGATCGTGGCTCGCCTCGAGCATTTCCTCGGACTGGCGGTGCCGTTCGGCCAGGGTCGTGCGGGCGCGATCGATGTAGGCGCGGGCGCGCGCGTGGTTGCGATCGAGGAACAGCACGCGCGTCCAGATGTGAATCGCTTCTTCGTACTGTGCGGCGAAATACCGATCCAGGCCCTCGACGAGCAGCGCTTCAGTCCGGCTGTCGCGGTCGGCAGCCTCCGTCGCATGAGACTCGAGGCGTTTCGGATCGGCCATGTTTCAGGTCCGCGCGGATTATAGCGAGACACGACGAACAGTACAAGTGCCTATCAGTTCGACGGGTTCGGCGGGTTCGTCAGGTTCGACATGCCACCGCCCATTGGGCCTATCGTCCTGCCCCATGGCCAGCATTAGTCCTTGATGGCAGAACCTGCGGAACCCGTCGAACCTGCCGAACCTGTGTGGTACAAACTTCCCCCATGTCCGTGATCGAATGCATTCCTAACATCAGCGAGGGGCGGCGGCAGGACGTGCTCGACGCCTGCGCGCGGGTCATCCGGGCGGCCGGCGTGCACCTGCTCGACGTCAAGCCCGACGCGTCGCACAACCGCACCGTGTACACGTTCGCGGGCGATCGCGGGCCGGTCAAAGCGGCCGCGCTGGCGCTCTTTGCCGAGGCCACGCGCGCGATTGACCTGCGCACCCATTCAGGCGAGCACCCGCGCGTGGGGGCCGTGGACGTCATGCCCTTCGTCCCGATCGAGGGCGTGACGATGGCGGACTGCGTCACGCTCGCGCGCGAAGTCGCCGGCGAAGTGTCGAAGACGTACGACCTGCCGGTGTTCCTCTACGAAGACGCCGCGACGAACCCGGCGCGCCGCAATCTCGAGGACATCCGCCGCGGCGAGTTCGAGGGACTGACCGCCAAGCTCAAACAGCCCGAATGGGCGCCCGACTTCGGCCCGTCGCACCCGCATCCGTCGGCGGGCGCCTCGGTGATTGGCGCGCGGATGGCGCTCATCGCCTACAACGTCAACCTCGCGACCAACCGGCTCGACGTCGCGAAGAAGATCGCGACGGCCATTCGCCAGAGTTCCGGCGGACTGCGGTTCGTCAAGGCGATGGGCATCGAGCTGGCCGACCGCGGCATCGTCCAGGTGTCGATCAACCTCACGAACTACGAGAAGACGCCGGTGTTTCGCGTGTTCGAGCTCGTCAAGCGCGAGGCCGCGCGCTACGGCGTGGCGGTGCTCGAGAGCGAAGTGATCGGGCTCATCCCGGCGGCGGCGCTCACCGCGAGCGCGGCTTGGTACATGCAGATGGACACGTTCGCGGACAGCCAGGTGCTGGAGAACAAGCTGCGGACGTCAATGAGCGGGGACTAGGCTTCCTCGTCTTCTTCTTTCCGTCCCGACGGAATCCCGAGCCCGCGCATCTTCCGGTAGAGATTGCTGCGCTCGACGCCGAGCGCGTCGGCCGCGCGCGAGATGTTGCCCTCGTACACGGAGAGCGCCCCGAGGATGTAGTCACGCTCCCAGGCGTCGCGCGCTTCGTAGAGCGGCGCGACACTGGCCGGCACGACGGACACCGGCCGGTCGGGAATTTCGAGGAAGGTCAGGTCCTGCGCGCCAATCACCTCACCCGGCACCATGATCATCAGCCGCTCGATGACGTTGCGCAGCTCGCGAACGTTGCCCGGCCAGGGATACGCCTTGACCACCGCGACGGCCTCCGGCGACAGCCGCTTCGTCCGCCGCCCGTACTCGCCCGAAAACTCCGCCACGAAGTGCTCGGCCAGCCGGATCACGTCGTCACCGCGCGTCCGAAGCGGCGGCACGAAGATCGGGATGACGTTGAGACGGAAGAACAGATCTTCCCGGAAGCGAGTGCCGCGGATTTCTTCCGCCAAATCCTTGTTGGTGGCGGCGATGACGCGCACGTCCACGCGCACGCTGTTCTGCCCGCCCACCGGCTCGACGATCTGCTCCTGCAGCGCGCGCAAGACCTTGGCTTGTGTCTTGACGCTCATGTCGCCGACTTCGTCGAGAAAGAGGGTGCCGCCGTTGGCCGCCTCGAACTTGCCGCGTCGATCGGCCACGGCGCCCGTGAACGACCCTTTCGCGTGGCCGAAGAGCTCCGACTCGATCAGCTCTTCGGGAATCGCCGCGCAGTTGACCTCGACGAACGGCGCCGCGCGGCGATGGCTGAGCGCGTGGATCTGCCGCGCCACCAGCTCCTTGCCCGTGCCGTTTTCACCCGAGATCAGCACGCGCCCGTTGGTGGGCGCCGCCATGCCGATCTGCTCGCGCAGCCGAATCATGGCCGTGCTGTCACCGATGAGTTGCAGCCGGCGATCGACGCGCGCGCGCAGCGCGAGGTTCTCGACCTCGAGCCGCCGCTGCCGCAGCGCGTTGCGCACGGCGAGCACCGTCTTCTCGAGCGACAGCGGCTTCTCGATGAAGTCGAACGCGCCGAGCTTCGTCGCCTTGACCGCCGCCTCCACGCTTGCGTGGCCGGAGATCATGATCACCTGCGCTTCGACGCGCCGCTCCCGCAACCGCTCCAGGGTCGCGATCCCGTCGATGCCCGGCAGCCAGATGTCGAGCAGGATCACGTCGTAGGCCTGGCGCGTGACCTGGTCGAGACCGGTCTCGCCGCTCTCGACCGCGTCCACGCGATAGCCCTCATCGCGCAGCACGCCGCCCAGAGACGCGCGCACGCCGGCTTCGTCGTCGATGATGAGGATGGAAGACATCTAGGCCGCCGGCAGCTCCACGGTAAAAATCGTCCCCGTCGGCCGCGCCTCGCCGACCTCGATGCCGCCGCCGTGTTCAGCGACGATGCGACGGACGATCGCGAGGCCGAGGCCGCTGCCCCGCCCCTTGGTCGAGTAGTACGGCATGAACAGCTTCTCGCGGTCGGCCGGCGGCACGCCGGGACCGTTGTCGGTCACGACCAGCCGCACGACGGCGTTGCGATCGTCGAAGGTCGTCGCCACGCGAATCGTCGGCGGCTCGCCGTCGGGCCGCGGCGGCGCCGCCGGTCCGCCGAGCGCTTCGACCGCGTTGTCCACGAGGTTGATGATGACCTGCCGGATTTGCTCCGCATCGAGCCGGACAGGCGGCAGGCTGGGCGCGAGGTCGCGCTCCACGTGCAGCGTGCCTTGCTGCAGCACGCCGCCGTACAAGCGCAGCGTGTCGTCGACGAGCCGGTTGACATCGACCGGCAGCATGCGCGGGCCGCGCAGCCGCGCGAATTGCGCGAACTCGTCCACGAGCCCCTTGAGCGCTTCGACCTCCGTCACAATCGCGCCCGTGCACTCGTCGACCAGCGTCCAGGTCGGCGGCGCGGCGCCGGCGAAGTGGCGCCGCATGCGCTCGGCGCTCAGCTGGATCGGCGTCAGCGGGTTCTTGATCTCGTGCGCGAGACGACGGGCGACGTCGCGCCACGCCGCGACCCGCTGCGCGCGAATCAGCGGCGTGACGTCGTCGAGCACGAGCACCGCGCCCTCGGCCTGGCCGTCCTCGCCGGTCAGCACCGTCGACGCCGCCGCCAGATGCACCTCGCGGTCGTCACGCGCCAGCGTGATTTCCTCGACAACGCTTCGCGGCTCGCGCCGCCAGATGGCACGCACGAGCGGAAGGAGCGGGGCGAGATCTTCGCGCGCGAGCGCAACCGCGGCCGGCTGCCCCACGGCCGTGGGCCCCAGCCCGAGCAGCCGCTCGGCCGCGCCGTTCACGGTCGAGATGTTGCCCCCGGCATCGAGCGAGATGACGCCCGTCGCGACGCGGTCGAGAATCGTCTCGATGTACCGGCGCCGCGCGTCCACCTCGACGTTCTTGCTCTCGAGCGCCTTGCGGGACTGCTCGAGCTTCTCCTGGCTCGTCCGGAGCTCGGCGGCCATCATGTTGAACGCCTCGACGAGCGATCCCATCTCGTCGCTCGTCTCCGGCTCCAGGCGGAAGTCGAGCTGGCCGGCGCCGATGGCGCGCGCGCCCTCGGCCAGCTTCTGCACCGGCCGGGTGATGCGCTTGGCCGTGTACAGGCCGAGCCACGTCGCGCTCACGAGGATGAGGAGCGTGACCGCGAGAAAGATCGCGAGATACCCGCCGAGAATCGGTTCCTTGAAGGCCCGCTTCTGCAGGTACTGCTCGTAGGCGCCCGCCGCCCGTCGCGTCTCGACCTTGAGATTGCCCTGGAGATGCTCCGAGACGACGACGGCGCCGATGGCCGTCCGGTCCGCGTTGAAGATCGGCGTCGCCGTACGCAGGAGCACACCGCCGCTGTCCAGTTCGTCCAGCGTCGGCTCGTCGTGCCCGGACAGGACGGCCTTGAGCGCGAGGCGATCGGCGTGCGCACGGACGTGGTCCTGCGGCAGCTCCGACGCTTGCTCCGCCATCAGGAACTCCACGTCGTGCTGCGCGCCCGGCCCGGTCACCGCTCGGTAGAGCTCGACCATGCCCGAAGGCATCGCCGTCATCTCGGCTTTGACGACCGGAGTCAGCAGGGTGACGTCGCCCGCGACGACATCCTTGGCCGGCAGCGTCCGCGCCAGACGCCGGGACCGGTTGGCCGTCGCCTCCAGATGATCCTGGTAGTAGGCCTTGGCGATGAAGCTCGCCGACGACAGGATCTGATCGACGGGCTCGCTGAACCAGCGCGCCGCGGACCCGCGGATGATCTCGCTGCCGCTCAGGAGCACGAGCACCGCCGGCACGATCGTCATCGCGAGCAACGCGCCGACGAGCTTCGCGCGGAACCGGGCGAACGGCGCCGCCTGCCGCTGGTCGTACCAGAGCTTCACCAGGTTGCGCGCCAGCACGAAGAACAACGTGACGAGCAGCAGCAGGTCGACCGCGAGGACCGCGTACAGCATCAGCCCGCTCAACTGCAGCGGGATCTCGCTCGTCCGGCTCGACAGCCAGAACAGGCCGACGAGCAGCCCGATCAGCACCAGCGCGACGACGATGAGCACACGCGGGTTGTCGAGAGGACGCCGGCGGGCGTCCTGCGCAACCACGGGCGGCGGCGGAGAATCGAACAGCATTCAGCTCAGCGGATGAACGTGAAATCCTTCCGGCCCGATCCGTCGTCGCGGCCGAACGGCCAGATGGAAAAAGTCCGGCGCGGGCTCATGCGCAGCCGCACGCGCACGTAGTAGTCGGCGTTGGCCTCGAGCGGCTCGCTCGGCTCGAGCGCAATCTCGTCGAAGCTCATCATCCACCCGCGCACGTCGGCTTCCTTGTCGGTGCGCTCGGACCACACCACGCGTCCGTCGCGAAGCTTCGAGACCTGATACATGCCGGTGAGGCTGTCGAACTTGACCGTGGCCGCCGCGGTCGTCTCCGCCAGTGTCCGATCGAACCAGATCGTCGACGGCCGCCGCAGCTCGACGGCGTAGCTGAACGTCATCAGCACGCCGCTCTGAATCGCGTCGTGCGCGTCGTCGAAGAACGACGTCGGCGCCGTGAACGCAGCGACGACGCGGCCCTGCGTGACGACCGGCGTGACGTTGATGTCGGTCGCCATCATCGCCACGCTGCCGGCCGCGGCCACGAGCATCGCGAGGAACCCGCGCTGGGGGCGTTTCATTCCTTCAACCTGAGCAGCTCGTTCAGCTCCGTCTTGAATTCGTCCAGATCGCGGAAGTTGCGATACACCGATGCGAACCGGACGAACGCGACCTTGTCCAGCCGCTTGAGCTCCGACATCACGGCCGTGCCGATGTCCTCGGTGCTGATCTCGCGGTCCGGCTTTTCCTGCAGCGCGGCCTCGAGGCGATCGGCGATGGCCTCGAGCGCGCCCACTTTCACCGGCCGCTTCTCACACGCCTTCAGCAGGCCCGCGACCAGCTTGTGGCGTTCGAATCGCTCGCGGCGGCCGTCTTTCTTGACGACCATGTACGGAATCTCGTCGATGCGCTCGTAGCTCGTGAATCGCCGGCCGCAGTCGAGGCACTCGCGGCGCCGGCGAATGACTTCGCCCTCCCGGCTCTCACGCGAGTCCACGACCTTGTCGCCCAGGTTCCCGCAATACGGACACTTCATTTTGCGGCCTCGGCGGCCTCGGCCGTCGACTTCATCTTGCGCAGGCCGCCGAGCGTCAGGCCGTCCTGCGCCATGAAGATGAGGCCCATGATCGAGATCGGCACGAACGACACCGCGTGGAGAACAATCGCACACGCCGCGGCCGCTTCGGCGGCGGCCCCGAAAAAGGTCGTCACCGCAAACTGATACATCTTGTGAAAGCCGCCGACCCCGCCCGGGGTAGGCAGGGACACCCCCACCACCAGAAACATGACCACCAGGAACGACCCTACGAAGGAAAACGTCAAATCGAATGCCCGGGACGTCAGCCAGATCCCCAGGCCAATCGAGAGCCAGAGCAGCACCGAAAGGACGAACGCGACGATGAGCGGCGCCGGCCGTCGCATGACGGCCAACCCCTCGGCAAAGGTGTGCACGAACCGCTGGACCGCATCGCGGGCCCGGACGGGGAGCACTTTGACGAGCCCTCCGGCCCATCGCCCCAGCCGCTCGGGATGCCCCGCGCCTGCCACCAGGATCCCGACAGCCACGACCGCGAGGACCGCGCTGGCCGCGCCGGCCAGCTCGACTTCCCGGCCTACGTCCATTCCGGCGGTCAGGAGCAGCCACCCGAAGAGCAGGAGCACGCTGGCCAAATCCATCACGCGCTCGATGATGACCGTGGCGAGCGCCGACGCCGTGTTGAACCCTTCGGCCCGCGCGAGCAGATACGGCCGCAGGACCTCGCCGATCCGGCCCGGCAGCAGGAACGTCGCCGTAAACCCCATCACGGTCGTGCGAAACGTGTTGCGAAACGTCGCGTTGCCGATCGGCTTGAGGAGCGCTTGCCAGCGGAGCGCGCGCACGACGTACGTGACGAGCGTGACGAGCACCGCGGCGCCAACCAGGCCGAGATGAGCCGACTCAATCGCGCGCCAGACCTCGTGGAAGTTCAGATTGTGGAAGAACCACCACAACAGGCCCAGTGTCAGCCCCGCGATGAGCAGGGCGTGCCAGGGAATCGGGGAGCGCGACGGTGGTGGCATAGGGCGGGCTGGACAGTTCCTACTATAAGATTCTCGGCAAGTCGATGGGTAAGCGAGAGTTACTGATCATCGTCGCTTTCGTCGCGATCGGCGCGGTGGCGTTCGAGCTCACCGCGCCGCCCGCCCCGGAGGGACGCAGCTTCTCGCTGTCCCGGTGGTTTCAGAACGCCCGCCGCGGCATGCGCGGCAATCAGGCTATCGCGTCGTCGACACAAACGGGAGAAATA
This sequence comes from Vicinamibacterales bacterium, assembly GCA_035279905.1. Lineage (GTDB taxonomy): Bacteria > Acidobacteriota > Vicinamibacteria > Vicinamibacterales > SCN-69-37 > DATEGZ01. The sequence goes on from DATEGZ010000315.1 coordinate 10,893, forward strand.
GAGCTCAACGCCGGCGTCTCGGAGCTTCGCGTCAGCGGCTTGAACCGGGGCGTTCGGATCGTCGGCGACGACCGCAAGAACATCGCCTGGGAGCTGCACGTCGAGTCGAACGGTCCCGACGATGCCACCGCGCTCGCCTGGTCCAAGAAGGCCAAACTCAAGCTCGACGACCTGGGATCCAGCCTAGCGGTGAGCGTGTCCTTCCCTTCCGAAGGCACGCAGTGGGGCGCGCTGATTCTCAAAGTCCCGGCCAAGCTGGCGCTCAAGATCAGCGGCGGGTCGGGCGGAGCCGACGTCGCCGAGGTGGCGTCCGTCGATTTCGACCGCGTCTCGGGCGGCATCACGATCAAGGACATCTCCGGCGCCGCGACCGGCACGCAGACGACCGGCGAGCTGACGATCGACGGCGCGGCGGCGGTCGACATGACCCTCACCAACACGCGCGCGAAGATCACCGACGTCCGCAAGAGCGTCGTGTTGAACGCGCGCAACGGCCGGTGCGAGATCGCGGACGTCGCCGGCTCGGTCGAGATCGATCAATCGAACCAGGAGACGACCGTGGAGGCGCCCGGCGGCCCGATCCGCGTCACGGGCACGGGCGGCCGCGTCACCATCCAGCACCCGCAGAAGGAAGTGAAGGTCGATTGCCGGCGCGCGGAAGTGGAAGTGACGATCGACGAGTCCGTGCCGATGACGCTGCTCACGAGCGACGAGACGCTGCGCCTGACGCTCGACGGCATGCCGGCGATCAACCTCGACGCGGTCGCGACCGAAGGCGGCTCGATTCGCGCCGAGGACTTCGATCTGCCGATCAAAAACGTCGAAGGCGAGCAGCGCTGCAGCAAAGTGTTCGGCGACGCCGGCTCGCCGCCGCGCGTGACGCTGCGCGCGGTGCGCGGCAGCATTGTCATCCGCAAAGCGAAGTGATACCCTTCCGGGTCTTTCGCGACGCTATCGACATCAATGCCAGCATCGGTCGTTCTCGAAACCAATCTGTCCGGTCTCACGCTCGCCCGCCGCGGCAAGGTCCGCGACGTCTACGATCTCGGCGAGCACCTGCTCATCGTCGCGACCGATCGCATCTCGGCGTTTGACTACGTGCTCGGGTCGGGCATTCCCGACAAGGGCAAGGTCCTGACGCAGCTGTCGGCGTTCTGGTTCGAGAAAATGGCGGCGTTGACGCCGCATCACCTGGTGTCGGTCAACGCAGCCGACTTCCCCGCGGCCGCGCGCGCGCACCGCGACGTGCTCGACGGCCGCTCGATGCTCGTGCGAAAAACGCTGCCGCTGCCGGTGGAATGCGTGGCGCGCGGCTATTTGTCGGGGTCGGGCTGGAAGGACTACCAGAAGACGGGCGCGGTGTGCGGCATTCCGCTGCCGAAAGGCCTGCGCGAATCGGACCGCTTCGCGACGCCGATTTTCACGCCCGCGACCAAGGCCGAGTCCGGCCACGACGAAAACATCAGCGAGGCCGAGGCGGGCAATATCGTCGGGGCCGAGCGCATCGCGCGGCTGCGCGACCTCACGCTGGCGATCTACCAGCGCGGCGTCGAGCACGCGGCCACCTGTGGCATCATCATCGCCGACACGAAATTCGAATTCGGGCTCGACGGTGATGAGTTGATTTTGATCGACGAGGTGTTGACGCCCGACTCCTCGCGCTTCTGGCCGAAGGACGAGTACCGCCCGGGCCAGGGCCAGCCGAGCTTCGACAAGCAGTTCGTGCGGGACTACCTCGAGCGGATTGGGTGGAACAAGCAGCCGCCCGTGCCGTCGCTGCCTGAAGACGTGGTGATGCGGACGCGCGAGAAGTACGTGGAAGCCTACAAGCGCCTCTCGGGACGGGAATTGCGCTGATGATGAGAGATGACCTCGCGACGCTCGTGCAGCAGATGATCGACCGCGGCATCCTCTTCGACGACGCCCAGCGCGAATTTGAGCGCATGTTCATCACCCGCGCGCTCGCCAAGACGAACTACAACGTCTGCAAAGCGGCGAAAATGACGGGCCTGCATCGCAATACGCTCAGCCGGAAGATCAGCGCGTACAAGATCAAGAAGACTTCGTAGGTTCCGGGAGTCCGGGGTTCGCCACACGGCGCCGCGGGACGGGTTTCACTGCCAACTGAACCTCGGAACCTCGGAACTCCGGAACCCCGGAACCGACGCTTGACGCCCGCTTTCCGACCTCGATATATTTAGCAGTCGGTCGTTATGAGTGCTAACAGTCAGAGAGGCTGACTGCCAGGCGCTCATCCCCAGCCAGTTCACAGGCCGCGGCCCGCGTGGGGTTGCTCCAGGCGCCGGCCCGGCCCGATGAAAGGACAGTCATGAACGTCAGACCGCTTCACGATCGCATCATCGTCGAACGCCTCGAGGAATCCGAGCAGCGTGTCGGCGGCATCATCATCCCGGACACGGCCAAGGAAAAGCCGCAGCAAGGCAAGGTCCTCGCTGTCGGCAAGGGTCGCATCGAGAAGGACGGCAAGGTCACGCCGCTCGACGTCAAGGCCGGTGACACCATCCTCTTCGGCAAGTACGCCGGGCAGGAAATCAAGATCGACGGCAGCGAGTACCTCATCATCCGCGAGGAAGAAGTCCTCGGCGTGATCGAAAAGTAGGAGATCAGCAATGGCAAAGCAGATTGTGTACGGAGAGGACTCGCGTCAGCAGATCCTGCGGGGCGTCAACGCGCTGGCCGACGCGGTCAAGGTGACGCTCGGGCCCAAGGGCCGGAACGTCGTCATCGACAAGAAGTTCGGCTCCCCCACCATCACCAAGGACGGCGTGACGGTGGCGAAAGAGATCGATCTGAAGAACCCGCTCGAGAACATGGGCGCGCAGATGGTGCGCGAGGTCGCGAGCAAGACGTCGGACACGGCCGGCGACGGCACGACGACGGCGACCGTGCTCGCGCAGGCGATCTACCGCGAGGGCCTCAAGATGGTCACCGCCGGCGCCAACCCGATGGAGCTCAAGCGCGGCATCGAGAAGGCCGTCGAGGGCATCGTCGGCGAGCTCAAGAACCTGTCGAAGCCGGTGAGCGGCAAGATGATCGGCCAGGTCGGCACCATCTCGGCCAACAGCGATGACACGATCGGCAACATCATCGCGGAGGCCATGGAGAAGGTCGGCAAGGACGGCGTCATCACGGTCGAGGAAGCGCGCTCGATGGAGACGTCGCTCGACGTCGTCGAGGGCATGCAGTTCGACCGCGGTTACCTCTCGCCCTACTTCGTGACCGACCCCGAGCGCATGGAGTGCGTGCTCGAGAACCCGGTGATCCTGATTCACGAGAAGAAGATCAGCTCGATGAAGGATCTGCTCCCGCTGCTCGAGCAGGTCGCGCGCGGCGGACGTCCGCTCGTGATCATCGCCGAGGACGTGGACGGTGAAGCGCTCGCGACGCTCGTCGTGAACAAGCTGCGGGGCACGCTGCAGGTCGCGGCCGTCAAGGCCCCCGGCTTCGGCGACCGCCGCAAGGCCATGCTCGAAGACATCGCGACGCTCTCGGGCGGCCGGGCGATCACCGAGGATCTCGGCATCAAGCTCGAGAACATCAAGATGGAAGACCTCGGCAAGGCCAAGAAGATCACGATCGACAAGGACAACACGACGATCGTGGAAGGCTCGGGCGCGCAGTCGGCCATCGAAGGCCGCGTGAAGCAGATCCGGACGCAGGTCGAGGAAACCACCTCGGACTACGACCGCGAGAAGCTTCAGGAGCGGCTCGCCAAGCTCGTGGGAGGCGTCGCCGTCATCAAGGTCGGCGCGGCCACCGAGACGGAGATGAAGGAGAAGAAGGCGCGCGTCGAGGACGCGATGCATGCGACCAAGGCGGCCGTCGAAGAGGGGATCGTCCCCGGCGGCGGCGTGGCGCTCCTGCGCTGCGTCAAGGTGCTCGACGGTCTGAAGCTCGAGCACGACCAGAAGGTCGGGGCCGACATCGTCCGTCGTGCGATCGAAGCGCCGCTGCGCTGGATCGCGACCAACGCCGGCGTCGAGGGCTCGATCGTGCTCGAGAAGGTCAAGGAGAGCAAGGACGCAGGCTTCGGCTACAACGCCGCCACCGACAAGTACGAGGACCTGGTGAAGGCCGGCGTCATCGACCCGACGAAGGTCGTGCGCTCCGCGCTCCAGAACGCCTCGTCGATCGCGTCCCTGTTGCTCACGACCGAAGCCATGGTCTCGGAGATTCCGGAAGAGAAGAAGGAAGCTCCGATGCCCCAGGGCGGCGGCATGGGCGGGATGTACTAGGCAAACTTAGAACTTAGAACTGAAAACTTAGAACTCAAGTTCGAAGTTGGAAGTTCAAAGTTAGAAGTTCGGAAGATCACGCAGACGGCCCGGTTGGCGAGAGCCAGCCGGGCCGTTTGTGTTTTGCATCGCTCAGATGGGCACACGATCACAGATCACGTCGCTCCTGCTCACGATCGAAGCCCTAGTGCTGGCGTTCGCTAACCCGGCGTGTCATCAAGTTCGAACCTTGAACTCTCAGCACTTCGAAGTTCCAAGTTTTGAGTCCTAAGTTCTACGTTGCTGTTTTCGACGACGCCCTACCGGTTGAGCCAGGCCTGGACGGCGTTCCAGTCCATCGACTCGATCACCTTGCGGTTCGTCACGCAGCCGCCCGGCTTCTTGTTGGCTATCGACTGAGGGGTGAGGCAGCGTTCGTACAGGTTGAGCACGAGCAATTGCGGCGCCGTCCGCGGCAAAGTCGTATCGAAATACGCGCGGTTCGCGGTCACGAGCGCCTGGCACGACGCCGGCGCGCCGCGCTTGGCGCGAAATCGCGCGTCGATCGCGGTCGCCCTGTCGTCATAGCACGCGGGCTCGGCGCGTCCCTCCGACGACAACCCCTGCACCGCCCCATCGGCCGCTTTGAACTCCGCTTCGGCCTGACGCACGCCTTTGTCGGCGTTCCCACCAGGCGCGAGCTCGGCTTTCTTCATGGCCTCGAGCTGCTGATCGGTTTTTTCCATCTGCGCGATGAACTCGGCGCCCTTCGGCATGGACGCCGCCGCCTGCTGCCAGTCGGCCCGCCGCGCGGCGCGCTTGGCCGGCGTCTGCCATTGGGCGAATTCGGCCTGGTCTTTCGCGTAGGCGTCGCGGCGGCTCTCGAAGTTCTCGCGCCGGATCTTGACTATCGGCGCGAGGGCGTCGGCCACGGAAATCGGCGCCCACAGCGGCTTGTCGTGGCGCTTCAGGACGAAGCGATCGTTGAGGCGCGTCATTGGTCCAACCGACGCGCCCGGCTTCGGCTCGAACCCGGCGCCCTGCAGCTCGCCCCCCCACTCGAACGGCCTCGACCCCACGGCGACGCTCTCGAGGAAGTTGATCGAGAAATCGAGCGTCTCGGTTTCGCCGCCCTTGAGATCCTCGTTGGTGACCTTGCCGTTGCGAACGTACTCGACCAGCGGAAACGCGGCGAATGACACACTCCCGAACAGCGGAACACGACCGGCCGCCTGCCCCGTCGCCGGAGGCAGCGCGGTACCCAGAAGCGCGCCCCACAGTTCCCCGGCAAAGCCGATCGGCTGCGCCGCTGCCGGCGAGCGCTTGATGATCTCCGCAAACTCCTGAAGCCGCGTGGTGAATGCCTGCAGGTCAGCAGGAGTCACAGCGCTCTGCTGCTTGACCGACGCGATCGCGGCCATCGTCCAGGGACGCCACGGCCCGGGTTCCGCGGATCGATCGCGGTTTTGGGCGGACAGCGTCACGGTCAGGGCGCACAGGATGAGCAGGGAGACGGGGATTCGCACAGTGGCGGCATTCTGTCACGATCGTCGTCTCTCGCAAATCTCTCGGCGTGTGCGTCGGTTGGCAGGCGCTAGCCGCGCCGTCTTGTGCGGTCGGTTGGCGCAGGTTGCTGGTCACGTCGTCTCGCGGGCGGGCGACGGCCGGTCATAGAGCGTGTAACTGAATCGCCCGTGCAGCCAGGCCTGGCTCGTCGCCTCGTCGTGCCTGGTCGAGATCGACTCATCGTGCACGTGGGCGTACTGTCCGCCCAGCCTGGCAATCTCTTGAACCAAACGTCGTTCCGCATCAGCGAGCAGCTCGTGGTAGCAGCGGTCCCACAACTCATCGCGATGGGCGATCGTGCCAGGCACGCGGCTGCTGTTGGCCTCGACTGTGTGCTCGCCCATCAGTGTTGCGTCGAGCGGCAGGAGCTCTCGATGCCAGTACACCCTCTTATCTCCGCCACCTTGAGGTTTCGTGACCACAGCCCTCCTGAATCGTGCGCAACGCCGACGCCCGTTTGCGGATCATGGATACGGTACACGGCCGTGCAGCAATGTCAGGCATCCTGGGGTCAGGCTGAGCGCGAGCGTTCGGTTGACGTGGACAGGCCGCGCGAGCTCGGCGTCCGTCATTTCCCTGCGCCCTTTCGGCTGAGCGCCGCATTGATCGCGGCTTCCCAATGGCGCGACTGCTCGGCGGCCCACTGCGCGTCCAAGCGCCGGACGTCGTCATTGGCGCGCTCCACGAGCGCCGAATCGCGATACGTGACGGTCGCCTTGGAACGCGAAGGGCCGTCGGCCACGATGCGGATCTGGATTTCCTTCACGTCGTACCCCGGCGTCAGGATGACGTACGCGACGCGCCCTGCGGCGACGTCGTACTCGGTCAGCACCCACACCTGTTCGTAGCCTTTCGGCGTGGTGGTCGTGAAGACGACGCCGTTGCGCTGCGCGCCCTCTGCTGGATGGAGGAACGTTGGCGCCCAGCCCGGCGCCCACTGCGCCTCGCCCACCGGGCCGAACAGCGGCGTGACCTGGGCGACGGACGCGGTGAGGGAGAGGGTGAACGATTGAGTCTGCTGCACGAGCGCAGCCGCCATGGCCACCGACAGGAGTGTGTGCATGTGTATTACGATATCGTACTATTCGATATCGGTCAAACACTCCGGCGGGCTCAGCGGGCCTTCCTGGTCGTCCGGGCGTGCGCCTCGGCTTCGATTGCCGCGAGCACCCTGGCGAAGCCGATCAGATCCGTGTCCGAGACCTGGGCCCCCACCACCCGCTCGAGGCGATTGAGCCGTTGATAGACGGCGCGCGCGACGCGACGGCCCTTTGCCGTGGCCGTGACGACGACCGTGCGTCGATCCGAGGCGCCGACCTCGCGTGTGACCAGGCCGCGCGCCACCAGGCGATCCAGGATGCTCGTCAGCGTCGATCGCCTGTGGGCGAGGCCCTCATGGAGAGCGCCGACGCTCATCGGGCCAGATGCGGCCAGCAGCGCGAGGATGTGTGACTCGCCCTGAGACGGAGGGTCCGTCTGTCCGCTCTCGAGGTACAGGCCAATGCGATGAGTGGCTCGATGCACGGCGGGGATCAGATTCAGCGGTTTCATGGAATGTGAGTCGATCGATCAGCGCGGACATTCTAGCGTGGTTGGAAACGCTCGACAGGCGCCATTGGCGACGGGCAATCGGGCCGTTTGTGTCCCGGGAACAGGACTAAGATCGACGCGTGACGCTTCCGGTTGATTCGGCTGGCTCCATTCGCTTCGATGCGCTGGGCCTGGGTGACGCGCTCGTGAAGGCGGTGACGGCTCTCGGGTATGAAGAGCCCACGCCCATCCAGCGAGAAGCGGTACCGCTCCTGCTGACGGGACGCGATTTGATCGGCCAGGCGGGCACCGGCACCGGCAAGACCGCGGCATTCTCGCTGCCGATGATCCACCGGCTCGCCGGTGCGCCTCGCCCGTCGTCTGGACGCCCTCGCGGTCTGGTGCTCGTACCGACGCGCGAGCTGGCGATGCAGGTGGCCGAGGCCATCCACAAGTACTCGAAGAAGACCTCACTGGTGGTCGTCCCGCTCTACGGCGGCGCGCCGATGGATCAGCAGATTCGCTCGTTGCGCCGCGGCGCCGACATCGTCGTCGCCACACCCGGCCGCGCGCTCGATCATCTGCGCCGCCAGACGCTGCAGCTCGACGCGCTCGACGTGCTCGTGCTGGACGAAGCCGACGAGATGCTCGACATGGGATTCGCCGAAGATCTCGAAGCGCTCCTGAACGCCACGCCGGCCACGCGTCAGACCGCGTTGTTTGCCGCGACGATGGCCCCGCGGATCGCGTCGATCGCGCTGCGTCATCTGAAAGAGCCGGCGCGGGTGACGATCAAGGGCGAAAAGCGCGCGCCCGGCAAACTGCCGCGCGTCCGTCAGACCGCGTACGTCGTCACGAGACCACAGAAGGCCGACGCCCTCAGCCGCGTGCTCGAATTCGAGGACCCGGCGTCGGTCATCGTCTTCTGCCGCACGCGGGTCGAGGTCGACGAGCTCACCGACACGCTCAAATCGCACGGGTACGGCGCGCAGGCGCTGCACGGCGGCATGGAGCAGAAACAGCGCGACCGCGTGATGCAGCTCTTCCGGCAGGAGAAGGCCGACGTGCTCGTGGCCACGGACGTGGCGGCGCGAGGCCTCGACATCGATCACGTGTCGCACGTGATCAACTACGACATCCCGACGTCGCCTGAAGTGTACGTGCACCGCATCGGCCGCACCGGGCGCGTCGGCCGCGAGGGCGTGGCGATTACGCTCGTCGATCCGCGCGAACGCCGCGTGCTGCGCGTGATCGAAGGGCTGACCAAGCAGCCGATCGAGCTGGTGGCGCTGCCGACGGCGGCGGCGTTGCGCGCGCGGCGTCTGGACATCACGCGCGCCGCGCTGAAAGAGCGCCTCGTCGCCGGCGGGCTCGGCGATATGCGCGCGCTCGTCGAGTCACTGGCGCATGATTTCGAGCTGATGGACATCGCCGCGGCCGCCGTCGCCTTGATGCATGAAGAGGCCGAGGCGGCGAGTGCGTCCGCGCCCCGCGTGGAGGAGCCCGTACCCGTCGAGGCGGACGTCAGCGGTCCACTGACGGTGTTGTTCATCGGCGCGGGCCGCGAGGCGGGGATCCGGCCCGGCGATATCGTGGGGGCTATCACCGGCGAAGCCAAGATCACCAATCGCCAGGTGGGCGGCATCCGCGTCGGCCGAAACCACACGCTCGTGGAAGTGCCCGAGGCGCTCGCCGATCGCGTGATCACGGCGCTGCGGCGCACGAACCTGCGCGGCCGGAAAGTCGACGTCAAGCGCGCCGACCGGTGAACGGATGATTGCGGTCGTCGGCGCAGGCGCTGCCGGGCTCGCCGCGGGCATCTTCGCGCGCGCGGGAGGGCGGCCGGTCACCGTCCTCGAGCGCACGGCCGACGGCGGCCGCAAGATTCTCATCAGCGGCGGCGGCCGCTGCAACGTGTTGCCGGCCGCGCTCGAGCCCGCCCGGTTCGTCAGCGAATCGTCGCCGCGGATCGTCCAGCGACTGCTGCGATCGTGGCCGCTGCGCGCCCAGCTCGAGTTCTTCGAGCGCGACGTCGGGGTGCCGCTCGCGTTCGAGGCCGAGACTCGAAAATGGTTTCCCACGTCGAACCGCGCGCGCGACGTTCGCGACGGTCTCGTGGCGCTCGCGCGCCGCGCCGGGGCGTCCGTCGAGTTCGACACCGCGGTCCTCACGATCGAGAAGTCTGAGGAGGGCTGGCGGATCGCGACGTCACGTGGTGTCGTCGACGCCGACGCGGTCATCATCGCGACGGGAGGTTTGTCCGTCCCGACGACGGGCAGCACCGGCACCGGACTCGAGATCGCCACGGCACTCGGCCACGTCGTGCACCGCACGTACCCCGCACTCACTCCCCTGCTCGCGGCCGGCGCGCCGCACGCCGCGCTGGCAGGCGTGTCGCTCGACGTGCGCATCCGGGCCGAGACCGCGGACGCCGCCTTGCGCGCCGAGGCCCGTGGCGGTTTTCTCTTCACGCACCGCGGCTACAGCGGGCCGTCGGTGCTCGATGTGTCGCACGTCGTCGCGCTCGCCGCGATGTCAGGCATGTCCACGCGCGTCCGCGTCCAGTGGAGCGATCGCGATGACGTCGCGTGGCGGCGCGAGCTGATCGACTCGCCGGGACGCGTCGCGAACGTCCTCGCGCGCACGCTGCCGGAGCGGCTGGCGGACGAGCTCGTGCGCGACGCGGGCATCCCCTCGTCGCGTACGACGGCCGAGTTGCGCCGCGACGAGCGGGCCGCGCTCGTGGATCGTCTCGTCAACTTCGCGCTGCCCGTCACCGGCGACGAGGGCTATCGCAAGGCCGAAGTCACCGGCGGGGGCGTGGCGCTCGACGAAGTCGATCCGCGAACGCTCGAGAGCGTCCGCCACCCCGGGCTGTACTTCTGCGGCGAGGTGCTCGACGCGTTCGGTCCGATCGGCGGCCACAACTTCGCCTGGGCGTGGGCCACCGGCCGGCTGGCCGGCCGCGCCGCGGGGACTAAAACGCCCCGAACAGCCAGTTGCCCGGAGCTTCCGGGTTCTGACTCGTGAAGAACTCGCCGAGCAGGCGGGACAGCTCCGCCGGAGTCACGCGGCCATCAGCGTCGATGTCGATCCGCTTGAACGCCGCGGCCGCCTGTTGCGGATCGGCGGATCCCGCGCCAAACAACAGCGCGTAGTCGTCGGGCGTCACGACGCCGTCGCCGTTGGCGTCGAGCAGACCGAACACAGACTTCGCGATCGGAGCACCCACCTGCTCGTACATGGCGGGCTGGTGGACCAGCGTGTCGTAGTAGGCCAGCCATTCGTCGAGAGTGACCTGCTTGTCACGGTTGGTGTCGGCCTTCGATCCGAGGCCATCCCACATCGTGATGAACGACGCGAGCAGCGTGCTGTGTTCGGCAGTGCCGGACCGGAACCCGCGCGCGCCCGCCAGGCGGTCCGCGTACTGCTCGAAATCAGTGCGAGTGAGAATGCCGTCGTGGTCGAGATCGTGAAGCTTGAAGAGCGTGGCGAGCTTTCGCCGCTGCAGGTCGCTGAGCATGTCGCGCCTCCTTGGCAAGCATGAGGACGCTGGGGGGGACCGCATTGTCGCGCCACCCTGCGAACAGTGCAAGGGCGCGCGCAGCCGTCTGGACTCAGTCCTGCTTCAGGACGACGACGGGCTCGACGCTGGCCGCGCGGCGCGCCGGCACCGCGGCCGCGAACAACGCGGCCAGCACGAGCACGAGCGCCGCGGCAAAGAGCGTCAGCGGATCGGTCGGCGTCAACCCGAACAACATCGACCTGACGGGTTTCGACAAAAGCCACGCCGCCGGAATCCCAATCGCCACCCCCAGACCGACGAGCCTCACGCCACTGAGCACCACGTCGGCGACCACGCGCCTTGCGTTGGCGCCGAGCGCCAGGCGGATCCCGATCTCGCGCGAGCGCTGCGCCACGCCGTAGGCGAGCAGGCCGTACAGCCCAACCGTCGACAGCAGCAGCGCGAGCGCGCCGAATCCGGCCGCGAGCGTCGCCATCAGGCGCTCCTGGGTCATCGTGCCGTCGATCTGCGCGCTGAGCGGTTGCAGCTGAATCGTGCGCGACGGCAGACGCGACTGCAGGGCCGCGCGAATCGCCTGCGTTGTCCGCGCGTCGCCCCCGGTAGTGCGGATGATCAAATTCGGCGCCTGGTTCAGGCCGAATTGCTCGCGCGAGACGTACACGATCGGCGGCGGCTCGCGCCGGAGGCTCGACGCCGACGTGTCCCTCGCGACGCCGATGATCTCGACCTCTCGCGCGGGCGACGCCAGCGTGCCCGTCAAACGCTGGCCGACCGGATCCTGATGCGGAAGGTACCGCGCGGCGTACTGCGCGTTGACGATCGCGACGTCCGGCGCGCCAAGACGATCGCGCTCGCTGAAGTCCCGTCCTGCCACGAGCGGAATCCGCAGGGCCGCGAAGTACCTCGGCGCCACGCCGAGGACGCGGGTGTTGTCGGTCTCGGGCACAGGTTGCCCGACCGGCACGACCGCTTCGCTCCACGACGACCCCGAGAGCGGGGTTTGCGTGGACGCGGTCACCGCCTCGACGCCCGGCACCGCTGCGACGGCATCGAACAGCCGGTCGAGAAGCGCAGCGTCGTTGCGATCGAGCCCGAGGAGAAACACGCCGTCGGCGCGGAAGCCCGGATCGACGTGCTCCAGGTTGCGGAAGGTGCGCACGAACAGCCCTGCGCCTGTGATGAGAATCAACGACAACGCGACCTGACCGGTGACGAGCGACGGCAACATGCGAGACCGGCGCGTAGCGCCGCGATTGTCGCTCTTCAGAATGAGCGACGGACCGGCCGTGCGCGTCTGGATCGCCGGAGCGAGACCGAAGAGCAGGCCCGTCGCGACAGCGAGCGCCGCGGAGAATGCCAGCACGTGCGCGTTCGGCGTCAGGTCGAACGCGATGTCGGCCGGCCCGGTCGAGATGAGACGCACGAGGAATCGCGCGGACCACCACGCGACGCCTACGCCGAGCGCCGCACCCGCGCCAGACAGCATCCCGCCTTCGACGAGCAACTGGCGGACGATGCGCCCGCGGCTGGCGCCGATGGCAAGACGAATCGCGATCTCCCGCCCGCGCGTTGACGCGCGCGCGAGAAACAGACTCGCGACGTTGGCGCACGCAATGGCGAGCACCAGCGCGGCGACGCTCATGAGCACCACCAGCGGCTTGAGATAGAGCTCGCGCAAATTGCTCGCCCCGGTCGCCCCGGGCTCGAACACGAATCGCCAAGTCGCCATGGCTTGCTTGCGGGCCGCCGGCCAGCGCGGCGAGAGCAGTTCGTCGGACAACACGGGCCACACGCTGTTGAGTCGCGCCTCGGCGCCGGAAGCGGACAGCCCCGCGGCCGGCCGGGCCAGAATGCGCAGCCAGAAATTGCCTGGCTGGATGATCTCCGCGAATCCCGGCCACAGACGCGGCACCGCCGCGACCGCCGTCACGATCTCCGCGCGTTGACCGACGGTGGCGCCATCGAAGCCGCGCGGGCTGACGCCGACGATCGTCACCGGCACGCCGTTGATCGTGATCGACTCCCCTATTGCGGTGGCCCGGCGTCCGAATTCGTGCTCCCAGTAACCGTCGCTGATCACGGCCACCAGCGGCGCGCCAGGCTCGTCGTCATCTTTCGACAGAAGGCGCCCAGCCTCAGGCTGCACACCGAGCGTCGCGTAAAAGTCGCCGGTGACGAGCGCTCCGGACACCCGAGTTGACGCACCCGGCGCGCCGACATTCGTGGTCAAGGTCGAAAACCCGGCAACGCCGGCGAAGATGTCCCGGCGTGCGTCGAGCCCGCGGACGATGTTCCAGGAGAACGAGCCGCCGCCCCAGGAGAACGACTCGCCGCCGGCGGCCGCGGTCGCCGGGTCGCGGAGGTCGAGCAGCACGAGCTCGTCGGCGTGCTGAACCGGCAGCCGCCGCAGCATCAGCGCGTCGATCAAACTGAAGATCGCGGTGTTCGCGCCGACCCCGAGCGCGAGCGTCACCAGAATCACGGCGGTGAATCCCGGCGTGCGCGCCGACATGCGAAGTCCGTAGAGCAGGTCGCGCACGACTTCGTCGAGCAACCCGCCGTGACGTCCGGTCCGGACGTGTTCCTTGATTTGCTCGACACCACCGAGCTCCAGGCGCGCTTGCCTGATCGCGTCTTCCCGGCTCATGCCGTCGCGCATCTTGTCGGCCGCGGATGCGTCGACACACGCCTGCAGTTCGTCGTCCAGCTGCTGTTCCACGTGCGAGCGCCGGAAGATCCACGTGAGCATCGAGACGAATCGTTTGACTAGCATCGGGCCCCCGCGAGCACGCTTGCGATCGCGCTCGACACCCGCTCGTAGCGCTTTCGTTGCGCGTCCATGTCCCGCCGGCCGGCCACGGTCAGGGCGTAGTACTTCGCCTTTCGATTGTTCTCAGTGGCCCGCCACTCGGCCTTGAGCTTGCCGTCCTGCTCCAGCCGGTAGAGCGTCGGAAAGAGCGAGCCCGGATTGACCTGAAAGCTGTCGCGGCTCAGCGCGGTAAGACGCTGCGTGATGCCATAGCCGTGCAGCGGCTCCCGCGCCAGGATCGTCAGAATCATCAGCTCGAGCGTTCCTTGCGGCACGTCGACCTTGTCGTCCTTGTCCGGGGCCATTCCGGTCTCCTTTAGGGCGCCTAGACAAGAGACGAGTCTCGGCGACATTTGGTTTGCCCAACGCGCCAGGGGTCCACTGCTAGCTGGTGGAAGTTCGAATTTGCGGGGTGGTAGAGTACCCGCCGCCATCACGACCACACGGACGCAGCGATTGTTCAGCTGACGTCCTCTGACTCCCCCGGCAGCGCCGCTTGTACTGAGACGCCGTGTCTCAGCCGCCAGGCGGCGGGTCGCGATGAGCTACGTCCAAACAGGGAGGCCTTTATGAAAATACGCGAGCTCAGAATCCATTTCGCGGCAGTGTGCCTGGCGCTGGCATCCGCGGTGCTCCTCGCCAAGGGCGAGCCACCCCCGCCCGCGCAGGGCACCTGGACCACGCTCACCAATGACGCGCCGACTGCCGTCGGTGTGATGATGCAGCTCACCGACGGCAGCGTCATCGCGCAGGGCTGGGACCCGGGCGACAACTGGTATCGTCTCGCGCCCGATGCGTCCGGCAGCTACCTCAACGGCACATGGACGCAGCTGGCGTCGATGAGCATTCCGCGTTTGTACTTTGCGTCGCACATCCTCCGGGACGGGAGGCTGTGGCTGCTGGGCGGCGAGTACACCGGCACGCCGTTCCGCGCGGTGTTCACGAACACCGGCGAGGTCTACGATCCGCTGACGAACGCGTGGTCGCCGATCACCCACCACCCCGAAACCCGGTTCGGCGACGATCCAAGCATGCTGCTGGACGGCGATCGGATCCTGGCGGGTTCGATCAACACCCAGCGGACCTACTTGTACAACATCGCGACGAACTCGTGGTCCGCGCCGATCAGCAAGGTCTACAACGATCGCAGCGACGAGGAAGGGTGGGTCAAGCTGGCGGACGGCAGCGTGCTGAACTACGACCTGTTCAAGAGCAAGTCGCTCGTGCCTCCGGGCCCCGGCAGCTACGCCGAGAGATTCGACCCGATCGCGAACCAGTGGTTGAGCATCAGCCCGAGCGACGGCACGGCGAACGGATTCATTCCGCAGCTCAGCGCCAACTCGGTCGGCTCCGAGCTCGGACCTCCGCTCCGCCTCCACGACGGCCGGATCTTCATCGTCGGCGCCACCGGCCACACGGCCTTCTACGACCCGTCCATCAACACCTGGGCCGCTGGCCCGGATGTCATGGGCACGCTGAACGGCAGTCCGGCGCTCTTTGGCGCGGACGATGCGCCTGGAGCCGTGCTGCCGAACGGCCATGTGATCTTCGCCGCGGACGCCGGTCCGACGCGCGGCGTGTTTCGTGGTCCGGCGCAGTTATTCGAGCTCGATCCAGACACGAACACGCTCTCGTCGCTGCCAAGCCCGACGCCGCATCTCGATGATCCGGATTTTCCGGCGTACGTGTTGCGGTTCCTGGTCCTGCCAACCGGTCAGGTGTTGATGACCGACAGCGTTGACGGGACGGTGTATCTGTACAACCCGCCGGGAGACGCGCCGAACCTGCTCCGTCCGCGGATCGAAGGCATCAAGTACAACGGCAATGGCCGGTTCACGCTCTCGGGCCAGCAGCTGAACGGTCAGAGCGCCGGATCCGCTTACGGTGACGATTCGGAGAGCGATTCGAACTATCCAATCGTCAGTCTCGCCGACCACAGCGGCCACGTCTTCTACGCGCGCACGACGAACTGGAGCACCACGGGCGTGGGCACGAACACGGCGAGGGGAACGGTGGATTTCACGCTGCCGGCATCACTGACGCAGGATGGCATCTACTTTGTGACAGTCAGCGGCGCGGGCATTTCGTCGGTGGCCCCGATCGCGCTGCATGTAACGGCCGCCATGATTGCAGGTTCCTAGCCTGGGCGGCGGTCTGAACTGTCGTTCGGAAGATCACCACGTCGGCCCGATTGGCTCATGCCAGTCGGGCCGCGAAGCATGCTCGGCGTGCTCGATCGCGAATCGGCGACGTCGAGTCATGGCGTAGAATCCTCCCGCCGTGGCGCTACAGGCTGGGAACAGGCTAGGCGCTTATGAGATCCTCGCTCCCCTCGGTGCGGGCGGGATGGGGGAAGTCTACCGGGCCCGCGACACACGCCTCAATCGCGTCGTCGCTCTGAAAACGCTGTCGCCGTCGTTCCGCGCGGATGCGGATCGTCGCGCCAGGTTCGAGCGCGAAGCCAAGGCGATTGCCGCGCTGAATCACCCGGGAATCGTCACAATTCATTCGATCGAGGAAGCCGACGGCGCGCCATTCCTCACGATGGAGCTGGTCGAAGGCCGGACGCTCGCGGATCTGCTGCCGCGTCACGGCTGGCCGATTGACCGGCTGCTCGCGATCGCCATTCCGCTGGCTGACGCCGTTGCGGCGGCGCATGCACGCGCCATCACGCATCGCGATCTCAAACCCGCCAACGTCATCGTCACGCCCGACAATCGCGTAAAGGTCCTCGACTTCGGTCTCGCCAAGCTGCGACCGGACGACGACACCCAGACGATCGCGAATCAGCCGACGGCTCTCGCCACAGCGGAGGGCCATATTCTCGGCACGGTCGCGTACATGTCCCCCGAGCAAGCCGAGGGCCGGGCGATCGACGAACGCTCTGATCTCTTCTCGCTGGGCGTCATTCTGTACGAGATGGCCACCGGCGAGCGACCGTTCACGGGCGACACGACCGTGTCGATCCTGTCTTCCATCATCAAGGACACGGCGCCCACCCTGCACGACGCACGACCCGATCTGCCGGGCGCGTTGACGCGCATCGTCAGGCGCGCGCTCGTCAAGGACATCGATCATCGCTATCAGAGCGCCAAGGATCTTCGCAACGATCTCGAGGAACTCAAGCAGGATCTCGACTCGGGCGCGTTGAAGCCGGGCCCCGACCTCGCGGGCACGACGTCGGCGCGACGGAGTCGCGCGTGGATCGCCGGCGTCGGTGCGGTCGCGCTCGCGGCCATCGGGCTGCCTCTCTGGTGGCTGGCTAGTCGCTCAGTGTCATCGACCCGGCCGCTCGACGTCGCCTTCACGCAGATCACTTCGACGGCCGGTATTGAACGACGTCCCAGCCTCTCGCCTGACGGCAAGTGGGTGGTCTACTCGGCGCCGACCGACAGCGGGCAGACACACATCTTCCTCCAGGGCGTCGGCGGGCAAAATGCCATCGACCTCACGAAGGATTCGAAGGACGTCGAGTCCGAACCGCAGTTCTCACCTGACGGCGAGCAAATCGTCTTCCGGTCCACACGGCAGGGCGGCGGACTGTTCGTCATGGGACGCACGGGCGAATTCGTGCGCCGCGTGAGCGCGGCTGGATTCAGTCCGTCCTGGTCACCGGACGGCCACTCTCTTGTCTACACGACGGTGTACGTCGCGAATCCTTATGGCCGGCTCGGCGTCGGTGAGCTCTGGGTCGTGGCTGTCGGCGGCGGCGAGCCGCGCCGGATCTTCGCGGGGGACGCGGTGCAGCCGGCCTGGTCTCCGAACGGCAAGCGCATTGCCTTCTGGGCTCTTCCCGCTAACGGCAGTGGTCAGCGCGACATCTTTACGATTTCTGCGGCAGGTGGAACGCCGGTCGCCGTCACCAACGACGACGCGCTCGACGCGAGCCCGGCGTGGTCAACGGACGGCCGCTTTCTGTATTTCGTCAGCGATCGCGGCGGGACGCTGAACCTCTGGCGAATGGCGATCGACGAGGACAGCGGCGCCGTCCGAGGCGCGCCGGAGCCCGTGACAACTCCCACGCCGTTCGACTACGAGCTCGCGGTCTCCGGCGACGGCCACCGATTGGCGTTCACCGCGTTCACCTACACGTCGAACGTGCAGCGGCTGCCGCTCGATCCGGCAGCCGGGACGGTGGCCGGTCCGGGCACATGGATCACGTCGGGATCCACGCCCCATGCGCTCCTTACGGTGTCTCCCGACGGCCGCCGCATCGCCACGACGACGCGCTTCGTGCGCGAGAATGTGAGCGTAGTCGACGTAGACGGCTTGAGACAGCAGATCACTGATGATCGATGGCGCAACCGCTGGCCGGCGTGGTCCCCGGGGGACGGGCAGCAGATCGCTTTCAGCTCCAATCGCGGCGCGAGCGGCTTGTACGACGTCTGGATCGTAAACAGCGATTCATCAAACATGCGGCAAGTGACTGAGGGGCTGTCGGCGTCCTACCTTGCGTGGTCGCCGAATGGCGATCGTATTGCTGCGAGCGATGCGCGGCGGTACGTGACGTGGCTGATCGATCCTCGCCGCCCCGCGACCGAACAGCGTCAAGAGCGTCTTCCGGCCCCGCCCGCCAGCATGCAGCAATTCATCTGCCGCAGTTGGTCGCCCGACGGCCGTCGCCTCACCGGCCCCGTCGGCGGCTCGGCCATCGCGACGTACGACTTCGATTCAAAGACGTATGAGCTCGTGCTCAGCAAGTACCCAGACGCAATTGCGACGCCGGTGCGTTGGTTCGACTCCCAACGAATCTTGTTTCTCGCCCAGGGCCAGCGGCTCATGATGCTCGACACGGCGACGCACCGGGTACACGAGGTATTTTCCGCGGCTCCTGATTCGATCACGGACTTCGCCACGACGCCGGACGGCCGTCAGTTGTTCATCACGCGCGGCTCGGCGGAGGCGGATATCTGGATGGCGACGATCAAGTGACGACCGTGCCGAACGTCGGCGCACGCTGGCCGCTCTCGCTGCGCGTCGCGTTCCGATTTGCCGTCTGCTTTTACGCGATCACCACGCTGTATCTGGCGATCGACTATCTCGTTTCGCTGCTCCCGGTGTCCGAGGGAGTCGCCGAGGCGATTGACGAACGCGGACTGTTCGCCGCGTACGATTGGGCAACGAGACTCCTGTTCGGTTCAGACATCGTCTATGCGACGACCGCGGGCTTCATCGCCTACATGAGCACGGCGCTCGCCTGCGCTGGTCTGGCCGCAATCGTCTGGTCGCTCATCGATCGCCGGCGTCCTTCGTATCCGCGCGCCTACCGCGTCCTGCGCATCTACTTGCGGTACCTGCTCGCCGCGGTCGCGTTGGGCTATGGGGCGGTCAAAGTGCTGCCCAGCCAGTTCGTGCCGCCCTCGCTCGTCGCGCTCGTCACGCCGCTCGGCGACTTCACCCGCATGCGCCTGCTCTGGCACATGATGGGCACCTCGACGGCGTACACGGTCTTCACCGGACTCGTCGAGGTGACTGGCGGTCTCCTGCTCCTCTCGCAGCGCACGACCCCGATTGGCGCGCTCGTGCTCGCCGGCGCGTTTGTCAACGTGTCGATGCTGAACTTCGGCTACGAAGTCGGCGTCCAGCTCAATTCGACGATCTACGCGCTGATGGCGTTCACGCTGCTGGCGCCTGATGCGGGCCGGCTCGCAACCGCGTTCCTTGAGACACGCGGCAAGGCGCCCGATTCGAATCCGACACGGCGGCGACTCAGTAGAGTTGTCAAATACGCGGTTATCGTGCTGCTGGTCGTCATGGACGCCCGTACCGCGTACCTCTCGCGCCGCGAGATGTCACGCGTGCCCGCGCTGTACGGAATCTACGATGTGGTCGAGTTCGTCCGAGATGGTGTGCCTGTGCCGCCAGGAGATCAAGCGCGCTGGCTCCGGCTCATTCTCGCCGAGCGAGGAACCGGCGCGATTCAGTGGACCCTCGGTGGACGTGTCGATCCGTACGACGTGACCGAAGACACCGCGAACCGCACGGTGACGCTGACTGCGCGGGGACGCGAACCTCGACCGTTCACGTTGAAGTACTCGCGCGGGTCCGACGATCTTCTGCAAGTGGCTGGTCGGATCGACGACCACCAGATTCAGGCGCGGCTTCGCGCGATCGACGTCACACAAATGCCCCTACGTCGGCCTCGTCGGTAGCGAGCACGAAACTACCTCGGGCGCGTGCCGACGACGCAGATCCATCCGCGCGACCGCTGCGTGTCGATCTGGACGTCCTGAAATCCGGCCTGGGCCAGGACGGCCCGGTGCTCCTCCGGCGTGAGGTACGTGGCTCGCAGCAGCCACCGCATCACGGGTCCGTAGATCCAGTCGAGGCTGCGCCCCTTGTAGGTCTCCGCGATGATCACGAAGCGGCCGCCGGGCGCCAGCACTCGACGGACCTCGCGGACGCTGTTGGCGAAGCCCGGCCAGTAGTAGTGCGTCTCCACGGCCGTCACCAGATCGAAGGACGCATCGGGGAACGGCAGGTTCGACACGGACCCCTGATGCACCGCCGCGCGGCCGGATTGAATCAAGTCGGCATTCGTCTCGCGTGCGATGGCGACACTGGCTGGCGCGTAGTCCACGCCGTCGACGTGACCATCTGATGCCATGGCGGCGAGCCTGCTCATCGTTCGTCCCCCGCCACAGCCGATGTCCAGGATGCGCGCACGCGATCCGATCGTCACGTGTCCCAGTCCCCAGGCGGTGACCCGCGAGTGACTCACGTTCATCGTTCGCGCCAGCCGGCGACCAAGCCAGCCCGACGGGCGCCTGCACTGGCGCGCGAAGGCGTACGCGGCCACCAGGCCGAGGCCGATCGTGACGAGACGACGTGTCAAGGCAAACGTCATTCGGGAAACGCCGCGCGAGCAACGGTGGTGAGGTGACGTAGCCGCGACGCGAGATGCTGCCAGGCCGGGGCACCCACATCCTCCACGACCGCGCGCTGCGCGGCGATCCAGTGCGGCATGGCCGCCGCGATGCGTGACGCGGCGCGTGCCGTCAGCACCACGTTCCGCGACCGGCGATCGGCGCCCGGGCGGACCGTGAGGAGGCGCGCCCGGCGGAGCGGCGCCAGCGCGCGGTACAGCGACGTGCGCTCGAACACCAGTTCGTCAGCCAACTCGGCGAGCGCCACCGTTCCGCCACGCCGCTGGAGCGCTCGAAGGATCGAGAACTGTGTCGTCGTCAGCCCTGCGCGCGAGAGATGGACGTCATAGAGCCGCGCGAGCGACCGCGACGCCCGCCGGAGCGTGCCGGCGGCGCACGGCAAGCGGTCGGGCCGGGGGGATGCGCGCATAATGTTGAGTAGTCAACATAAATCGTCGCACCGACGACCGTCAAGGACCGTGACGGCGCGCGGCCTGTGTTGCGGCTACACGTCCCTTCGCTCGAAGACGACCAGCGCCGCCCCGAGCCCTGCGAGCGAGACAACGGCCAGCACGACCCCATCGTGCCAGCCGAGTCCGGTCTCCACGATGTTCTGCGGCTGGTAGTAGGTGAAGAGCGACAGCCATCGCGCCCAGCCGAGCGGCTGCCAGACGCGGGCGAGGAACTCGAGGACGAACGAGACCGCGATCACACCCGCAGTCCACGCGATGGCGGATCCAGACTCGCGTCCGATCGCGCTGAAAAGCAGCGCCATGCCGGTCCAGCTGACGAACAACAGCCAGGCAGATGCGGGCACGGCGGCGACCTGCGCCGCCGTGACGCCCAGCGAGCGCAACTGCAGGCCCAATGCCATCCCGCTCCACGCCGCGGCGGCGAGAATCCCGAGCCCCAGGGCGATCGTCAGCCACGCGGCCAGGACGTGCGCCCAGCGCGGAATCGGCCGCGACGCCAGCAGATCGAACGTCCCCCGGCCGATTTCGCCGGCCAGCGAGCCGGCCGCCACGCGGATGATCCACGCGGAGAGGAGCGTCAGAAAGAAGGGATGGAGATAGCCGAACGCGAGCACGCCCTGAGGCGTCGCGAGCGCGAGCTGACCCTCCGCAAACGCCGACATTTCTTTCGGCAGCAGTGCCAACAATCCGCCAACGAATCCCGCTTGACCCTGGGAAGGTGCGATCCGGGTGATGACGACTTCAAACAACGCCAGGCCGCACGCGATCACCGACAGCGCCGTGAAGTGTTGCCGCCAGAGGCGGACGAGGAGCGCTCGCATCGTGCGCCCGGTCATCGGTACTGCTCCAGGAACGCGTCCTCGAGCCGCTGGGGCTCGATGAGGAGATCGCGGACCGCCTGTGCCGCGAGGCGGCTGGCCAGTTCGGGCACGCGGTCTGCGGACACCATCAGCTCGATCCGCGTGCCCGATCGACCGAGAATCTGCCCGAACGCCGACAAATCGATGACCGCCGGCTCGTCTCGGAAGACGACGGTGACGCGGCGCGGCAGTGTCCGCCGGAGATCGTCGACGCTGCCAACAGTGAGAAGGCGGCCGGCGCGCAGCATCGCCACTCGCTGACACACGCGCTCGACCTCCGGCAAGACGTGCGACGAGAAGAAGATCGTCGTTCCCTTCTTCGCCAGATCGAAGAGCAAGTCGTAGAACGCAATCTGCATCAGCGGGTCGAGGCCTTTGGATGGCTCATCGAGCAGCGCGAGACGCGGGCCACACTGGAGCGCCTGCGCGATGCCGAGTTTTTGTCGCATTCCGTCGGAGTACGATCCCACGGGCCGGCTGAGATCCGCGGCGCTCAAGTGCAGGCGCTCGATCACCTCCTGCCGCCACACGGCCGGCCGGCCGCCGATCGCCGCGAGCATGTCCAGAGTCCGGGCGCCGGACACGCGCGGCCAGAACGTCAGCGTACCGGGCAGGTAGCCCACGTCGCGGCGCCAGGCGGATCCCGCCGACACGTCGTGCCCGAGCACCGCGGCTCGTCCCGACGACGGTGCGATGAGCCCAAGCAGCAGGCGGATGGTGGTGGTCTTTCCGGCGCCGTTCTGGCCAAGAAAGCCGAAGATCTCGCCGGCCTGGACCGTAAGTGACAAGTCTTCGAGGGCTCTGACCCGTCCGTAGCGTTTGCTCAGACTTGCGGTCTCGATCGCCGGCAGCTCCACGGAATCAGTCTACGACCGACCGGCAGCACATCTTCGACCTGGACATCGGCGGGACATTTCTCGACGAACGCGGATCTTGCGCGATCAACACGGCGCGCGCGCTCAGGGCCGCCCGCCCAGCAGGCGCGCCGGAAGCCGGACGAGCGCACGAAGGAACTCGAAGACGCCATCGACGACGAGGCCGAGCAGGCGAAACGGCAACAGCAGGAGCCAGACCACGGGATAGAGGACCAGCGCGAGGAGCGCCACCGGCCAGCAGACCACCAGCAGGATGAGCCAGAGGAGAAACTTCGCCATGCTTTGTACATACGAGACGGCGTGCCGATTGGTGCGCCCCTGGACTGGGACGATCGGCCGGAAGTTGCGGTAACATCGGCCCAACCCGGAGGCCGACCATGAACCGCCGAGCGACGCTTCGTCTGACGTTCGCCGCGTTGTCCGCTGCCCTGTTGCTGGTGACCTACTACCCCGTCGGCGCGCAGGCGCCGGCAGGCAGCGACCACACCGCCCATCTGAAAGCGTGGGATGTGCACAAAGCGATGGCCGCCGCGTCGCCCTACAAGGCCATGAATTGGTCGTACATCGGCCCGACCAACATCGCCGGACGCGTGACCGACGTCGCTGTCTCCGATCACGGCACGTCGCGCCGGCTCTACGCAGGCAGCTGCTGCGGCGGTGTGTGGGCGTCCGACGACCTCGGCCAGACCTGGCAGCCGGTCTTCGACAAGGAAGCCTCGACCAGCACCGGCGCGCTCGCGGTGGCGCCGTCGAACCCCGACATCCTCTGGATCGGCACGGGCGAGTCGAACATCTTCCGCAGCTCCTACACCGGCGTCGGCGTCTACAAGTCAACCGACAACGCGAAGACCTTTCAGCACATGGGTCTCACCGACACCGGCACGATCGGCCGCATCGTCGTTCATCCCACCGATCCGAACATCGTCTACGTCGCGTCCGCCGGTCAGGAGTGGGTGGAAAACGAGATGCGCGGCGTGTTCAAGACGACGGATGGCGGCAAGACGTGGACGCACGCGCTCAAGATCAGCCAGAAGACCGGCGTCAACGACATCGCCATGGATCCGGGCGATCCCAACACGCTCTACGCCGCGGCCTGGCAGCGTCAGCGCCGCAAGTGGAACGATCCGCGCGTCGAAGAGGGCTTCAACGAGAGCCTCATCTACAAGACGACCGACGCCGGCAAGACCTGGACGAAGCTGACGAGCGGACTGCCGCCCTCGAACGCCTCGGGCCGCATCGGCATCGCGATCGCGCGTTCCAATCCCAACGTGGTCTACGCGTTTTACGACAACTACGAGTGCGACACGCAGCCGCCGGCCCCGAATGCGCAGGGACGCGGATCGAATCCGGGCGGCAGCGCGGCGAAATGCGCCATCAAGGGCAACGAGGTCTACCGATCGAACGACAAGGGCGCGACGTGGACGAAGGTCAGCGGACAGAACGACGATGACGCGCAGAAGGCGTTCATGAAGGGTATGTCGAATACCTATGCCTGGGTGTTCGGCAACATTCGCGTCGATCCCACGAATGAAAACACCGTCTACACGCTCGCGCTTGGCGTCAGCGTCTCGCGCGATGGCGGGAAGACATTCGCGCGCTTCACTGGTCCGGCGACGCCACCAGCGCCGCCCGCCGCAGCTGCGGCCGGCGCTCCGCCTGCAGGCGGTGGACGCGGCGGCCCAGGCGGCGACAACCACGCGATGTGGATCGATCCGAAGAATCCGCTCTTCATGCTGAGCGGCAATGACAGCGGCTTCCGCGTGACCACTGACGGCGGTGCCACGTGGCGCCGCGCGCCGCTGCCTACGGAGACGGCGTTCTCGATGGCGTACGACATGGACACGCCGTTCCGCGTGTACGGATCCTTCCAGGATCACGGCAGCTACCGCGGCGTCGTCGACATTCGCAACGGCCGCGACAATCTGCAGCCGATTGCGTTCGAGGGCGCGCCAGGCGGCGAGTACTGCGAGCACGCGATCGATCCGCGGAACCCGAACATCGTCTACTCCGGCAAGCTGGATCGAACCGATTTCAGCATTCCGGCCGTTCCGCGCGGAGGCGGCGCGGGCGGCGGCGGTGGGGCTGGACGTGCGGCGCAGCCGGCGCCAACCGGGCCACAACGCGATACCAACATCCGTCCGCCGAACGTGACGCCCGACGATCCGCTGCGCATGCAGGTGCTGGCGCCGATTCTCCTCTCGCCGCACGATGCCGACACTGTCTACTTCGGCGCGCAGTATCTCTTCCGGTCGAAGGATCGCGGCACCACGTGGGAAAAGCTGACGGATGATTTGAGTTACAACGACAAGACGAAGCGCGGCGACATTCCCCATCAGCTGGTCATCACGATTTCTGAATCGCCGAAAAAGAAAGGGCTCGTCTACACCGGCACGGACGATGGACGGCTGTACGCGTCGATCGACGATGGCAAGGAGTGGCGAGAGCTGACGTTAGGCGGCAGTTCAGCGAAGAAGGAGTGGATTGGCACCGTCCTCGCGTCGAAGTACGACGAGGCCACGGTCTACGCCGCGCAGCAGGGCCGCTACGACGAGGACTTCGCCGTTCACCTCTACAAGTCCACCGACTACGGCAAGACGTGGAAGAGCATCGCGGGCAATCTGCCCGGCGGGCCGATCAACATGATCCGCGAGGATCCGGTGAGCCCGAACGTGCTCTACACCGCCAACGATTTCGGCGTGTACGTCACGACGAACGGCGGCCAGAAGTGGGACGTGCTCGGCGGCAATCTGCCGTCGGTCAACGTCATGGACTTCATCGTCCACCCGCGCGATCGCATGCTCGTGATCGGCACGCACGGCCGCGGCGTCTGGACGATTGACGTGAGCAAGATCGGCGGACGGTAGGCGGTGTGCCCCGCCCTCACCGCCCGACCAGGAGTCCCTGGCCCGCGAGACCGGTGAGACCGTCGAGCCGATCGAAATAACGGTCGCGCAAGCGCGGCTCCGAGCGCAGAGCCCACAGGACCTCTGCGTTCGTCCAGGCCGCGTCTCGCGCGACCCGCACCTTCCACATCGCGATCGCGTCGTCGGCTTGCCCTGCGGCGGCGTCGATGACCGCGAGGACGCCGGTGTCGAGATCCGCTTTAACTGTCCGCTCGACGCGCTCGAGCACGTCGTTGACCTGCTCGAAGTCCGTATGACGCGCGTCGGCCTCCGACGGCGTGCCGCCCAGCTCGAGATACGTCGTGACGATGCCGAGCGGCAGATCCCGGTTGATGTGTGCGTTCATTCCGGCCAGCGCGAACTGGAGCCGCTTGAGTGGGCGGCTCCGGGACGCGAACAAGGGACGCCATGCCGGCGGAGCGCTCGCGGGATTCATGTCGCCGGCAACCACGGCGTCGAAGTACAGGTTGGCGAACACGATATCGAGCCGATCGAGGAACGCCTGGTCACGAAACACCTGTCCGGCCAGCGCGGCGCGGACGCCGCGGGTCACATTCAAGTACAGGCGATTGAACCACTTCAACCCGTCGGTCTCTGGCAGCTGACGATCGATCGCGTCCAGGTTTTCGAGCACGGCGTCGATCGTCGTGACGGGAAGAGGGCCGAGCACCGTCTTCAGCATCGAGGCCTTTCGCTCCATCGATCTTGCCGCATGACGCCGCGCCGGTGACATACGATCGGGAGATGTCTCTCCCATCCGTCATCGCCGCGGGCTTCACGCAGGACTACGAACGCTGCCGGCGCCGCGTGCACCAGCTCGTGGCGTCGCTGTCCGAGGATCAGCTCTGGGCGAAGCCGCGTCCGTACGGCAACAGCTTCGGCCACCTGATTCTGCACGTGACCGGCAACCTCAGCTACTACATCGGCGCTCGCGTCGCGGCCACGGGCTACCTGCGGACGCGCGATCACGAGTTCACGGATCCGGCCAGGCGGCAGAAGGCCGACGTGCTGCGCGATTTCGACGCGGCGGTGGACATGACGCTCCGTACGATCGCGCAGCAGCGCGACGAGGATTGGGCCGCGCCCTATTCGGGCACGGGCGAGCCGGACGCGCGCACGCGCTTCGACATCTTCCTGAAGTGCGCGATGCACTTCTACCACCACGTCGGCCAGATGGTGTACCTGGAGCGGGAACTGGTGATCGGCTGACGGAATCCAAACACGACGTACGCGATCGACTGAATCGGACCCGCGTCCGCCTCGGCTGGACGGAACACCCATCCGCGCGCCGCGTTGACGGCCGCATCGTCGAATCCCGAGGTCTTCGACACCGCCTTCGCGTCCGTGACGTTCCCGCTCGGACCGACCTGCACCTCGACCAGCACGGCGGCGTTATCAATTGACATCGGCGGGTACGGCGGCGTGACGATCTTCGTCGGGAACGGGATGTTGCGTCCTGGTGAGTCGAGATTCGTCGTCGACCCGCCTGGTGCGGGCCCGTAGATCGTCGGTGGGCGAAACACGCCGGCGACCATGACAGACGATTCCACCGGGCCCTGCTGCTGCGCCGGCTTGAACTGCCAGGCTTCGACAGCGCTCGTCATCAGCGCGGTGAATGGGGCCGTGGAACGGAGCGCGATGACACCGCGCACCGTGCCCGCGCGGCTGACGGACACCTCGAGCACGACCTCGCCGCCGCCGGCGGCATGCGTCGGAATCGTCGGAAGCGGACCGCTGCGGTACTGCGCAGGCGTCGCCGCAGCTTGCAGTCCCGCGAGCGCAATCGCGGCGCCGGCGACCAGGTACGGCCTTCGTGTGATGGCGCACCGCCCGACGCGATTCTAGCAGCTTGGCGGTTGCAGGGACCTCAGCCGGGCGCCGATAGACCGGTGGCCAGCATGCGCCGCGTGCTCCTCCCGCTCGTCGTGCTCAACTTCCTCATCGTGGCCGCCAGCAGCTGCGGCCACACGGATGAGGAGCTCGTGCTGCCGTGGTGCAAGTACCTCCGCGTGACGAGCCCGGGAGGCACGGGAATGTGGGCCGGATCGACGCACACGGAGGTGCATGTCCGCCGGTCGCTCCTGTGGTCGACGGCCTTCGACGGCCACAGCGCGCCGGGACGGCCGATCGTCGTCACGCCGGACACCCTGCTCGTTCCGATCTCCGGCGGTTCCAGGTTCCTGCGACTGAACAGCGCCGAGACGCCGCTGGCGTGCGGCGACGCGGAGGCCGCCGCCACGGTGCCGCCGCGCGGTGGTGTCGTTGACTGCGTCGATTTCCTGACCGGACCGGCGCGCGGGCTCGCGACCGCACTGCGCGTCCGCCGCATCAACGCCGCCGGCGCGCTCGTCCGGCAACAAGAGTTCAGAGCCGACGAACCCGGGCGCGTCTTCCTCTCGCCCTCACTCACCTTCTACGATGACGACGGCACGCCGTATCTCGTCACGTTTCGCGATCCCTGGGCGCGGACGCTGCCGGACGGCACGCTGACTGCCGGCACGGCGACGCCGGAACAACTGCAGAACATCCACTGCGAGCTGATCGTGGTCGGTCCGGCCGCCGCGCCGCCGCTGGCGGCGCCACAAGGCCACACCGTGTCCGACTGCTCGAGCGCGGAGGTGTGGGGCCGCGTGCTGCACCGGCCGCTGCGCAGTCCGTGGCGGTGAGGAGGCGTCTCACGCCTCCGCGCCGTACGAGATCTCCATGCGCCGGACGGCACGGCCGGCGAACCACAGCACGAACGCCGTGAGCAGCAGCAGGCCGAAAATCGCCACGGGACGCGAGGCCGGCTCGGCCGGCGCGGCGAGGAGCCGAAACAGCACGGGCAAGTGCTCGTTCATCGGCGCGGGGACGGGACAGATCGACTGCACGTAGTACAGCACGCTCAGCTTCTGGAGCGCCTGCGGGAGAATCCCGTTGATGCTTTCCCACGCCAGAATGATCGCCGCCGGAATGATCGGTCTGCGGAGGTACACGCCGATCGCGAGAAAGACGCTCCCGTAGCCCAGACACCCGAGCGCTGCCGCCGACGCATACCAGAACGCGTGCGCCATGCCACCGGCGTTCCAGTAGGCCTGGGCCTCCACGGCGTCCTGCGGCCAGACCATGGCCGCAAACGCCAGCAGCGTCCCGCCGCCAAAAATGATCGACGACGCGATGAGCCCGGCCGTGTATTTCCCGGCAAGCAGCACTTCGCGCCGCGCCGGCGCGAGAAACCAGTAATGCAGCGTGCGATTGGTCATCTCGCCGGTGAACAGGTACATGAACATGCCGAGACACCCGAAAAAGACCACCAGCCGCAGGTAGAAGTACTGAAAGATCCCCGCGAAGATCGCCCGATCCTCGGTGAAGTTCAGCACCACGTTGATGCTGCTGGAATCCAGGATGCCATCGGCGAACTCGAGGCGCTCAACTCGTCGCCCGTCGAAGTACGTGAGGGACCGATATTCAGTGCGTCGATCGACGAACGCCGCGCCGGATGACGCGGCCACGGTGGAGAATGTTTTCGCATCGGGGCTGACCTGAATGGTGAAATCGCGGGTGTCGAGCGCCGCGTCTTCACCGCCTGCGCTGGCGTGCTTGATGACGAAGCGGTTGACCCGATGCGCGGCGCCCAGATCCACTTGCAAGAACGCATTCCACCCTTCGGCGCACCAGCGGTCGCTCTTGCCGCCCGAGACACTGCCATTCACGGCCTTTTCCGGCCCCTGATCGGGACTGCACGGCGGGCTTCCCGTCGCAGGACGCCCGAGCGCGAGATTCTTCGGTCCGTCGGCCCCATAAACCTCGAACTCGTAGATTCTGGCGACCGATTCGCCCTTGTAGCTGGGCCGGGTCACGTTCACGCGAACGAACCGGGCATCGACACCCGGATCGATGACGTTCGTCGTCGTTCCCGACGTCCCGGCTCGGACGCGCTGCGTCCCGACCGATGTGCGCTCCGCGGCCGGCTTGCCGAGGCGCGCCTTCACGCTCTCGAGCGTTTGTCCCTTCTGGACCGTGTTCAGCAAGGCGGCATCTGTCAAACCGCCGCGGCCCAGCCGGGCGAGATCCGCCTTGACGTCCACGCCGTGCGCGGCAAAGACCGCCGCGGGCAGCAGCGCGAGCGCGTAGACCCACAGCCCGCGCCTGGCGAAGAAGGCACGGCGCAGCTCGATCCGCGCGATCGTCCACGCCTGCCTGACCTGAGCGAAGTCGAAGGTCCTGACCTGAGTGGATTTCACGTTACTCGCCTCCAATCAGGTACTCGTACAGCGCGTCCACGTTCTCGTCGGCTGGCACGACGCCGTCGATTCGGTGACCGTCGACCGCGATCCGGCCGAGGGCGCGTGCGAACTGCTCGCGATCGCGAGTCATGACCAGCAGCCCCATGTGATCGTCCTGCAGCTTGATCTCGGTGATGTGATCCTCGCTGAAGAGGCGCGCGGCCAGGTCCGACGCACTGCGACACCGGACGAGATACTGGCTCGGATGCTCGTGAATCTCCTCGCGCACCGTCCGGATCGTCCCTTCGGCGATGACCATGCCGTTGGCGATCAGCACGACCTGATCGCTGATCAAGTCGACTTCCTGCAGGACATGGCTCGAAAGGATGACGTGCCTCCCCTCGTTCGCCCACGCGCGGAGCAGCGCGATCGTCTCGGCACGCACGAGCGGATCCAGGCCGTTCAGGGGCTCGTCGAGCACGAGCAGTTGAGGATCGTGCGCGATCGCCTGCGCCAGCCGCACGCGCTGGCGCATGCCTTTGGAATAGCCCGCAATTTTCCGGTTCGCCGCATCCGTGAGGCTCAGGCGCTCGAGCGCCTTCCACGCCCGTGTTTCCGCTTCAGCGCGCCCGTACCCGAACAGCAGCAGGCCCGTCGTGATGAAGGTGAATCCCGTCGCCCAGCGTGGCGCCGTGTCGTACTGCGTGGCGTAGCCGGTGATCCGCATCAGCGCTTCGGGATCGCTGGGCGAGATTCCGCGCATCAGAATGCTGCCGTTGTCCGGATGGATCAGCCCGGTCATCAGATTCATGAGCGTCGTCTTGCCCGAGCCGTTCGGCCCGACGAGACTGGTGATGCCCGGCGGAATGTTCAGCGTGACGCGATTCACGCCAAGAACGTCACCATAGAACTTGGAGACTTCGTCGAACACCACGGTGGTGTCGGTGCTCACTTCACCACCTCGACCGGCCGCAGCTTCCGCTCGATCACGAGCACGAGCAGCAGCGCCGTCGTCGCAAGCGCCGCGGCCGACACCGCGGCGCCCGGTCCCTCGATCACCGGCACCCCGAGCAGCACGCGCCAGACCTGGTTGACCGCCCAGGCAGGATCGATGATGTGTCCCCACCTGACGCGGAGCACCTGGTCGATCATCTCGGCGACGCCGGCGAGGATGAAGAAGAAGGCGAGGCTCACCGCGGCGGCCACGATTCTCCACTTCACGTACGCGGAGCTGGCCATCGCGACCAGACTCAGGATGAGGATCCACACCATGAATCCGACGACCATGCCGAGGCCGAGCGTCCAGTGCCCGCCGAACCAGGCGCCGCCGGCCAGTCCTGCCTGCAATCCGAACAGGATCAGCCCCGGAACCCAGGTGACGACCGACAGCATGCCCACGAGGACCGTCAGTCGCGCGAGCGCGTAGCTCCAGCGTGTCAGCGGCCGGCTGAGATATAGCAGCAGCGCGTTGTTCGCCAGATCCGGGGCGATCAGCCCCGGACCCGCCAGCGCGGCGAGAACGACCGCGAAGCCCGCCTGGACGTACATGAAGACCGAGAAGAAGCGGCCGTCCACCTGGATGAACTCGCGAAATTCCTGATCGAGTCCCTGCAGCAACTCCGCATGGTTCGTCAGATAGATGAAGCCCGCGCACAAGAGCGGCCACACGAACGCCAGGATCGTCAACAGCAGGACGAGGCGCTGCTGGTAGAGCCGTCGCCAGGCGTAGCGAGGCAGCACCATGAATCGCGCCCACGCTCCCGTGAGCGGGCCCGCGTAACGCCGGTAGCCTCGCTTATAGACGGCCATTGACCGCACTTTCACCAGGCGTGTGCGTCAGATGGCCCATCGCCTTGAGGAAAATTTCTTCGAGCGTGTCCCGCCGGTGCGTCAGTTTCCTCACCAGCAGGTTCTGGCGCTGGACGAGATTCCAGATGGCGTCCACCTCGACTCCCTGCGGCAACACGATGCGCCAGCGGCCGAGACCTTCTGGCACGCCTTCGGCGCCGATCTCCGGCAGCGCCGCGCGCAAGTGGCCGTCGTCGCCGGTGACCTCGAGCTCGACGAACGACCGGTTCGACCGCCGCTCTTCCTCGAGGTTGCAGTGATGAACGATGCGGCCATCCTTCATGATCACGGCCTCGTCGCACACCTGCTCGATGTCGCGCAGCAGATGCGAGCAGACGAGCACGTTCATGCCCTGCTCGTTTTTCATCTCGATGATGAGCTGCAGCATCCGCCGGCGCGCGTCTGGATCGAGGCCGTTGGTCGGTTCGTCCAGCACGACCAATTCCGGACCGTGAACGATCGCCTGCGCCAGCTTCGCCATCTGTTTCATGCCGAGCGAGTAGGTCCGGAGCTCGCGGTAGCGCGCCTCACCGAGTCCGACGTGGAAGAGAATCTGGTGCGCCTTTTCGAGTGCTGCCTCAGGCGGAAGGCCGGACACCTCGGCCATCATTCGCACGAAGGTCACGGCGGTCATGTCGCCGATGAACGCGTCGTTCTCCGGCATGTAGCCGATGCGCGACCTGGCCTCGCGCATGTGGTGACGGCTGTCGAATCCGAGAATGCTGGCGCGTCCAGAGCTGGGACGCAGGAATCCGAGCAGGGTCAGGATCAGGGTGGACTTCCCGGCGCCGTTGGGACCCAACAGGCCGACCGCCCTGCCTTTCCCGGACGCGCCGAGGCGGCACGAGATCCCGTGCAGGATCTCGCGCCGCCCAAGCTTGACGGTCAGATTCTCGAGTTCAATCATTCTCTTTCGAGGGGCTTCGCCCCTCGAACTCCCCTACACGCTCGCTCGCGGGGGCCCCTTCGCCCCGCTCCCCTCGCGTGACTCACTCGCGCTGCTCGTTCGCGCTGCGTCGAGGGGCTTTGCCCCTCAACGCTTTCGCGCTTCATTATCGACGCACGCCATCCGACAAAGTTCCGAGCAGCATTGCGTCGACGGCCACACTCGAGACACGCGTGCGGCTGGCGAGATGAATCTGCTCCGGCTTGCCGTCGAGGACCATCAGCACCGGGTCGCGCCCGGCGAGCACGCCCGGCCCGGCCTGACTGCCGCTCAGCGCCGAGAAGATGTCGAGCGCGCCCTTCGTGTTCAGCCACACGAACGCGGACGGATGGAGGCCGGCAGACGCGGGCAGTTGGGCCTGGAACGCTGATGACCAAATCAGCGCGGAGCCCGCCGTCTTGGTCGCAATCGCCCGCTCGCCGGTTCCGCGATCGGAGGCCACGATCACGTAGCCGCCGTAGTAGGTCCAGTTCACCGCGATCGGCAAGCTGCCGGACTTGAGCGTGTTCCAGACGAGTCCGCCTGCGGTCTCGTGCTCGACCGTGCAGCCCTTGCCCGGGTCGCCAGGCGCCACGTCCGCGTTGCACGCGTCCACCAGCTTCCCGATCGAGCTGTCGACGACTGTCGGGTCGTTCACGAGAGCAGCGAGGACCCACGTCGGGCCCGACACGGTGACCCCCTGCACGGCGAAGGCGGCTTCGGTTCCCATGGCCGCCGACAGATTCGCCGCGAACCCCGCGCCGAGCTTCTCCTCGAGCCTGCTCAGCTCACTCTGGAACGACGCCTGCTGTCTGGACATCAGCTCCGTGAATTCCTGGAACAGCTGCGCCGGCTGCCGCATCGATACGTACCCTGCGGCAAGAGCGTCGGCTGGAAGAAACTCTGCGGCCCCGCCCGAACCGGCATCCGCCAACCACGAGGCGATGCCGCTTCGCGTACCCTGGAACATCGCGGTGACCTCGTTCTCCTCCGCGCCATTCGGGGCGCGCTGTTCGAAGAAGAGGTACCTGAGGCCGGTCAGCCGCGCGAGGTCGACAGGAGGCGCACTGCCTCCCGACGCCATCGCGAGCACCGGAACGGCGTCCACACCCACGAGCCAACCGGCGCCACGGACGTAGCGATCGCCGATCGCTGCTGCGAACGGAGAGCCCGCATCCTGGCCAAGGTGGCTGACCGCCCACGCCAGGTGCGAGGACGAGTCCGAGATCACGATCAGCTCGTCGGACACCGAGTAGTTTGGCGACGATTCGTGCGCCTCCGCGAAGAGGCTGGCGAGGCCGTCTGTCAGAGCCGATCGCTGGCCTGGCTGGATGCGCGCGATGACCATCGGAACTTCGTCATCAGGCGACGCGGCCGCGACGGAGAACACGACTTCCTCGCCGAGCATCGAGCTCACCGATTGGATGCGATCGACGATCCGTCGCAGCTGCAGTGCCGTATCGGAGGTCCACCAGGCACGAAATGCCGCGTTCTCGAAGGCCTGCTGCTCTGCCGCAAGCACGCCTTCGTTGAAGTTGCCGCCCGGATTGGGAACCGCGCCGTAGACGAATGCTCCGGCCGGAAGGTAGGACAGCAGCGCGGAGCTCGTGCGCAGCGGGCTCAACACCCGCGTCATCCGGTCCCCGACCTTGGCGAACGAGGCGAGGAGCTCCAGGTACTCGGATGCGTCCGGGCTCCAGGAGACCGCCGCGGCCACCGACGTCGTCAGCGCAGGATTTGACGCGGCCTGCTGGCCAGGGCTGAGCAGCAGGTCGTGGCCGGGCTGATTCACCTGCACCGAGCCCTCGACCACCGAGACCACCGAGCCTCCGATGCCGGCTGATACGGCGAAGACCGTGCCTTTCACCGAGGCGATCGAATCACGCGTCAGCACGCGCAGATGGCCACGGCGCTGCTTCGCTGCCTTCACGATCACGTCACCGCGCTCGAGGTGGATCGTCTGGCCACTCCACGCAGCGGTCACGAACATCTCCGTGCGCTCGTTGACATCCACAGTCGATCCGTCAGTGAGGCGCAGCACGGCGTGAGCGCCCGGGCTCGTGCGCACGAGCTGGCTGTCGCCGATGGCGGCGCCTGCCTGCAGTGCTCCGCCGGGCAGGCTGTACACGCCGCCGTTGATGGATGCGACCGTGGCGCGCGGACCGCCGGGAGCCATCCAGTCGTCGATGGCGTCACGTCCGAGATACAGGCCCGACACAACGAGCGCGGCAGCCGCCGCGAGCGGCGCCCATCGGCGCCAACGAGCGGACGATCGCTGCGGCATCGCCACCACGCGCCGTTCGCCCTTCATTTCAGCGATGGAGACGCGGCACGCGGCGCAGCGGCTGATGTGATCTTCGAGCAGCAGGCGGCGTCCGCCGGTCAACGTTCCACTCACGTACGACGCCAGGTCGGAGCGGAATTCCGCACAGCCGGCCGCGTCAGCGCGCGTCAACTTCTCCCACACACGCGCGCGCGCGGCGTCGAGTGTGCCGGCATCGACGCTCTCCCGTGTCATTTCCTGCAGCGCTTCGCCGAGTCGATCTTCGGACATTGGGGATCTCCTAGCGGTTCATTTCTTCTTGCAGGCGCAGCCGGATCCTGTGGAGTCGGACGGCGACGTTGTTTTTCTCGAGCTGGAACATGTCGGCCAGCTCCTGATTCGAGAGTCCTTCCACGAAACGCAGCAGGAACAGACTGGCGTCGTCGGGGTCGAGGTTCGCGATGGCACGCCGGAGCCGCTGCTTCAGCAACAGCGTCGGCTCGACGGCGGCATGCGCGGCCTGGTCGTCGTAGGTCGTCGCGGCGTGGACCGCCCGACGACGCAGAAGGTCTACGGCTGCGTTGACTGCCGCACGCCGGAAGTACGCAGCCGGCCGGCCTGCTGCCCCCTCGGGCTCCGCTCCGGACAGCACCCGCAGGAAGACCGTTTGCAGGACGTCCTCGGCGTCTGCCGGATTCCCGGTGACGCGGAGGGCCGTGCGAAATACCGTCTCGTAGTGACGGTCGTACAGCTCGGCAAATCCCGATGGCCGCGGAGTGGAAGTCATCTCGATGAGCTCGTCCACTTGCGGGCTGATGGCAATCACATGCCCCACACCCGCATAGACGCACCAGCAGGGCGACTATTACATGACCCCCTGAAAAACCCGCGATCCACCCTCCAGCGTGAGCTTTCAGCGGATAATCTGCGTCATCCTGGAGGATCCGTCATGACGCGCCTGCTGTCGTCCATCGCCGCCGCCGCAATCGTCGTCTCGTCGGTCGCCCTGCTCACCGGCCAGACACCGGCCGTCCAGCAGCCCGCGCAACCCGGCGCCGGACGCGGGCCCGCCCTCCCACCCGTCGTCATCGGGCCCCCGGCGCCGGTGCCGCCGGAGGTCGCCATTCCGCGACCCAGCGCGGCGGAGATCACGGACGTCAACGCGGCGGTCAAGAAGCTCGTCGACGCGGACAAGTCCTCCAGCAAGGCGCTGCTCAAGAAGTACGAATCGCTGCTCATGCTGCAGCCGCCTCGCCTGAACGTTGCCGCGACCTACACGCAGACGACCCAGCGCATGGGACCACGGCACGAGGGCTTCGTCGAGACCGCCAGGCAAGGCAACATCGACCTGCTGCTGCACGGCGATTCGATCACCGACTGGTGGGTGCAGGGCGACGCGAACAAGGCGATGTTCGAGAAGTACTTCAGCGGCTACCGGACGGCGAACTTCGCCATCTCCGGCGACACCACGCAAGGCGTGCTGTGGGGCCTCAAGAACGGCGAAGGGCAAGGCTTCCACCCGAAGGCCGTGATGGTGATGATCGGCACCAACAACACCGGCGCGACGAACAACGCCGGCACGCTCACCGCGGCCGAGATTGCCGAGGGCGTCGGCGCCGTGGTCCTCGAGATGCGGAAGAATTTTCCTGACGCGAAGATCCTGCTGCTCGCCATCTTTCCGCGCGGCGTGCCGGGCGACTCCGTGCGCGACAAGATCGCGGACGTCAATCGGATCATCTCCCGGCTCGACGACCGGAAGCACGTCTTCTACCTGGACATCGGCGCGAAGTTCCTGGACGAGCGGGGATACTTCCTGCCCGACGCGTTCCGCCCCGACAACCTGCACCCGCTGGCCAAGGGCTACGACATCTGGGGCGCGGCCGTGAAGGACACGCTGGCCGAACTGATGAAGTAGGCCGGCGTCTGCGGGTTTGGCCGCCGTTCTGCGCATACAGGACCGAACACTTACCCCGGTCCTGGAGGTTCCTCATGCGCACGCACTACCTCGCCAGCCGCTTCGCCGTCGGGCTCATCGCCGCGTTCGGGATGTTCGGTGTGATGGTCTACGCTTTCGGGGACGAGGAGACGCTGGCGGGTCCCCCGATCGGCTTTCTGGAAGACCCGGACGGCGCCGCAGTCGTGGGCACGTGCCCGCCGACGTTCCCGATCGAAGTGGTCGTCAAGGACGACCCGGCCGACAGCAACGGCGATCACACCGTCTGCACCGATGAAAAGGGCCGGCGTTTCGTCGACAACGACTTCCTCGGCGACGCGGACGATCCGGCGCAGGTCAACGGCCACGGCAATTTCTTCGACGCCGGAAAGAAGATCCAGCAGGACATCTCGTTCTCCTTCCACGGCATGAACACCGGCCACGGATCGAAGGGCTTCTCTGAGGCTGCGAAAGGCGAATTCGAGTACCACGACCAGACCGGCCAGGGTCCGACGCTCGCGGTGCACGGCGACGTCGTGTGCCTGTCGGTCAGCGGCAACACGGCCCTGCTCGTCGGCAAGATCACGGACAGCAACGACATCGCGCTTCCGGTCGACACTGTGGTGGCGTGGCTTGCGCAGGACAATGGCGAGGGGATCAACGAGCCTGTCGATCTCGTCTCACGTCCGTCGCCGATCGGGTCGAAGCTGCCGAAAGAGTCGTGCGCGTTCAAGTTGCCGGCGCTCAAGCTCAACCTAATCGTCAGCGGCAACATCCAGGTGCAGTGACGAGATCGCGGTCTTCGCCGGTCCGGTGAGGGCGCCTCACCGGGCCGGCGTTCAGTCGCGGCCTCGATATTTCGCCGCTTCGTCAGGCCTGCCGGTCTGCTCGTACACCTTCACCAGTAGATCCATCGCGCGCTTGCGCATCCCGGTCGCCGGCCCTGGTGCGTCCGGCAAGGCCTTCAGGGCCGACAGCAACGACGGCTCCGCTTCAGCCCACCTCGATTGCTGGGCCAGACACTCGCCGAGATCGATTTCATCGTGGGTGATGGTCTTGTGCCCGGCCGGCAGACTCTTTCGACGGAATTCGAGCGCTTCGCGAATGAGCGGCTCACCGATGGCCGCCTGCTGCTGGCGCACCTTCAGATACCCGAGTGACTCGAGCACGTCAGCCGTGCTCGGACTGCCCGACGGCGACGCCGCGCGTTGAATGCCCAGCGCGGTGTTGTATTGCTGCTCGGCGTCAGCGAAACGTCCACGCGCTTCGAACACGCGGCCAAGTTGCATGATCGTCTCGCCGGTCTGCCGGTGTGCCTGCTGTCCCAGCTGGTTGCGGACGTCGATGGCCCGCCGGAACCAGCGTTCGGCGTCGTCCCACCTGCCTTGCAGGCTGCTGACATGCCCGAGGTTGTGCAACATCACCGCGACCAGCGGATGGACCTCCCCGACCAGGGCGACGCGAATGGCCAGCGACTCTCGATAGAGCTTCGCCGTCTCCGAGTACTCCCCGCGATCCTGAAGAATCGACGCGAGGTAGTTGAGATCGACCGCGACGCTCATGTGCTGGTTCCCGAAGTGCCGGCGGTCGGCCGCGAGCGCCTCGCGCATGATCGGCTCCGACTCATCGAGGCGGCCCTCGTTGCGGAGCGTACGCGACAGATTGACCTTCGTCGCCGTCACCTCCGGGTGATCCGGATCGAGCGCCTTCTGGCGGATGGCGAGCGCCTCGCGGAACATTGCTTCCGCGTCGGAGTACCGCCCCTCGCGGCTCGTGACGCCCGCCAGGTCGTCGATGCTGCTCGCGACCAGTGGATGGTCGGGCGGCAACACTCGCCGGCGCGTGGCGAGCACTTCGCCGTACAGCTGTTCAGCCTCCGTGAACTTGCCGCTGCTGTCACGAATGTCGCCGAGCACCTTCACGCTGGTGAGCGTGTCCGAGTGCTCCGGTCCCAGTCGCTCGCGCCGGATGGCAATCGCTTCCTGCACGAGCGGCACGGCCTCGTCGTACTTGCCGAGCTCGCGGAGATCCTGGCCGAGGCTCGTCAGGCTTTCCGCAACGGCGGGATCCCCACCCGCGAGCAGAGCGCGTCGGATCGCCAGCGAGTCCCGATGGAATCCCGCCGCCCGATCGTACTGAGTGCGATCGCGCGCGATCTCGCCGAGATGTTCCAGGCTCTGCGCGACGTCGAGGCCCTCGGACCCGAGGCGCCGGCGGATGGTCAGGGCGTCGGTGGCGATCTTCTCCGACTCATCGGTCATGCCGAGTCCGCGGTAGACCACCCCGATGGCGTCCATGAGCGTGGCGCGCACCGCGTCCTGCGACGCCAGCTCGGTCGCGAGGCGCGCCGCGCCGCGATCGAGCAGCTCGCGTGCGGTGATCGCGGCACCGCGTGTGTTGGCGGGATCGCTTCCGCGAAACAGGTCCGTCAGAAAGCTCGCGACGGCAGACGCCTTCTCGGCCTCGGCCCGAGCGCGCGCCGCTTCGCTCACCGCGCGCGCTTCGGAGGCCAGCGCGCGATTGCGCTGGGCGATGATGCCGGCCGCGCCCGACATGACCAGCAGCAGGACCAGCGCCGCGGTCGTCAGGCCGCCGGCATGGCGCCGGGCGAACCGCACCGCGCGATACCGCCACGTCTGCGTCCGCGCGCGCACCGGCCGGTGCTCGAGCACCCGCCGGACGTCGTCGGCCAGCTGCTCCACCGACGAATAGCGATCGTCGGGCACTCGCTCCATCGCCATCCGCGCGACCGCGTCGATGTCGCCGAAGCCCGACGCCGGCGGCGATGTCCGCAGCGCGCGTTCGAGGTCGATCGGCGTCCGCGTCGAGAGATCGTACGGCCGCCGGCCGGTGACCAGCTCGTACAACATGACGCCGAGCGCGTAGATGTCGGTGCGGGTGTCCACGCCGGCCTCGATGAGGCCGGCCTGCTCCGGGCTCATGTACTCCGGCGTGCCGAGCGCCTGGCCGGCCATCGTGCGCAAGATTGGCCGCGTCTCGTGCTCGCCAATCGCTTTCGCGATGCCGAAATCGATGATCTTCGGCACGAGCTCCGTGCCCGACTTCGTCAGCAGCACGTTCGACGGTTTCAGATCGCGGTGGATGATGCCGCGCTGATGCGCGTGCTGGACGGCCTCGCAGATCTGCAGGAACAACTTCAGCCGTACGGCGAGCGGCGGTTTTTCTCGGGCGCAGTACTCGGTGACCGGTTCCCCGCGCACCAGCTCCATCACGAAGTACGGCCGGCCGTCCTCTCCGGCGCCGGCCTCCAGCGCTTGCGCGATGTAGGGATGATTCATCAACGCGAGCAGCTGCCGCTCCGACTCGAACCGGCTGAGCACGCGCGCCGTGTCCATGCCGAGCGGCACGAGCTTCAACGCCACGTCCCGGCGAATCGGCGTCGTTTGCTCCGCGTGGTAGACCACGCCCATGCCGCCCTCACCCAGAACGCCCACGAGACGGAACGGCCCGACGTGCCGGCCGAGCGGTGCGCGATCGTCGGCAAGGATCGACCCGAGACGATCCGCGAGCCCCCCGGTGTGCATGATCGCCGGCTCCTCGTCGCGCATCAGCGACTCGACCTCCGCGCGGAGCGCCTCGTCTCCGGCACACGCCCGCTCGAGATAAGCGTGCCGTGCCGCCTCCGGCAGATCCTCGAGCGTCACCAGGATTCGCTTGACGACTGCGAAACGTTCAGCGTCCATCTGCGCCTTCCCTCAGTTCGCGGGCGAGCCAGCGCCGGGCGATCGTCCAATCCTGTTCGACGGTGCGCGTCGACACGTCGAGCACGTGGGCGACTTCCTGGACGGTCATCCCGCCAAACACGCGGCCTTCGACGACCTTCGCCGCGCGGGCGTCGAGTGCGGCAAAGCGCTCCAGCGCGTCATGGAGCGCGAGCACTTCGAACGACGCCGCCGCGCCGTGCCCGGCGGCTTCATCGAACGTGACGCGCTGGATGCCGTCGAGTCGCTTGTGGGCGCCGCGGCGGCGCGCGTGGTCGACAAGGACCTGGCGCATGGCGCGGCCGGCGATGTTGAGGAAGTGCGCGCGGTCCGCCCAGTCGACGCGCGACTGGTCGACCATCTTCAGCCAGGCATCATGGACGAGCTCGGTGGGCTGCAGCGTATGGCCGGGCCGCTCGCGGCGCATCAGTCCGCCGGCGATTCGCCGCAGTTGACCGTACGTCGCCTCGAAGACCGCCTCGAGAGCCGCAGGTGTGCCGCGCCGCGCTTCCGCGAGCAAGCCGGGGAGATCGGATGTGATAGCAGGCGCTACGCTATCACCGCTGGGGCGCTTTACGGCCGTCGCGCGGGCGTGGGCGGAGCGACCACCGATTCGGGCAGGTCGGCAGGCGGCACCTCGTGCCCGCCGGCGCTGTTGCCCCAGATGATGGTGCTGCCCCAGACCATCGTGCTGCCCCAGACCATCGTGTTGCCCCAGATGATCGTGCTGCCCCACACCATCGTGTTGCCCCAGATGATGGTGCTGCCCCACACCATGGTGTTGCCCCAGATGATCGTCGTGCCGTCCACGCCCGATCCCGCCCACGCGCCGACCATCGCGAAATCGCCCTGGCCCGCGAACGAGAGGCCGCCCATTTCGATGGTCTCGCCGGCGATCACGTCCTGGCGCGGCGCGGACGCGGGCGAGGCGGCGCGCACGAATGACACGGCCAGCGGCACGTTCAGGCTGCCGGCTCCCTGTTCGATCACACCGGCGCCCGGCATCCGCTGCGCGGTGACCTGCAGCGCAAACTTGACCTGAGCGGGCGTCAGCCGCGGCGCTGCCTGCAGCAACAACGCGACGGCGCCAGACACGACGGGCGCGGACATGCTCGTGCCCGACAGCCGCATGTACGACCCGCTCAACGCGCTGACGCGCTGGTCCGGCAACTGGCGCCACAGATACGTCGAGGTCAGTTCGGTCGACACCAGGGCGTTGCCGGGCGCGACGAGGTCGGGTTTGATCTGCCAGGACTCCGGCCGGTCCGGCGTGCCGACAGGTCCTCTCGAGCTCCAACTCGCCATCACATCGTCCGACCGCTTGACGGTGCCGCGCGTGTTGATGGCGCCAACCGTGATGGCCTGGCTCGCGATACCGGGCGACACGATGCCGCCGACGACAGGTGTGCCGTCCGGCAGCTTGCCGAAGTTGCCGGCCGCGGTGACGACCACGATGTTCGCGGCGACGGCGCGATTCACCGCCTTGACGAGCGGATCGTCGTCCGGCGCTTCAACCGGCAGATGCCCGAGCGACATGTTGATGACGCGAATGTTGTACCGGCCCTGATTGGCGACGCACCAGTCGATCGCGTCCACGACGTCCGACACCAGACCCTGTCCGGTCGCACCGAGGACGCGCAGGTTGACGAGGCGGGCGCCGGGCGCCATGCCGCCGTAGGCGTTTCCGTTCAAGAGCGAGCTCGTCAGACTCCCGTCGACGATGATGCCAGCGACATGCGTGCCGTGACCGTAGTCGTCGCGGCCGTTCGCCTGCGGGTCGATCCAGTCCTTCGAGTAGAGCACATCACCCAGCAGATCGGGATGCGCGCCAATGCCGGAGTCGATCACGGCCACGGTCACGCCGGATCCGTCGACGCCGCCGTTCCGCCCGAATTGCGGCCACGTCAGGTTCGCGCCGG
Organism: Vicinamibacterales bacterium; assembly: GCA_035279905.1. Classification (GTDB taxonomy): domain Bacteria; phylum Acidobacteriota; class Vicinamibacteria; order Vicinamibacterales; family SCN-69-37; genus DATEGZ01. The sequence continues at coordinate 53,351 of DATEGZ010000315.1, forward strand.
TCGCGCGCGTGTCGACCGACTGCATCGCGCTCAGCACGCGATCGGCGACGATCGCGTCCACCTGCGGGTCGGAGGCCAGGGCGTCGATCTGCGACAGCGTGCCCGTCAGCACCGCGCCCGTCGAGAGCCGCTTGACGAGCGTCAGGTTGTACTGCACGACGAGGCGATCGATCACATCCTGCGGATCCTCGACGATCACCCGGACCACGTTGGTCGAGACCGCATTGAGCAGCTGATCGAGGATGTCGATCGGCAGGCGCGCCCGATGCTGCGCCCACGCGATTCGGGGCAGCGCCAGCAGCGCGATCAGGGCGACACAGGCAACGCGGCGTCGATGGGGAGACATGATCGGATTCCCAAACTAGCGGCGCGCTGTTCGCGATTCAAGTACATGGATTGTCAGCACATTCGTGTAAGCGCACGTAACCACCCGAGCGCCTTACACGGGGGCGTGAAGGTTCGAATTGCAGTTTGCGTCGCGCTTCGCTGACAGATACGAAATCGCGAGACTACGTCGACTTCATCGCGACCATCGGCTGGACCGCGGCAGCGCGGCGTGCAGGCGCGAGGCTGGCCAGGACCGCAGTGAGCACCGCGACCGCCGCGCCCGCCGCATACGCGAGCGGCTCGATGGCACTGAGACGAATCCCGCCGTCGAGGCGGGCCACGAGGGCCGTCAGCAGCACGCCCACCACCACACCCGGACCCACGAGCTTCACGACGTCGAAGAGAACCATGGCGATGAGGCGCGGGCGTGAGGCGCCGAGCGCGACTCTCACGGCGATTTCGCGCGTGCGGCTCGTGACCATGAGTCCCACGACGCCGTAAATCCCGAGCGCCGCCAGCAGCAGCGTCACGCCCGAGGCCACGCCGGCGAACGCAAACGCGTTGAGGTAATCGTCAATGCTCCGCTGCCGAAGCGATTCGCCGGTGACAATCCGGGTGCGGTCGAAGTCGGGGTCGACATCGCGGATCGCGTTCTCGAGCGCCGCGGTCAGCTTCGTGGACGACTCGCCCGCAGTGCCACGCGCGATCAGCATCAGCATCACGGCTCCCTGGCGGTCGTCAGAGACAGGCACGGAGTCCTTGCGGAGGTCCGGATGCTGCGCCAGTGGCAGCAGCAGTTGCTTCCGATCCGTGTTCATCTGCGACGTGGGGAACTCGGCCGTGACACCCACGATCGTGAACGTGCGCGGCTCGCCGTCGCTTTGCGTCCGGAAAGTGAGCCGCTGGCCAACGGCGGCCCCGTTCGGAAACAGTCCGTCTGCAAGCGGCTTCGACACGATTGTCACGAGCGGCGCGCCCGGACCGTCATCGCTCATGAACCCGCGACCGGCCACGAGCGCGATCTGCATCGCGCTCAGATAGTCGTCGCCGACCCGTGTGACCTGAGCCTCGGCGATCGCGGGCGCTCGATCGACGTCCGTCTGCGCGGACACTTTGGCCAGGCGGTAACGGAAATCCAGCGGAATGCCGTCGGCAACAGTGACTGCGGCAACGCCGGCGCTGCGTGCGAGATTGTCGCGGACCTGCCGGAACTGGGCGTCAGAGTTGATCGGTGCGGCGTACAAGACGTCCGATGCAAATCCCAGATCCGCGCTGGCCGTCGCCCGGACGCGTTCGATGGACATGAAGCTCAGGATCAGCAAGGGCACCGCGATCGCAATCTGCAAGGCGCCGGCAAACCGATGCGCCCGCCCGGTCCTGATCCCGCTCGAGCCGGCCTCGTCCTTGAGGACCGTCAACATCACCGGACGGCTGAAACGGAGCGCCGGCAGCAAGCCGAATACCAGGCTCGTCGCCAGACACAGCCCCACGGTCGTCGCAATCGTCGAGACGTCGACTCTCAAGACCGCCTTCAGCTCAGGCGGAATGGGCTCGTTCATCCACCAGTACACGACCGGCAGCAGGTTGACGAGCGCGAGCGAGGCCAGCGCGCCGCCGAGCCCCGCGAGGAGGACCGACTCCGTCAGCAGATGCTGGACCAGGCGCATCCGGCTCGCGCCGATGGTCTGGCGGATGGTCAACTCCCGCTCGCGCATCGCGCTTCGCACCTGCATCATGCCGGAGACGTTCAGGCACACGACGAGGAGCAGCAAGCCGGTGATGACGTGCCAGGCGGTTTTCACAATGTTGAAGTCCTCGCCGTCGACGTTGCCGATGGCGCGGTAGGGCGCGGCGACTCCGGTAATGAACTCGTTGGTCGATGGGTACTCGGTGGCCAACCCCGACGTGATTGCCGCAACGGCCGCGCTGGCCTGCGCGACGCTCACCCCGGGCAACAGACGGCCGTGAATGTGCACCAACGGCTTGCTTCGATCGAACCGCGCGCCGCTGCGGGCGAGCAATTCCGGATGCCGCTCGAGCGGCAGGAAGAGGTCCGCCGGCTGCACCGCAAACGGGCCACCGAACCCGTCGGGTGCGATGCCCGCCACGACATGCGGCACGCCGTTGACGACGACGGTCTTGCCGACGATGGCGGGATCGGCCGCAAGACGTCTCTGCCAGAAGTCGTATCCGAAGACGACAGCAGGCTCCGCGGCGCCAGTCTCCGGAAATCCCGGTCCGCGTGTCAGCGCGACGCCCAACGTCCTGAAATAGTTGGAGGCGACGTACAGCGCCACCGACTGCGTCTTCGTGCTCGAGTCCGGAAGCGTGACGGAACTCCCGCCGCTGACCCAGCCGGTCAGCGACATCCCCGTGTCGGCCGTTCGCAGATCGACGAAATCCGGATACGACCAGCGGTCCGTCGGCGCGTGGCTGCCGACGCGGCTGGTGAAGACTTCGACCAGTTGGGTGGGACGGTCGATGTCGATGGCCGGAGGCGGCGTCACTAACGCGCGAAAGAAGTAGTGGACCGCGACCACCGGCGCCATGCCGATGCCGAGCGTGACGACGCACACGACCGAGAACGCGCGCGCTTTCGACAGCGAGCGGCATGCATACATCACGTCGCGCCAGAAACCGGTCATCGCGACAAACTTTGTATCACAAAGCTCAGCCGCCGCCAAGCCGGGTCCGACGCTCTCGTCGGGTATTATCCTCAGCGCTCATGATCGGACAGCAGGTCGGGTCCTACCGCATCGTCCGCCAGCTCGGTGCGGGCGGCATGGGGGTGGTCTACGAAGCGGAAGACACGCGGCTCGGCCGCCGGGTCGCCCTGAAGTTCCTCCCGGCGTCCCTGGACGCCTCGCCGGACGCGACGGCCCGCTTCGAGCGCGAAGCGCGTATCCTCTCGTCGCTCAACCATCCCAACATCTGCACGATTCACGACATCGGCACGGTCAATGATGGCGGCCACGACCGGCGCTTCATCGTGATGGAGCTGCTCGAGGGCGAGTCGTTGCGCGGGCGGATTCACGACCACGCGCTGCCCTTCGAGCAGGTCGTCGACATCGGCGGCCAGATCGCGGACGCGCTCGACGCCGCGCACGACAAGGGCATCGTCCATCGCGACATCAAGCCGGCGAACATCTTCATCACGAAGCGCGGGCAGGCAAAGCTGCTCGACTTCGGCGTCGCGAAGCCCGGCGGCAGCCATGACCGCCACGACGAGGAAACCCGGGCGCTCGCCGAGCAGTTGACCGTCCCCGGCACGACCGTCGGATCGATCAACTACATGTCGCCGGAGCAGGCGCGCGGACAGGACATCGACGGGCGGAGCGATATCTTTTCTCTGGGGCTCGTGTTGTACGAGATGGCGACCGGACGCCAGGCGTTCGGCGGGCCGACGTCGGCTGTTGTATTCGAGGCCATTCTCAACCGTCAGCCGGTGCCGCCGAGCCAGCTCAATTCCGCGGTCACGCCGGATCTCGATCGCATCATCGCCCGCTCGCTCGAGAAGGATCCGAAGCTGCGGTACCAGACCGCCGGCGATCTCGTGTCGGAGCTGCGACGTCTCCGCCGCGACACCAACGCGACCGCAGCAGCAGCGACCGGGACGGTCGCGCCTGCGGCGCCGGCGGCCGCCCGCAAGCCGCGCTGGGCGCTCGTCGGCATTCCGGCGGCGCTCGTGCTGGCCGTGGCGGGATTCTGGCTGTGGAGCTCGACGCGCGCGCCCGCGTTCACCGAGCGCGACGCCATCGTCGTCGCCGACTTCGTCAACACGACCGGCGATCAGGTCTTCGACGACGCGCTGAAGCAGGCGGTGTCCGTGCAGCTGCAGCAGACGTCGTACGTCACGCTGCTCGCCGATCGTCAGGTGCAGACCACGCTTGCCTTGATGCAGCGCAAGCCCGATGAGCCGGTCGTCGGCGCCGTCGCCCGCGAGCTCTGCCAGCGCGCGGGCGCGCGGGCGACCGTCGAAGGATCGATCGCTCCGCTCGGGTCGTCTTACGTCATCGCCATTGGGGTGCACGACTGTCAGACCGGCGCCGCCATCGCCCAGGAGCAAACCCAGGCCGACTCGAAGGAAGGCGTGCTGAAGGCCGTTGGAACGACGGTGACGTCGCTGCGCAAGCATCTCGGCGAGTCGCTGGCGTCAATCACCAAGTCCGACGTGCCCGCGGAGGCGACGACAAAGTCGCTCGAAGCATTGCGCGCGTACGGATTGGGCGTCAAGACACGCGCGACGAAGTCCGACGAGGCATCGATTCCGTTTTTCCAGCAGGCGCTCGAGAAGGATCCGAACTTCGCGCTCGCGCACGCCAAGCTGAGCGTGGTCTTCTCGAACACCAACAAAGGCGCGGAGGCGAGGGCGGAGGCGGAGAAGGCCTATGCGCTGCGCGACACGGTCAGCGAGTACGAGCGCCTGTATATCCTTTCGAACTACTACGCGCGCACGGGAGACGATGCGAAGCAGAAGGAGACGCTCGAGGTCCTGACGACAACGTATCCACGCGACTTCGCGGCGAAAAACAACTACGGCCTCTACTTGAGTAACAAAGGCAAGCTCGACGACGCGCTGGCGCAGTACCTCGCGGCGCACGAGATCGCGCCGAGCGAACCGCAACCCGCCGTCAACGCCGCCAACCTGCTGTTCAATCTGGGCCGCTACGACGAAGGCATGAAGATGGCGGATCTGGTCATGTCGCTGCGACCGGACCGCGGCATCGCGAATATTCGCTGGATTCGGGCCCATCTTCACGGCGATCCGCGCGAGGCGAGTCTGCGCGAGGCGGCCGTGAAACTCAACGCGCCGGACAACGTGCTCTCGCTTGAGATGTCACTGGCGCTCTGGGACGGCCGGATCGCGGACTATGCGGCCGCAGAACGCAAGATCGTCGATTTCCTGCGCGCGAATAAACGCGAGGAAGGGCTCGCGAACACGGAGGCGAACTACCTCATCACTATGGGGGTGTTTCTCGGGGGACCTGCCCTCGACGCGCTGAAGAAGGCCATCACCGCGCCCGCGGCCGCACGGCCGTTCGTGCGACAGGCCGCCGTGTCGCTGGCGGTTGGAGGCGACCTCAGCGTCTTGCGCCGTGAGCTGCCGCGCCTCGAGCACGACGAGCATCTGGCCCCCGGCGCCACACCACCGCCCGGCCTCGTCATCGCGCGCGCGTACGTCCAGGTCGCAGACGGCAAGACGGACGAGGCCATCGCCGCAGTCCAGGCGACTACCAGCAACGCTCAGGCGGCCACGTTCTTCACGCTGGGGCAGATCCAGGAGCGTGGAGGCCGGATCGATGACGCGATCGCCAGCTACAAGCGCGTCGTGGACGCCGCCCCTGCGCTTCTTTTCAACACAACGCTCCCATACGCGCGCCTGTCCCTGGGGCGGCTGCTTGACGGAAAGGGCGAGGCGGCTGGGGCAAAAGCCCAGTTCGACGTCCTCCAGAAGCAGTGGGCGCACGCCGACCCGGGCTTCCTTCTCGCGCAGGAGTTGAAGCGGATCGCGAAGCAGTAACGGCCCGGTTGGCGATGAGCCAGCCGGGCCGTTTGCAATTCGAGCGCCGGAATCCTAGCGCGGCCGGCCCACGAAGTCGCCCGGCAACGGCGGTGTGCTTCCAGGCGGAATACGATTGTGCGTCGCCTGCTCGTACGCGTATGCGAGCGCAATGAGGCGCGCCTCGGAGAACGCGCGCCCGCTGAACGTCACACCGGACGGGAACGGGTTCACGATCGGTGCGGTAGGCGGCACGAATCCGCCCGGTACCGTGATACTCGGGTAGCCCGCCTTCGCAGGCGTCGCTGCGAAGTTGTTTGCCGACGCGAGGATCGCATCAAAATCGTCCGGCGTGCCTCTGATGCCGTCAGGTCCGTTGTAGACCGCGTCCAGGTTGCCGCGGGAAATCGCGAGATCCGCAGCACGGTCCGCGATATAGCGATTGGTGTCGGCGCTTCCCGGGCTGATGTTCTGCTGAGCCGCTGCCACGAAGATGGCCTGACCGTACTTTCCCCCGTTTGGCGGGAAGTGGAGAAAGTTGAAGTTGACGATGTCCTGGATCGTGTGTTGCGGCGCACCCGGCGTGGCTGCGAGGTACGCGTTGAGGTCGCGCTTCTGTCCGTACATCAGCACCACGGAGCAGGTCCCCTGCGCAGGGTATGGATAGCTGACACAGCTGCCTGGGCTTCCCACCACATTCGGGATCGGTACGACCTCAGCTCCCTCCGCGCGGAGCACATCGATGGCGGCATTCATGATGGCGGCGCGGTTACTGGGGATCGGTAGCGCGGCGATCCGCGCGCCCCTGAGCGCGTGCTTGTCGAGGAACTGCGTGTAGTCGCTGAAGCAGTTCCCCGGGATCAGACACTGGGCGGTCGCCGGATCGGCCGAATCGAAGCCAGCGATGACACCGAGCAGCCGCGCGGCGTCCTCGACGGTGCGGGTGATCGGGCCGGCGGTGTCCTGATCGGCGGTGATCGGAATGATGCCGTCGCGGCTCACGAGTCCGAGCGTCGGCTTGATGCCCACGACACCGTTCGCGCTGGCCGGGCTGAGAATCGATCCCGACGTTTCAGTGCCGATGCCGAGCGCCGCAAGGTTCGCGTTGACGGCGATGCCCGGACCTGAGCTCGATCCGCCAGTCTGGAGGACGGGACGGCCGTCACCCCCTGGCAGCGGACGCGGGTCGTAGGGGTTGAAGCCAAAGTTGCCCAGCGAGCTGTAGCCGGTGGGCATGTTGAGCGCGATGAAGTTCGCGAACTCGGTCAACGTGCCCTTGCCAAGAATGATTGCCCCCGCGTCGCGCAGCTTCTTCGTGATGAACGCGTCGTCGGGCGGAATGGATCCCGCGAGGGCGACTGAACCGGCCGTGGTGGGCATGTCGAAGGTGTCGATGTTGTCCTTGAGGATGATCGGAATACCTTCGAGCGGAAGACGAGCCTTGCCCGGGTGCCTCAGCGCGTCGGAGAGCCGCGCATCGCTCAACGCGTTGGCGTTGAGATGGATGTAGGCATTGACGGCGGGGCCCGTGTCCTCGTACGCCGCGATGCGATCGAGGTACATGCCCACGAGTTGCTCGGTGGTTACCAGCTTCGTCTGTAATGCTTTCTGCAGGTCGTCTACCGTGGCTTCGACAAGCTGCAGGCGTGCGGATCCAGAACCGCCGGGGTTGGCGCGGACCGGCAGGACGATCAAGCCGACGACGAGGGCGATCAGTGAAACGGTGCAGGGCAATCGTTTCATATTTATCCTCCGTTGCGGAGACGCGAGAAGAGGCGGGGGGTCCGATGATGCTGCCGCTCGCGCCGCCGAGTCAAGGAGGTAGCCGCCAGGCGCTCAACTTTCCCTCCGTCTATCTCGTCTATTGAACCGGACGCAGGATTCGGGGTCTAACTGGGCGGGCTCCCATGAGCACATTGCTGCAGGACCTTCGGTTTGCGCTGCGGAACCTCCGACGGACGCCGGCGTTTCCGCTGGCGGCCATCGCGACGCTGGCGATCGGCATCGGCGCGACCACGGCCATTTTCAGCACGGTCAATGCGGCCCTCCTGAAGCCGCTCCCCTATCCGGCGCCGCAGGACCTCTACTCTGTCCGGACGTTCCTGACCGACGGACGCGTCACGACGGGCCTCGTCTCCGCGCTCGAGCTCTCGCGGCTGAACGACCCGAGCCTCTCGGTCGTCCGCGCGGCTGGCCTCCAGTCGAACGACGTCACGCTGCTGCGCAACGACGGGGCGCCGCTCAAAACGCACGCGTACGGCGTCACGCAAGGCTTCTTCGATCTGTTCGGACTGCCGATGACCTTTGGCGGGACGTCGGACCAGGTGCCGCCCCGGAACGGGCCGCCGGCCGGGGTCGTGATCTCCTACCGCATCTGGCGCGACCTGTACGGCAGCGACCCCGCGGTCGTCGGCAAGCCGATCCGCTTCGCCGAGATCAGCACGACGGTGGCGGGCGTCGCGCCACGCGATTTCGACACGCCGCACGGCGCGGACTTCTGGGTCACGTTCCCGTTCGATCCTCAGCAAGTCGCGCACGTCTACGAGGTGTACATGCGCGTCAAGCCGGGGACGACCTTGCCGCGCATCCGCAGCGAGCTGACGGGCGTGATGGCCGGCGTCGCGCGCGACTCCCCCGTCAGCGCGAGCGGCCGCATCTACGTCACGAAGCCGCTCGTCGACTCGATCGTCGGCGACCTCGGGCCGATTCTCATCATCGTGCTCTCGGCAACCGGCCTGCTGCTGGCGCTCGCGTGCGTCAACGTGACCAATCTGCTGCTCGCGCGAGGCGCCGCCCGCGCGCGAGAAATGGCCGTGCGCGTTTCGCTGGGCGCAAGCCGCGGGCGAATCGTCCGCCAGTTGTTGACGGAGTCGATCGTGCTCGCAACGGCCGGCGCCGTCGTCGGCGTCGGCGCCGCGTACGGATTCGTCCGGCTGCTGCTCGCCGTCGGCGCGTCCCAGCTCCCGCGGCTCGATCAGGTCGCGTTCGACGGCAGCGTGTTGTCGTTCGCCCTGATCACACTCGTGGCGAGCGGTCTCATCGTCGGATTCGCGCCCGCGCTTCGGCTCGCGGCGACCGACGTCAAGACGCTGATCAACGAGAGCGGGCGCTCGACGTCCGGCGGACGTGCCACGGCGCGCTGGCTCGGGGCGATGACGATCGCGGAGGTCGCGCTGGCGATCGTGCTCGTCGCCGGCGCCGGCTGGCTGATTCGCGATTTCGGTCGCTTGCGCAACACCGACCCCGGCTTCGTCGCCGACGGCCGCCTGGTCTTCGACGTGACGCTCCAGGGCCCGAACTTCGGCAACCAGGCCGCGGTGCTGGCCGGCTTCAATGACCTGCACGAGAGGCTTCGCGCGCTCGCCGGCGTGACCGGGGTCGGATCGACGACAAATTTTCCGCTGCGGCCCGGACCCGAAAACGCGCTCTACGTGCACATCGACGGCGACCCGAACGACGCGGCGCACAACTACAACACGCGTCAGCGCCTGGCGAGTCCCGGTTACTTCGGCGCGATGGGGATCAAGTTCTTCGCCGGCCGCGACTTCACCGTCGACGACAAACAGGGCGCGCCGGGAGTCGCGATCGTGAACCGCTCGTTCGTCCGGAAGTACCTCAATGGCCGCGATCCGCTGACCAGCCGATTCACGTCCGGCTATCCCGAGATCGATCCCAGGAACCAGCTGGCGATCGTCGGCGTCGTGGACGACGTCCGGCACAAGTCGCTCAATGAGCCTGCGGAGCCCGCGTACTACAACACGACCACGCAGGGCGCGCCACGTCGACAGACGATCGTGGTCCACTCCGCGACGAAGCCGACAACCGCCCTCCAGACCGCGATTCGTGACGAGCTGCGCAAGGTCGATCCGCAGATGGCCGTGGACATCGACTCGGCCACCACCATCGTCGAGGGCACGCTCAGCCGGCAGTCGCTCGGCATGACCCTGATGATGTGGTTTGGCGCGGCGGCCGTCGCGCTCGCGGCCGTCGGCGTCTACGGCGTCATCGCGTACGGCGCGGCGCAGCGGCGCGGCGAGGTGGCCACGCGCCTCGCGCTGGGCGCCACGCCAGGCGACGTGTTCTGGCTCGTGCTCAAGCAGGGCCGGACGCTCGCGATCGTCGGCGCCGCCATCGGCGTGACGGTCGCGTACTTGTCAGGGCGGCTCGTCTCGAGCCGGCTCTACGACGTTCAGGCGTCCGATCCGATCGTCCTCGCCGGCGCCACGCTCTTCGTGCTCGCCATGGCGCTGGTGGCGACGACGGTTCCGGCGATCCGGGCGTCCCGCTTGAAACCGTCGGCCGTTCTGCGGCCTGATTAGAGGCGCATGACGCGCTACCTGCCCCTGGCGCTCCTGCTGCCAGTCGCGTTCGCGAGCGCACCGCAGCAGCCGCAGCCGCGGTCGAGATCCGCCGCGATCGCCGATCGCGGCCTTACGCCCGCCGATTTCCCGAAGCTCCAGAAGATCGCGGATCGTGTGTACGTCTTCTCCGATCTGCACAGCGGCGGCTTCGGCTATCTGACGAACGACTTGATCGTCGTCACCGACGCCGGCGTGCTCGTGGCCGACGGCCAGGGCACGCCGGCGGTGACGCAGAAGCTCGTCGACGAGATTCGCCGCCTGACGCCGCAGCCGATCGTGAACGTGGTCGTCTGCTCCGAGCACGGCGATCACACGGGCGGCAACGTGTCGTTCCCATCCTCGGCGGTGTTCTTCTCGAGTCCCGCGTCGCAGGCCGCGCTGCAGGCGCAAGCGGCCAACGATCGACCCGGCGGTTCGAGGACGATCGTGCCGGCGGAAACCGTCGCGTCGAGCCGCACGATCCGCCTCGGCACGACCGAGATCGACATCGTCTACAACGGGCGCGCGCATACGAGCGGCGATCTGGAGGTCTCCCTGCCTGCGGAGAAAATCCTCTTTGCGAGCGAGGTCTTCACGAATCACATCTTTCCGTCGATGCGCACCGCGTACCCGAGCGAATGGATTGCGACGCTCGAGAGGGTCGCGGCGATTGACGCGGCAATGATTGTCCCCGGGCACGGCTTCGTCGAGGATCCGGCGACGATGCAGGCCGAGTTCGTGGCGTTCCGTCACGCCATGGGCACGGTCGTCGCCGAAGGGATCCGGCTGCACGGCCTTAACCTTCCCGCCTCCGACGCCGTGGCCCAGGCGCGATGGGGCGAGTACGTCAGGTGGACCGGGAGCGAGCGCAACGCGCCGATCGCGATCCAGCGCGTCTTCGACGAGCTGGACGGCAAGCTGAAGTAGCGGTCGATTAACTTTGCATTACAGAGTATTTGCGTCTATGCTGGACCAGCCGTGGCCGGGTGGACCCGACGCATTCTCCGAACGCTCAAGATCCTGATCTTGTCGGGCCTCGCCCTGGTGGCGATTCTCGTCCTGGGCCTCTGGATCGAGCAGTCGAGCCGGACGTCCCTGCCGGAGCCGACCGGGCCGTTTGCCGTTGGCCGTGTGTTCTACGACTGGGTCGACGCGACCGCCCTGGACACGCTCGCGCCGTCGGCGGGCACCAGGCGCGAGCTGCTGGTGTGGATCTGGTATCCCGCCGATCCGAATTCCGGACCGATCGACGAGTACATGCCGGCCGCTTTGCGCCCGCGCGACGATGGCGGCACGAACATCTGGACCTTCCTGACGCGCGATGTCTCGCGAGTTCGAAGCCACAGTCACCGCAACGCCAGCATGGCCGCGGCCGCGCGGCCGTTTCCGGTGGTCATCCTGCGCCCGGGCGGATCGTCAGGTGTCCTGAACTACTCGTCGCTCGCCGAGGATCTGACCAGCCACGGCTATGTGGTGGTCGGCTTCGACGCGCCGTATCGAACCAGCCTCGTGGTGTTCCCGGACGGTCGCGCAATTGGCCGCACGAACGAGAACAACCCCGAAGGCTGCCTGGGGCTGGCGGTGAACGAACAGGAGCGTTGTGCGGCGCGTCTCATCGACGCGTGGAACAGCGACACCGCGTTCGTGCTCGATCGGATCGCGCAGTTGAACGGCTCGGCCGAGCGCGGCCTGTTCTCCGGGCGGCTCGACACCGGCAGGGTCGGGTTATTCGGGCACTCGTTCGGCGGCGCGGCGGTTGCCGAGTTCTGCCGGCAGGACGCCCGCTGCCAGGCGGGGGTGGACATCGACGGCGCGCCGCACGGTCTCGTGATTGAGACGGGCCTGCGACAGCCGTTCATGTTCCTGCTGAGCGACCACCGCCGCGAGGTAGATTCGGCGTCGGACCAGATCAGGGCCGACTTCGATTCCATGTACGCCCGTCTGCCTCCTGACGGACGTCTGGCGCTCGAAATCCGCGGCGCGTTTCACTTCATGTTCAGCGACGACGGTGCGGTGCGGAAGAGCGGCCTCGTGCGCGGCGTGGTCCGCCTGCTCGGCCGGCTCCAGATCGACGCGCGCCGGCAGCTCGCCATCACATCCCACTGCCTGTCCGCGTTCTTCGATGCCCATCTCAAACCGCTCGACGGGCCGCCTCCGGCGATGCTGTCGGCTGACTATCCCGAGCTTCAGCCGATCAAGTAGCGATCTGCGACGCTAGCGCGCCGCGCGAATCTTCGCGGCGTCGAAGCGCATGAGCTTGCCGCCGCGCAAATCGCTCAGCCAGACCGACCCGTGCCCGACGCGCACGGAGTCACCGCCCTCGCCGAAGAACTGCTGGACGACCCTGTTGGTCGCCGGATCGATTCGCGTGAGCGGAAACTCCAGCACCGTGACCCAGACGGATCCCTCGCCCGCCGCGATCTCTCCGCCGCCGCCCGGCACGCCGGCTTCGATCGTCGCCACCAGCTTTCTGGTGGACATGTCGACGCGCGAGATGCTGCCGTCGCCCTGATTGAGCGTCCACACCGCGCCCTCGCCGACCGTGAGGAAGCGCGGCTTGGGCCCGACCGGAATGCGATCGGTGACCGCGTTCGTCTTCGCATCGACTCGCGTCAGCAGATTCTGCTCGGTGCTGGTGATCCAGACCGCGTCGCCGCCGAACGCGGCGGCAAACGAGCCCGCGGGCACCGAAATCCGGTTGACGACGGTGTTGTTCGCCGGGTCGATGCGCGCCAGCGTGCCCTGCGCGTCGATCATGATCCAGAAGCTGCCCGCGCCGACAGCGATGCCGCCCTCGCTGTTGCCGATCGTCAGCGGAAACGTCGCGGTGACCTTCCCTGACTTCAAATCGATCCGCGAGACGGTCTTGTCGCCGCAGTTCGGCACCCAGACGGAGCCGAAGCCCGCCGCGAGACCGGAGCACGGTCGCGCGCCGACGGTGATGTTGTCTACGATCTTGTTGGTCGCCGGGTCGATCCGCGTGACGTTGTTCTTCGGCGAGTTCGAGATCCACAAGTGCTCGTCGACGGCCATCCAGTCCGGCGCGCCGGGGATGTCGAACACCGCGTCCGGCGTGATGCTCGTCATCGGGATCCGGACGCCCGGCGTGTTCACGCCGGGACGCGCGACGCGCCCTTGCTTCCCCACGGCCGCTTGAAGGACAACCGCGCCACACATCAGAGCGAGTACGGCAATCGTGCGCATGACAGAACGTCTCCCCGCAGGATGATATCGCGCGGGCAAGCCGTTCGTCGCTGGTGGGTGGCTCGATCTCTACCGTTCGCGGATATTCAACGAGCCGTTGCTCGTGCGGAAGCGCAGCGACGGACCGCCCTTGCCGAGATCGGTGTCGATGTCACGCCCGATGCGGCCGCTGACGGTGACCGGCCGATCGATGTTGAGCGAGCCGTTGCCGGTCCGGGCGCTCAGATGGGCGGAGTAGTCGCGCGGGATCTGCACCTCGAGGGAGCCGTTGGACGTCGACGCCTCGAGTCCGGCGCCGGACCACGTGCTGCCCGACAGCGAAACGTGCATCGAGCCGTTCGAAGTCGTCAGCCGCACGTCGCCGGCCAGGTCCGCCCCGTGCACGCTGCCGTTGCTGGTGTCGCCGCGAAGCGTCCCGTTGAGCGCTGTAAGCGTGACCGAGCCATTCGACGAGCTGGCCGTGGTGTTCTGACGGGTGGGCGCCTGAATCCGGAAGCTCACCGACCAGCCGCGATGGCCGGACGTGCTGGGGCCGTCGGCCCGAACGCGGCCGCCCTCCGTGAGAATCTTCACGTCCTTGGCGAGCGACTTCGCGTCGTCCAGGGTGTCGCCCTGCGTCGTGACCTTGGCTTCGATCATGACGTCGTTGCGTGACGAGCCGGTGACCGCGATGCTGCCGTTCGACGTCTCGACGTCGAGCGTCGACGGCGCGGCGATGGTGACCGGCCGCACCTCGCAGAAGTGCTCGGAGCGGCTGCCGCGGTCGCGGTCGTCACGGCACCAGTCGTCGGACGATTGCCGGGCCTGGTCGAAGACGAACGATTTTTCGGCACGCGCCGGGGCAAAGGCGAACACGGTCAGGGCGAGCGTCACACCGAGTCTCAACTGCTTCATCGACAGCTCCATAGCGGGTTGGACGACGTGGGCCCGGCCGGCGTTGCCCGGCGGGCGGGTCCTCTACTTCCGCCGCAGCCCCAGGGCCCTCAGCCGCTTGTGCAGGCTGGTACGCTCGGTGCCCAGCAGCCGCGCGGCGCCCGAGACGTTCCAGTCCGTCTGATCGAGCGCCTGCTGGATGCGATCGCGCTCCGCGGCATCGCGCACCTCCTGCAGTCCCGTCGTGGCCCGCGCCGCGTGCGCGGATCGAATTTCGCCGGGAATCGACTCGACCGTGATGCGATCGCCCGTCGTCAGGATGGCCATGCGCTCGACGGCGTTCCGCAGCTCGCGGATGTTGCCCGGCCAGCCGTAGCGCGCGAGCCTCGGCACGACGTCCGGATCGATCTCGCGCGGCCGGAAATTGTTCCGCGCGCAAAACTCCGACAGAAAGTAGGTGACGAGATCGCCGAGATCCTGCAACCGCTCGCGGAGCGCCGGCACGCGAATCGGCACCACGCTGAGGCGATAGAACAGGTCCTGCCGGAACGTGCCCGCGGCGACCAGATCGTCGAGCCGGCGATTGGTCGCGGAAATCACGCGCACGCTCACGCGGATCGACTGCTCGCCGCCGACTCGCTGGAGCTCGCCGTCCTGCAGGATGCGCAGGAGCTTCGCCTGGGAGGCCTCGTGCAAATCGCCAATCTCGTCCAGAAAGATCGTCCCGCCGTCCGCGAGCTCGAACTTGCCGCGCCGCAGCGTGGCCGCGCCCGTGAACGCGCCCTTCTCGTGACCGAAGAGCTCGCTCTCGATCAGCTCGGTCGGGATCGCCGCACAGTTCACCTTGATGAACGGCCCCGACGCGAACGGGCTCTCGCAATGTACGTGCGCGGCGAGGAGCTCCTTGCCGGTGCCGGACTCGCCGAGCAGCAGCACGCTGACGTCCGATCGGGCCACCTGCGTCGCCTGCTCCACCGCCTGCAGAAACGCGGGGCTCCGCCCGACCATCTTCGGCGCGTCGCCGACGAGCTCGCGAAAGCGCTGGTTCTCGCGCTGCAGATCCAGCCGTTCCAGCGCGTTCTTGGTGACGAGCAGGACGCGATCGCGGGCGAGCGGCTTTTCCAGAAAATCGAACGCACCAGCGCGCGTCGCCGCCACGGCATCCTGAATCGTCCCGTGCCCGGAGATCATCACCACGGGCGTGGCGACGTCGCTCTGCCTGAGCGACTGCAACAACTCGATGCCGTTGCCGTCGGGCAGACGCACGTCGAGCAGATAGAGGTCGGCCCGAAGCGCACCGCGCGCGGCCTGGAGCGCGGCGATCGAATTGAACACCGTGACGCGATAGCCCTCGCCTTCGAGAATCAAGCGCAGCGACCGCCCGATGTTGGGCTCATCGTCAACGATCGCGATGTGGCGCGCGCGAGTCACGACGGCTGGTCGAGCGGCGCGGACTCGCTCGCCTCCGGCAACGTCACTCTGAACGCCGCGCCGCCGAGCTCACCCGGTACGAGCACGATGTCGCCGCCCGACAGCAGGGCGTGGCTCTTCGCGATCGACAGGCCGAGGCCCATGCCGTGTTTCTTGAAGGTGATCGTCGGCTGGAAGAGCGTCGCGGCCGCGTCCGCGCTCAAGCCTGGTCCAGAATCGTGTACCTCGATCGCGACCTCCCCGGCGGCCGCACGGGTGATGACGAGCACCGTGCCCCCACTGCCCGCGGCTTCGGCCGCATTCTGCAGCAGGTTGTTGAGGATGCCGCGCAGCAGATCGGCGCTCGCGCGGACACGCGGCATCCGGTCGTCCTGCCGCACCGCCCAGTTCGTGTCGGGATGAGCCGGTCGTAGCAACGCCAGCCGCTCGGCGACTGCCGCGTTGAGGTCGAGGATCTGCGGGCTCGCCGGTGGCTCGCTCGCAAACTCGGAAAACGCGCGCACGCGCCGCTCGAGTGATTCGATCTCGCTCACGACGATCTGGACGGCTTGATCCATGAACGCGCGATCGGACGGCGGCTGGCGCGCCTGCATCTCCTCCACCGTGAGCCGGATCGGAGTCAGCGAGTTCTTCAGCTCGTGCGCGGTCTTGCGCGCCAGGGACTGCCAGCTCGCCATGCGCGTCAGGTGCACGAGGCGCTCGCGCTGCTGGCCGAGCTGATCGGCCATCCGGTTGAACGCCTCGACCGCGCGCCCGACTTCGTCGCCCGGCGGCTGGCCTGGCGCGGCGCCCGTGTCAACGCGGCGTGACCAGTTCCCCGCGGCAAAGTCCGTCAGCCCGGCGGTCAGCCCCTGGATCGGCTGGCTCACGCGATGGGCAATGTAGATCAACGGCGCAAGCGACACGACCCACGCCGCGCCGAGCAGGAGCAGCAGCGTCAACGTGAAGCCGCGGCGCAGATCGCGGCTCTCGATCGACTCGACGAGCTGACGCGTGTCGCGCAGTTCCGCGGAGAGCTGATCCATGCGGAGGCCGTGCAGGTCCCGCGTGTAGGTGTAGACGCCGCGAGTCGTGTCGTCGGCAGCGTCGTGCCGCTGGAGGTACTCGATGTGATCCCCGCTCGATCCCGACAGCCCGAACCGCTCGGATTCGCCGCTCTCCCAGAAGGTGCGCACGGCGTCCGGCCAGTCCGCCGAGTCCGCGAGCGCGTAGGTCTCGGGCACGGCGCGCCCGGCGAGGACGTCCTGCTTCAGCGTCTCACGCTCGCGCTGATAGAACTGCCTGACGGTGGCTTCGAGCGTCCGCGACAGACGATCGAGATCGCCGGTGGTCGCGTAGCCGAGGCTGCGATCGAGCAGCGACGTCGTGATCCACACGGTGGCCGCGAGCGGGACGAGCGTCGCCGCAAGAAAGGCGACGATGAGGCGAGTGCGCAGCCGGGTCATCGCGGCGGCCTCGTCGCGCGCAGCTCACGACCCAAGGCGGAACGGGCCGGCTTCGACGGTGTGCGTCCAGACATTGTCCTTCCGCCGGCGGCTCAGCGCGTCAATCAGGGCGCGCAGCGTGAAGCCTTCCTCGTCTTCCCCGCTGGCCGCGGTCCCGCCGTCGAGCACACGGGACGCGAGCCGAATCCAGAACGGGCGATCGGTGCCGAGCGATCCAAGGCTCGCGATCGGCACGGTCAGCTGCTCGAGGCACCAGGCCTCCGCCTCGCCAGCCGTGCGGTTCGCAATCGATCGCGGCGGGGCGCCGGCCTGTGTCACGGCAAATCGCTCTTCCCACAGATCGTAGCTCAGGACGAACACCTGCCGCGCCTGGGCCGTGGCGACGCCGCCCGGACCCGGCAGCACCGACAGCTCCAGATCCGCGCGCACGGCGCGGCCGTCCTTCAGGCGAACGAGCGGCTCGCCCTTGATGAAGGTGAACGTGGGCGCGCGCAGCGCCAGCATCTCGCCGGCGCGGTGCACGGTGATCGATTGCGCCAGCAGTTCCACCGTGGACATCGCCATAAGGAGCATCGCGATCCGTGTCACCGTTGAGAAGGTGCGCGGCGTCGCCCTCACCATGGGTTGCGGAACCCCACCTGCGGGAATCTGAGTCCCATCGTGAACACCGCGCGGAACTCGTCGGTGTTCAGCGGGAATCCCAGCGTGAAGAACACCGGACCGGGGTTGAAGCTCACGCCCGTCGAGAAGCGGAGGTGCTTGTCGGCCGGCGTGTCCCAGACCGATCCGGAATCGAAGAACACCGAAACGATGCGATAGCGGAACTCGAGCGTGGTGGAAAACATGCGATCGCCGCCGACGGGCGTGATGGCCCACTTGTTCCATCCTCGCAGCGTCCTCGAGTCGCCGAGCGAGAACCGCTCGAACATCGGCGCGTCGCCGTCGATCGCGCCGCCCATCGCCGACACGATCAGCTGTTGTCTCGTCGAGCCGACCACGTAGTCAGCGCGCATGAAATAGCGCTGGTAGACCAGGTCGCTCTGAAGCCCGGTCGTGCCCGCGCGCGCCGTGAACGAGGCGTCCAGCTGCTGCTTCATGCCGGAGTCGGCCTGCCACTGGTCGTGAAACCTGATGAACCCGATGCCGGCGTTGGCCATGCGCGACGGTCCCGGCTCGACGAGCGAGTCGAGCTCGGTGATCGCCACGCCGCCGCCCACGCTTACCTGCGGCGTGAACGCGAATTTCACGAGCGGCGTGACGCTCATCCGGTTGCGGTAGAGCGCGGGAAGATCCGGCCGAAATGTCATGGCGAACAGCGTCTCGTCGCGCCAATCCTGATCGTACGTGGACCACTCGAAGAACACGCCCAGCCGCTCCGTGCCGACATTGCGTGACTCGACGCGGAGGCCGAAGCCGGAGTACTCCTCGATCAGATCGTCGCCGTTGTCGATCGGGATGATCGGCGTCACGCGCCAGTTTTCCCCGCCCATCCCGAGCGCGAGGTTCGCGCCCCAGCCTTGATCGGAATGAAAGAGCGCGTTCGCGTCGAACGGCTCGAACCGCAGCCAGTGCGCCGACTCAGGCCGGATCAAGATGTAGATGAGCTTGAGGCGGCCCGGCTGGGCGCCGCGCGTGGTGCTCCGCATGACCCGGTAGTCCGGCAGCGCGTCCTTCAGCCGCGTGACCAGCCGCTCCGCCTCCTCGGAATCGAGCGGCTTGCCGACCAGCGCGTGCAGATCGTCACGCAGCGTTTTGTCGAGACGCGCTTCATCGATGCCGCGAATCTCGACCTCGTCCACGATGTACCGCGCGTTGATGTCTTGATCGCGCACCCGTCCGACGACGAACACGACGCGCGCGCTGCCGTCGGCATCCGTCGTGTAGCGGAGCGCGGCGACATACCGCGGCTGCTCCGCCTCGATGCGTGCGGCGAGATCGCGAAGGCGCTGGCGATCGAGCGGCGTGCCGGCGAGCTTGCCGATGTCCTCGCGCAGACCGGGACTGAGCCGGTCCATGTCGATGCCGGACACCTGGGCCGAACTGATCCGGGTGCCGTCGGGTGGTTCGATCTCCTGCGCGTAGGCCGCCGTCGGCGGCAGCAAGACGAGGGCAATGAGGAGCGCGAGTCGAGTCATGGCCGCCGATAGAGCAACTCGCCTGCCAATAGTTAACTCGTTGAGCAGCAACGAGTTCGTTCCCGCGGAGGTGTGCGCCGAAGGCACAGGTGTGCCCGCGGCGGCACGGTCGGGAGGAGTCTAGCAGCGAACTCAGTCTGCGCGGAGCGCGTCGACGGGATTGACGCGGCCGGCGCGCGCGGCGGGCAGCGTCGCCGCGAGGCCACACACGATGACGACCAGCGTCACGACGCCAGCGAGCGTTGCCGGATCGTGTGGAGCGACGTGGAAGAGTTGCGTCGAGAGCCACCGCGACATCCACCACGACGCGATCAGACCGGCAACCACGCCGATCGCCAGCGGTCCGAGCGCGCCTCGCATGACCAGCCGTCGCACGCTCGACGCGTCGGCGCCGAGCGCCAGGCGAACGCCGATCTCGCGCGTCCGCTGACTGACCGCATGCGATAGCAACCCGAACAATCCGACGGCCGCGGTCAGGAGGCCCAGCACACCGAGCGCGCCCATCAACCCTGCATACAGCCGGGGTGACCCGAGCGGATCGAGCTCGTCGACGAGGGCGTCGACCGTGCCGATCCGGCGAAGCGTCACGCGCGAATCGATCGCGCGGACCACCTCACGCACCGTCTCCGCGCTCATCGTGGCGCCCCCGGCCGTTCGCACGATCAAGCCGTACGCGCTCGTGATGTGTGTCGTCGGCAGGAACACTTGCACGTCGTCGTCAGCGAGATAGACCGTCTTGAGGTGCGGGACGATGCCGACCACCGAGTAGGTCGCGCCGCCGAGCCGAAACGTGTGGCCGATGGCGCTCTGCTCGGGCCAGAGTTGGCGCGCGAGGTTGTCGCTGATGATGGCCGCGGACGTCACGCCTGGGCGGTCAAACGTCTCCCCCGCGGCGAACGAGCGCCCCGCCGCGAGCGGAATGCCCGCTACCTGGAAGTAGCCGGCCCCGACAAAGAACCAGTGCGTGCGCGCGGAGATCGTCCGAGGTGCGTCGCCGTCGGACGTGATCGGCTGCGTGTTGACGGAGGGCCCCGCCGCGGGCGGCGCGCCGATTGCGGCGCCGGCAACACCCGGCAGAGCCTGCACGCGCGCCAGGAACTCGTCGGCGAACACGGACGCTTGAGGCGGGGAAAACGAGCGGAACGGGATAGTCAGCGTGATGTACGACAGGCGATCTCCCGCGAATCCTGGCGGCGTCAAGCGCATACGTAAGAAACTGGTGACGAGCAGTCCCGCGCCAACCAGCAGGACGAGCGTAAGGGCGACCTGCAGTGCCTGAAAACCTGCACGAGCTCGGCGTTCCGCGCGTGACGGTCCAACCGTTCGCGAGCCCGCCGTGAGGAACCGACTCAGCGCGGTCGAACCCGCCGCACGCGCGGCCGGCACCAATCCGCACAACACGCCGGTCACGAGCGCGCACACCACACCGAACGCCAGCGCTCGCGCGTCGAGCACCGGAACCGAGACCGCGAGCAGCGACTGGATCAGCTTGCCCGGCATGACCGCAGGAACGGCGCGAATCACGACGCGGGCGAGCACGATGGCCGCGACGCCGCCCATGGCGCCGAGGACGAGCCCCTCGACGAGGAACTGCCGGACGAGCTGCCAGCGCGTGGCCCCGAGTGACGCGCGCACGGCGATCTCGCGCTGCCGCACGAGAGTCCGCGTCAGCAGCAGATTCGCGACGTTCGCGCAGGCGATGAGCAGCACGAATCCGACCGCGCCCAGCAGCATCAACAGCATCTGCCGTGATGTGTCCGCGACGCGATTCCATCCAGCCGGCTCGATCTTCCAGTCGAGCTGTCTGCCTGTCGTTCGACTCGAGACGGCGTCGAGCTCTCGCTTGGCCTCCGTCAGCGGAACGCCCGGCCGAAGTCGCGCCACCAGATCGTCGCCGTCGCGATTGCCGATGGGCAGCCATGCGTCCGCCGAGGCGCCAGCGAAAAACCGGAACGTCGGCGGCATGACGCCAATCACGGTGTACGAGCGTTCGGCGAAGGCCATCGTCCGGCCGAGCACCTGTGGGTCCCCGTTCAGCGCGCTTCGCCAGAATCGATCGCTCAGCACGATCGTGTCGCCGGCGGCGACATCATCGACCGTGAAGGTGCGGCCGACTTCCGGCGCGATACCGAGAAACGTGGGCAGCCCGGCGGAAAACGCGCCGACCCACACGTTCGGTCCGCTCCCCGCAGAAAGCGCTCTGCCGGCGGGACGCCCGAACACTTCGACGCCCTCGAACACGCCGGACGCTGCGCGGACGTAGTCCGCCTGGCTGCCGTCGACGAGCGCCATGACGGTCCGGCCGTCCATCGAGGTCGTCGTGAAGTAGACGCTCACGAGGCGATCGGCGTCGCGATACGGCAGCGGCTGGAAGAGCGCCGCGTCGACGACGCTGAAGATGGCGGTGTTGGCGCCGATGCCGAGCGCGAGCGTCACACACGCGATCGCGGTGAACCCTGGCTGACGCCGCACGAGGCGAAGGGCATGCACCAGGTCGTTGAGCATAGTCAGCAGACTACTCCCAACTTCCCTGTGGTGTCTCGCGGCTATTGACGCCGCGCAAGCAGACTGCTAACGTCACGTTACTAGTGCCCGACATGTCGCGCTCCACCCCGGTTGCCCTCCGTCCCGTCGAAATTCACATTCTCCTGAGCGTCGTCGATCGTCCGCGTCACGGCTACGCGATCCTCCAGGAGGCCGAAGCGCGCACGGGCGGCCGGCCGGGGTTTGAAATGCCGACGTTCTATCGGGCCATTCAGCGCCTGCGCACCGCGGGCTTGATCCAGGCGGCCGCCGGCGATCCCGAGGCGGATGAGCGGCGTGAGTACTGGCAGGCGACGCGTCTCGGGCGGCAGGCGCTCGAAGCGGAGCTGAAGCGGCTCGAGGTCGTCGTCGCGGTCGGCAGAGCGCGGATGGGACACGCGGGCGCGGGAGGGCGGAAGTGACCGCTCGGCTTGCCGCCGCGCTCGCGCGTGCCCTCCTCCTGCTCTATCCCCCGTCGTTCCGCCGGGAGATGGGCGACGCGCTCGTCGATGGCGTCCGGCGTCGCGCGCAAGACCTCGCTCGCGGCGATCGCGCCGTTCTGCGCTCGGCCGCCTGGCTCGTGAAGCTGTCCGCGTCGCTCGTCGTCAACGCCGTCGCCGCGTGGGCCGAGCGCGTGGTCGCGTTTCCCTCCAGGCTCGATCTCAAGCTCGCGCTCCGCATGCTCGTGAAGTATCCCGGACTGACGCTCGTCGGCGGGCTCGGCATCGCGGTGGCCGTCGCGATCGGCGTCGGCTTCTTCGCGATTTTCCACGCGCGGTTCTACCCGGACGTACCGCTGCCCGACGGCGACCGGCTCGTCGCGCTCGAGAACTGGAACCGCCGAACGCACCAGGAAGCACGGCGCGCCCTCGCCGACTTCACGATCTGGCGCGACGCGATGACAACGGTCGAAGACGTCACGGCGTTCCACGATGTCACGCGCAACGTCACGGGCGGCACGAGCGGCGTCGAGGCCGCACAGATCGCGGAGATCACGCCGTCAGGCTTCCGCCTCGCGCGCGTGCCGCCGCTCCTTGGCCGCGTGCTGGTCGACGCAGACGCGCAACCGGGCGCCCCGCCCGTGATCGTCATCGGCGCAGAGGTCTGGCGCTCGCGCTTCAACGCGGACGCGAACGCGATCAACGCCAGGCTCGAGCTGGATACGACGGCGTACACGATCGTCGGGGTGATGCCGGACGGCTTCGCCTTTCCGGTCAACCACCGGTACTGGATTCCGATGACGATCGCCGCGGCCGATCGCGAGCCCGGCCGCGGGCCGTCGATCTTCGTCGCGGGCCGGCTCGCGCCCGGACGCGACGCCGTTGACGCGCAAGCCGAGCTCACGGCCGTCGGTCAACGGCTCGCCGCGGCGTATCCGGACACGCACGCGGACCTTCGCCCCGAAGTGCTGCCGTACACGTATCCGTTCGCCGGCATGAGCGCGAGCTCTTCGGATGCGTTCTGGCCTGTGAGCGCTCTCGTGAGCCTGATCCTGGTCGTCGTCTCGGTCAACGTCGCGATTCTCGTTTACGCGCGCACCGCGACCCGCGTCCGCGAGATCGCGATTCGTTCGGCACTCGGCGCGAGCCGTGGACGGATCGTCGCCCAGCTGTCCGCCGAATCGTTCGTGCTGTCGGCTGGCGCGGCCATCGCTGGCGTGTTGCTGGTGAAGGTCGCGCTCGATTGGGTCAGCTCCGGCGCCGCGCGCCTCGGCCAGACGAATTTCTGGACCGACTACAGCTTGTCGCGCGCGTCCGTCGTGTACGCCGGCGCACTCGCGGCGCTCGCCGTCGTGCTCACCGGAGTCGTCCCCGCGCTCCGCGCAACCGGATGCCTCGCGCAGCGGTCCGGACTGCATCTGGGCCGCACGTGGACGACGCTCATCGTCGTGCAGATTTCAATCGCGTCGGCGGCGCTGCCGGCCGCGATCGGTCTCGGCTGGTTCCAGGTCCGGGACATCTTCAATCTGCCGAGATTCCCGGTAGACCAGATTCTGTTCGCGGAAGCGACGCTCGATCAGCAGGGGGCGGATCTGCCGAGCCTCCAGGCCCGGTTGTCCCAACGTCTGGACGCCGAGCCAGCCGCCGTCAGCCACACGTTCGCGATGAACCTGCCAAACATCGGCCGTTCCGCGCGGATTGCGATCGAGAACGATTCGGCGCCGGCCGGCGCGTCGCACCAGGTCCAGCCGTCGATCGTCGGACCCGATTTCTTTCGCACTTTCGACGTCAGCGTGCTCGCCGGTCGCCCGTTCGCCTCGGGCGATTTCATCGAGCGTGCCGACCGCGTCGTCGTGAATCGCGCGTTTGCTCGGCGGCTGCTTGCCGGAACGGATGCGCTCGGCCGCCGGATCCGTCTCGTCCCTGACACGCCCGCGACGGCGCCGTCGCCGTGGCTCGAGATCGTCGGCGTCGTCGAGAACATCGATTGGAATCCGTTCGGCGACGATCTCGCCCAGCCGCGGATCTATCAGCCGCTCACCTCGTGGGAGGGCGGCCGGATCCGCCTGGCCGTGCGCATGCCGACGGGCGAACGCGCGGCACTCGCGCGGGCGCTGCCGGACATGGGCGCCGCGATCGCGCCGGCGCTTCAGGTGAAGGTCGTTCCGCTCGAAGATGTCTACCGCTTTCAGCGAGTCGGACTGACGGCCGCCGCCGGAGGCATCGCGGTGGCGGTCGCGAGCGTGGTGCTGCTCTCAGCGGCGGGCATCTTCGCGATGATGTCGTTCACCGTCACGCAGCGCCGGCGCGAGATCGCGATTCGGACGGCGCTTGGCGCGGCGCCCGCGCGCCTGCTCGGGGGGATCTTCCGCCGGGCGCTTCGACAAATTGCCGCCGGCATCGTCATCGGCGCCGGCGTTGCCCTTCTGATCGACTACTCGAGCGACGGTGAGATGCTCGCGAGCCACGCGGGCGTCATTCTCCCAAGTGTCGTGCTCGTGATGAGCCTGGCGGGTCTGGCCGCGACGACCGGTCCCGCTCGTCGAGGCCTGCGGATCGAACCGGTCGAGGCGCTGAAGAGCGAATAGACGTCACTCGATCCAGATCATCACGTCGGCGCGTCCGGGCTGCCGAACCTCGGCGACGATGCCCGGGCCGTAGCGCGCGACATCCTCGGCGGTGAGCCGGTATTTGTCGGGCGCGAGGCCGAGAGTCGAGAGAATATTGACGGAACTGAAGCGCATCAGCCATAACGGCAAGTCGGACTGAAGCCGATCGCCGTCCGAGTTCCACGTCAGGACGTGCAAGGTGGTGGCACGCCGGCCTTCGGGGTGCGGGGTGCGGTTGATCCGGATGTCCCCGCTTCTCAGGTCGACGATGTCGACCAGCGGCGGGCGCGATCCAAAGCGCGCCCGCAGCGCGTCGAACTGGCGCAGCGTGTCAGCCTCGCTCGCCTGCTTCGTGTCGAGGTGGCGAAGGAAAAAGTACGCGCTGGTCCCGGCGATGGCGGCGATGCCGAGGCCGACCACGACGACACCGGTGATGGTGACCTTGACCCACGTCCGCATAACTTGAGGCGATTCTATGAGCACCGAGGCCGATTTCAAGCGCCTTGTGGCGTCAGCGCGGTTGAGCGGACGCTTCGCGCACGAGATCGCTCAGCCCGTCGAGCGTGCGCTCGGGATCGGGCGCGCCCTCGGGCGGCGCCCAGACGACTGGCGAGCCGGCCGCGATCAACACGCGCGCGACGCCCACGTGATCCGCGCCGGGGCGCGGATGCGTGCGCCCTTCGACCGCCCACACGATCGGCGGCGCTGCGAACATCCCGTCGAGCGCGTTGATGTCGGCGCGCGCGGCCAGCAGCATGCGCGTCGCCTCGACCCACCCGCCCATCGCGGCGCGATGGAGCGCGGTGACGTGGTCCTTGTCGGGCGTGTTGGGGTCGAACCCGCAGCTGAGCATCGTCTCGAGCGCCGCGACGTTGCCGCTCTCGGCGTGGCGCTGCATCATCAAGTGATGCTCGGCGCGGAGCTCGCGCGGCAGATTCGGCCGCTCCGCGAGCATGGCGTCGGCCGCCGCGCGATCCGCCCGCGCGCACGCGGCCATGAATCGATCGAGCGGCGAGAGCTCGTCCACCGCGCCGTGCGCGAGCAGCCACGACCCGATGTCGTGATTGCCGAAGCGCTCGGCGAGCGTGTGCGGCGTAGCACCATCGGCTCGCCGCTGCATCGGATGAGCGCCGTGCTGCACGAGTCGATCGACCATCGCCACGTTCCAGCGGCGAGCGGCGACGTGCAGCGGCGCGTCGCCGTCCTCACCCCACGCGCGATTCGGATCCGCGCCGCGATCGAGGAGCCAGAACGGCCCGGCGGGATTGTTCGCCCACTGCATCATGTAGACGAGCGGCGGCACGCCGCCGGGAACGCCGTTGACGTCGAGGCCGTAGCGCGCCAGCAGCTCGAGCGCCGCGAGGTCGCCCCCGCCGCCGGCGATGTGCGTCGTGACGCCGTCAGTCGGATTCGCGCCGGCCTCAAGCAGCACTTCGGTCAGAGGCAGATGGCGCACGGCGCACACCGATCCCCACAGCGCCGTGCGCGGCAGCTCGGGGTGCCAGTTCCAGTGGTACTCGGCGTTGGGGTTGGCGCCGAGCGCCAGGAGCGCGCGGGCGATGTGCACGAGCCCGTCGGCGCGCGCGGCGACAGATCGATGCATCGACGTGTGACAGACGTAGAGCAGCGGTTCCCAGTCCTGTGGCCCGCCGGACGCCGTCGCGAGCGCGGGTTGAGTGCGAAGGCGCGCGTCGACCGCGGCGGCGTCACCGAGCACGAGCGCGGTGTGGAACGTCGCGGTGGCGATGCCCGGATGCAGCGCGAGCAGCCGTTCGGCGCGGCCGGTTGCGCCGCCGGTTGCGCATCGAACGAACTCGTCCACGGCGGCCTCGAACGAGAACGTCCGCGCTTCGACCTCCTCACGCAGCGCCGCCCACGAGTCGAATCCGTGCTCGCGCGCGATCACGGACTGCGCGTCGTGCAGCGCGACCGCGGACGCGATCTGATCGGCCGGACGTGCGGCGAATGCCGGCAACCCAGCGAATCGCTGAATGGCCGCGGCGTCGCGATCCTGCGCGGCGCGCAAGAGCGACTTCGCCTGCTTCTTCAATTGCTCGAGATTCGGACGGGCTGGCAGCGGATGCGGCGTCATACGACCTCCATGCTCGAGCCTGTGGTTCGCAGACAGGCAGCACGGGGTGTACGTGCCGTCAAACAGATGCGTATGACAGTGGGCTTGGCCCTTCGCGCGAACCCGCGGGCGCCTTTTGAGCGCGCACGAGAACGATAGTCACTCCCGCCGGCGCGTGTCAACGGCGGGTCAGGCCCTCGAGTGCGCGGGCACGCGGCGTTCCACAATCGCGGCCAGCGCGTCGACGGCCCGATCGACTTCCTCGAGCGTGTTGTAGAGGTAGAAGCTCAGCCGGCAGCTCGCGGGCGGATCGAGCGCGAGCTCGTGATGCGCCAGGGTGGCACAGTGACACCCGGCCCGCGACTCGACGCCGGCGTCGTTGAGGCGGGCCGCCAGTTCCATCGGATCCCACCCGGCGATGTTGAACGAGACGAGCGCCGTCCGGTGGGCCGCGTCGCGTGGGCCGTACAAGGTCAGCCCGGGGATCTCCGCCAGCCGCTCGAGGGCGCGCGCTGAAAGCCGGCGCGTCCACATCATCACGGCCGTCATCGCCTCGGTCACCTCGTCGAGTGGCAGCGCACGCTCGCTGCCGAAGTACGTGCGCGTGCGGGGCGACCGCGCAAGATCGACGAGCAGCCGCAGCGCCTGCGCCGAGACTACGGTGCCGAGAATGTTCGGCGTGCCGGCGCCGAATTTCCACGGCAGCACGTTGTAGCCGACGCGATCCGGAAACACCTGCCCCGTCGCGATCATGTCGCCGCCGTAGAGGAACGGCCGCGACGACTCGAGCAGGTGTTCCCTTCCGTAGAGCACGCCGACGCCGAACGGCGCGAGGATCTTGTGGAACGAAAACGACAGATAGTCGACGTCGAGCGCCTGGACGTCAACCGGCGTGCTCGGCACGAGCTGCGCGCCGTCGACGAGCAGATACGATCGCCGTTCGCCGTTCGGCTGCACGTAGCCGCTCGCGGACGCCATCGCGCGAATCGCCGCCAGCGGGTTCTTCGTGCCGAAGAAATTCGACGCGCCGGTGCAGCAGACGAGCTTGGTCCGGTCGTCGATGAGCGACCGGAGGTGATCGAGGTCGAGCTCGCCCGTCAGCGGATCGAAGCGCACCAGCCGGTATTCGACGCGCCGGCCGAACTTCGGCAGGATCTCGCGGCACATCGCGTACCACGGCACGTAGTTCGAGTTGTGCTCCATCAGCGTCGTCACGACGTTGTCGCCGTCACGGAAGTCCGTGAAGAGCGTGTACATCACGGCGTTGTGCGCTTCGGTCGTGTTGCGGTAGATCGCAAGGCTGCGCCGGCTGGGCGCGTTGAGGAACTGGGCGATCGTGTCGTAGGCGGCCTCGAACGCCGCCGTCATGTGCGCGGACGCCGTCGATTGACCGCGGTGCACGTTCTCGTAGCCCGGCGCGAGCTCGTCGAACAGATCGACCAGCTCGCGCGGGGGCTGCGTGCTGGCGGCGTTGTTCGTGACGATCCGCCCCGTCGCCGGAAACAGGAAGTGGCTGCGAACAGCCTCGACGTCGATGGATATGTCGCGCATCGCTCCCGAGACGACACGAGATGGCTGGGGGTCGGCCGAGAATACGCTCCTCGGTGCCGGCGCGCAAGCAGATGCCGCGCGGACGCGCGAAAAACGGCGACGGCCCGGTGGGTTGCCCCACCGGGCCGTTGTCGTTGGACGGACGACCGTTGAAGGTCTCAGGGATTAGTGCAGTCGGAACGAGAGGATGAGTGTCACGAGTACCGGTACGGGCTTGCCGTCACGATCAACGGCAGGCCTGAAGAACCACTGCTTCGCCGCTTTGATGGCCTCCTGATCGAGGCCAAACTTATCGTCGAGCGACTTGACGATGCGCACGTCGCCAACGGTGCCGTTTGGGAGGATGATGGCTTCGAGCTCGACGTCGCCCTGCACCTTGGCGCGCATGGCGTCACTTGTGTACTTAGGTTCAGGCTGTCGGATCGGCACGGGCGAGCTGACGCCGTTGCCCGGCCGGAACGCGCCGCCGCCAAACCCACCGCCGGTGCCTGGCCCGACACCGTTGCCGCGGCCGGAGCCGATGCCGCCGCCGCTGCCACCGCCGCCGTAGCTCGCGAGCGACACGGAACTGGCGCCCGTGGCCTGAATCACGCTCGCCATGTTCGTTTCGATGGGCGCGTTGAGCGTCGGAATCGGCGTGGGCGGAGGCGGGGGCGGAGTCGCCACCGGCGTCGGAATGGGCTCGGCCGCCTTGTGATGCGGCACTTCCATCGGCTTGGGTGGCGCAGGCGCGGGACTGCCGCCGCCTCCACCACCGGGACCCGGCTGGTTGAGATACACGAACTTCGGCATCTCTTTTTCCGGGTCGACGAGCTGCTGCGTCACCGTGATGCCGGTGTAGAGCAACAGCGCAAACATGATCGCGTAAAAGCCCAGCGTGACACCCGTCGCGCCCGCGGCGCGGCGGAGCGCGTTCTCGTCGCGGCGATCGAAAATCGACTGCGAGCCCAGCCACGCGCCGGACGAACCGCTCGATGTCGGGGGTGAGCCCGGGGGCGGCAGCGCGGCGGCGGGGGAGGGTGCATCCATCTGTACCGGGTTCGTACTCACCAGTATACTCACGGCTGGCCTTGCCCGTTTAGCGGCAAATCGTGCAAGACCGATGCCCAGGGCCAGTGTTCTGCCTGTCAGGCCGCCCTGGACGGTTTGCGCGGGCCAGCGCACCTCTTAGGACGCCGGCCGTCCTCTCTCAGCTTCACTTTCGAGGCCGGGCGGCAAAATCGCGCTAGAATGAGGGGAAGGGCCGGCCGCTCCCGGCAGGAGTTTCATATGCGCCTCGGCGTCCCCGAGTTAGTCATCATTCTTCTGATCGTTGTCTTGATTTTCGGTGCGAACCGTTTGCCCGAGCTGGGCAAAGGCATTGGCCGAGGGATCAAGAACTTCAAAGACGCCACCCGCGAAGGCGCCAACGAGACGAAGGACAACTAGCTGGCGGCTTCGCCGCCGGAAGTTCGAAGTCAGAAGTTCGAAGTTCGAAGTCCAGTCACAAGATGACCCGCGCGTCGCCAACTCGGCGCGTGACGCGCTCGCGGTCCAGCCACTCGAGCAACGGAATCGCGTATTTCCGGCTGAGCCCGAAGCGCTCCTTGAACGTTGCCACATCTACGCGGACCAGCGCGCCCGGCGACGGGCGTGACGCCCCCAGTTGCTGCACGTCCTGTTTGAGGCGCGATAGCGCGTCCACATGAAAACACAGCGCGTCGAGTTTTACGACGCGCCTGGCGCGCGCCAGCGTCCTGAGCGCCTGCTCGATGGCCGGCGTGGACAAGCCGGCGGCGGCCGCAAGGCCCGCAAGATCCGGCGGCGTGAGCCCCGCCTCGCGGATCACGGATTCGACGCGCGCCGCGTCGCGTTCCTCGGCGGGGGTTGAGGCGACGCGGTGCGTGGCGAGCGCCACGCGATCG